>NZ_NCST01000101.1 GCF_002088975.1 Henriciella aquimarina
GAGACCGATGAGGACTGACATGGCCCCTGCATGGCTGTGAAAAGCAGACTTGCGGGCCGGGGCATCAAACGGTATGGAGGCGCCTTCTAACGGTCAGCCGCCTTAGCTCAGCTGGTAGAGCATCGCATTCGTAATGCGAGGGTCAGGTGTTCAAGTCACCTAGGCGGCACCATTTTCCACGGGTTTGCTTCGCAAAATTTTCGATCCAGTGGATCGAAAATACGTGAGGAATGCGGCGGCAGCCGCCGCCTCCACGACTGATCTTACGGAATGAATGCCCCCGGCAGGGGCCATTTCCATACTTCCCGCTATACGTCGTTTCGCATGAAACGGGCTCAAGGCTGCCTCTTCCACCAGGCTGATTGTCCAGCCTTTTTCCAGCGGTTTCCCTCCGTCCTACCCTGTTGAGCCAGCAACAGAATTGCCAATTTTTCGTTCTTTCTGGCTTGGGGTTCACATTACATTCATGTTACCTGACCAAGGTTCGCCCGCGAACAGGGGCTATTTCAGGGGAATGTGCTGTGCGCAATACAGGGGGCGGGGGCGCTCGCTCTGACAGACAGCGACATTTTCTCCGCCGCTCGCCAGGTGCATGCCGGGTGGCCTTCTCTCCATGGATTTTCTTGATGCCGGACCGGTCTCCGCCAGAGCGCGGGAGGCCCTGCCGGCTTTTCTCCAATTGCATAAGAAAGGGAGTGATCTCGCATGCATAAGAACAGAACAAAAACACCAGCATGGATGCGGAAAGGGCTCGTCGCCCTGTTGCTGACCGTCAGCTCTGCCATGGCCTTCTCCGCGCCGGCAAGCGCCAAGGAATTCACCTATGAAAACCTGCTTTATCCCTGGATGAAGCTCGACAGCTATTTCGACTATGAAGCCTATGTCGACTGCTACATGCGCGAATACCGCAACGAGGTCTGGCAGCGCTCGCGGGAAGACGAGTTCATCAAGGACGAAAAACGCACCGAGACCATCGAGCTGATGAAAGGCCGGGTCGGCGAGGCCAATCTCGAAGATGTCTTCACGCTGCGCACCAAAAAGGAGTTCGGGGAATACGACTTCGACGCAGGCGTCTTCACCTTCAACCCCGTTTCCAAGACCGCCTATTTCTATGAGGCCAACCGCAGCGTCTGCAGCTTTCCCCAGACGCTGAAGGTCAAGTTCTCGAACTCGGACATCCTCGACGGCATCGAGATGAGCAAGGACGAGGCGCAGGCCTTCCTGACGTCGCGAAAGCGCGGCAGCAATGTCGACCGGTCGGTGACGATGGAAATCGACTTTGTCCTGACCGCCCGCGACGGCGAAATGCTTGTCGCGAACATTACCGAAGCGCGTGTCCTGAATATCGGGCAGTACAGAGACTATGATGGCGCCATCCTCGAGACCTTTGAGGGCTCTGCGCCGGCCGCCGCACCGGCTGTCGCGGCCAGCCCGCAATCGCTCTCGCTCTTCGGCATGGTGCCGGGCGGATCCCTGCAAACCCTGCGTGATGAGCTGCCGCGCGGCAGCCTTGTCTGCAGCCCGGCCGGCGATGAGTGCAAGGTTCACCTGAAGACCGGCCAGACGCTCGTCGCCAAGCTCGACAGCAGCGAAACCGTGACCTCGCTCGAGCATCGCGTGAAGCTCGGCGGCCAGTCGGTCGACGACACGGTGGACGAGCTGAAGGCGACCTATGGCATGCCGACCAGTGACAGGAACAAGGCCCCCAAGGCGGGCGGGTTCAGCACCTTTGGCCAGGTCCCGGCCCAGCCGGGCCAGCGCACGCTGGTCTGGCCATCGGAGAATTACGAACTCCAGGCCGTCATCTTCTATGGCGCCGGCGATCCGACCCAGGTCGTCACGACCATCCGGCCGCGTTAAGCTTTCAAGGGGAACAGACACCATGAAAACCTACATTTCCGCAGCATGTGCTGCGCTTGTCCTTGCAGTCATCCCAGCCTGTTCCGGCGGCGAAGGCGGCGGCAACAGCGGTGCCAGCAAGCTTGCGCAACTGGATCCGCCCGAAGCCCGTCAGAGATTGATGGAAAACGGCTACATGATCGACCAGAACGGCTTCCGCGAGGCGGTCGACTATCTCGATGCCGATACCGCGGCGCTCTTCATCGCTATGGGCTTCGATACCAATGCGATGGCCGACGCGCTGAGCTATCCGGTCAACCGGATGCAGACCTATGACGAAGCCAAACTGCGGGCCCACCTGGAAGCCAACCTTGGTGAGCCGGCCTATCGCGCGATCCTGGCGACCATGTTCGAGAATGGGATGCCACCAAGCGAAACCCTTGAAGCCCCATACACGACCAGCCTGACCGCCGAGGCCTTGCGGCTGGGCGATGAGGACTTCATCGGTTTTCTTGGGAAGCATGATGCCGACTGGAATGCCAAGCCGGGCTGTTATCAGCACCATCCCCGCTGCAAGAACCACGGAACCATGGCCGGCTGGCTGTTCTACATTCCTGCGACGAGATCCTGGACACTTGAAGAGTCGCTGGACGCCTATGAGCGGCTGCAAGGCCTGACCGGCGATGAGGAAGCCGGGGATGACACAACCGGCGAGACGTCAGCCGACCCCTATCTGATGGCCGCAATCGCCTATCACAAATTCCTGTGGTCGGCCGACAATGCGGACGTCGATGCCCTCTGGCAGGAGGTTGGCAGCCCGCGGCCAATCATGCCTTACGGTCAGACCGTCGAGGAAGAAGCCCAGAACAACACGCCGCTGAAATCCAGTGGTAATCCGGACTGGGACAAGAACAGCAAAGCCCTGCGCGGCCTCAGCAATTCGGGCAAGATGAGCAGCCAGCGGAGATATCTGAACAACGAGGTCTTCGGGTGTATCGCCGACAATGGCGGCGACTATTATGCCTGCCTGGAGAACCCGCCCGCAGAAGACTAGGGCTTACCTTGTAAAGGTCCTCATCAAGTCCCGGCAGGCAATGCTTGCCGGGACTTCTTTTTTGTGCCCAGCCCCTCAAGCCTGCTCTGCGGCCGGCGTCTCTTCTTTCCGGCCTGGATGCACGAGCTTGCGATACACGCGTGTCAGCGGGCTCTTCGCCAGCGGAATATAGGGCCGCTTGATGTCCGCGGCGGCGCGGGCATTCATCCGGACAAAGGCGAAGGCGGCGAGCACGAGATAGATCACCGCGATATAGATAAACAGCGCCGCCGGGTGGAAGAGCGACATCGCAACGGCGCCCGCCATCGCCCCGACCGTCGAGCCGACGCCGTGCAGCAGCAACAGGCCGCCGCTGGTCGCCACCGCCTTGCCGGGCGCGGCATGGTCATTCGCATGGGCCGCGCAGATCCCGAAGGTCGGAATGATGAGGCCGCCGAACAGGAAGGCCAGCCCCAGCAGCGCGCCCGAGGAAACACCCGCCAGCATGGCCAGCAGGATCGCCGCGCCTGCGCCCATCGCAGAACTCCCGATAATGACGAGGCGGCGGTCGATCCGGTCCGAGAGCCAGCCCATCGGGAACTGGAAGACGCCCGCGCCGATGATCGATGTGCTCATGAAGGCGGCAACCATCGCCGGCGCGTAGCCGACCTTCTGCACGAAGACCGGCGCGACGCCCCAGAACGCCGCATTGGCGAGCCCTGTCGCTGCCGCCCCGACAGCCCCCACCGGCGAGGTCCGGTACAGCTCGCCAATGTCGAGCCGCGCCGTCTCCAGCGGCGCCGGAGAGTCGATCCGGGTCAGCGCGACCGGTACCAGCGCCACCGAGATCAGGATCGAGACCAGCACGAAGAGGTGAAAGCCCGACGGCGAGGCCGTGGCGAGCAGCGCATTGCCGAGTGTCACCGCCCCGAGGTCGACCATCCGGTAGATCGAGAGGATCTTGCCGCGGTTTTCGTTCGTGGCCCGCTCATTGATCCAGCTCTCCAGCACCATGGTGAGCCCGGCAAAGCTGAAGCCGGTGATAAATCGCAGCACCGCCCAGGCGGTCGCGTCGACCACGAGCAGATGCGCCAGCGCACTGGAAGAGGCGACCGAAGCGAGGGCCACGAAAGCCCGGATATGCCCGACCGTCTTGATCGTCCCCGGCACGAAGCGGCAGCCGAGAATGAAGCCTGCAAAATAGGCCGAGGTCAGCGCCCCGATTACGGCGGTCGGGAAGCCTTCAAGATCGCCCCGCACCGCCAGCAGCGTGTTCTGAAGCCCGTTACCGGCATACAGGATCGCGGTCGCAAGCAGGAGCGAGGCAATGGTGGCGATAGACCTGAACATGTCGGCGGGAGCCTCCCGGTGGCGGCTGCAGCCTTGCATTGAGGCATAAGGCGACCGCCGAGGCATTCAAAAACGCCGAATGCTGGCGAATACTTCGCGACATGCGGGGAATTTGGGCAGTGCGAGGTGCGTTATGCGGCCAGCATCCGCCGCTCACAGCCCCAGCGGGTACTCCGCCACCGGGTCGTAGACGCTCTTCTTGCCGGGGCGCGGGATGCTTTCGAACAGGTGGAAGCGATCAGCCGTCCACGGGCCCGCGCGCACGACCTGCCAGCGCTCCGACCAGGCCATGGCGGCCTCGAGCGGGGTGTTGTTGCAATAGGCGAGCGTGATGTGCGGCTTGAAGGGCCGGGCATCCTTGTCGAGGCCGAGCCGGCCGGCGATCTTGCGGCACTGCCGGGACAGCTCTTCAAGGTCGGGCGTGCGCTTTACCGTGGCGAAGGCGGCATGCGGCTCCTTGCGGCCAAACCAGCCGACGCCTTCGATCTCGAGGTCGAATTGCGGACAGGCGATCTCGCCAATCTCGTCGTCCAGCGTCTCGGCGGCCGGTTCGCTGATCTCGCCGAAATAGGCGAGCGTGATATGGAAATGCTCGCGCTCGCGCCAGCTCGCCCCCTTGAGGTCGGTCTGGAGCGGCAGGAGGCGCTCGGCAACGGCGTCCGGCACGGGCAAGGCGGCAAACAGGGTCAGCATATCCCTGACTTCAAAACGGAAAATGCCCGGCCATCAAGACCGGGCATCTCCTAATCCGTGAAGACGCGCTCGCTGCAGCCTAGCTGGCGAGCTCGTCCAGCTTGCCGAAATGTTCAGCCAGCAGATAATAGAAGGTGACGCGGGACTTGTTGCCCCCCTCGGCCTTCATCTTCTCGCAGACCTTGCTCATCGCGGCGTCGATCTCGTCGTTTTTCTGCGCCAGGCCCAGCTTGCCACGGCAGAATTTCTCGCGAACACGTTGAAGTTCGCCCTGGTCCGAACAGGAGACCAGCGAGGAATCCCGGTTTCTCAGAGCGATTCCGAGATGCCCGACGATTTTCTCCGCTGCCTTCTGGTTGTATCCCTTGGCGTATTTCTTGACGTTATCCGCATAGGCCGATGCATCAGCCATATCGTTCCCCTTCCAGTTTTGTGTGTGCGTCCCACTACTGCAACTCGCGCAGCAGGCGACATGCTGCAATCACCACAACAGAAAGTCAAACAGTACTTTTCTTTACGGACAGGGCGATGGTTGTTGCAAATGAAGAGCATTCACATCTTCTTCCATACTCTCCGTCCAGTTGAGTTGGAACGCATCTATACACGCTTTCAACTGGTCGAGACTGGTCGCCCCGATGATGGTGGAGCCCATGAAAGGCCGTGAATCACAAAACCTGACCGCGAACTGCGCCGCGTCCACGCCATGCCGGGCCGCAAGGTCGACATAGGCGTTGATCGTCTTCTCCGCCGGCGGGGTCTCATAGCGCTGCAGCCGGTCGAAGAGCTGCTTGCGGGAGCCCTTCGGCAGGGCGCCGTCGCGATACTTGCCGGTGAGATAGCCCTGCGCCAGCGGGGAATAGGCCAGCAGGCTGACCTGCTCGCGCACACAGCACTCTTCCAGGCCGCCATCCTCGAAGGTGCGGTTGACCAGGCTGTAGGCATTCTGGATCGACTGCACCCGCGGCAGGCCGCGCGCCTCGCTCTCGGCGATGAAGCGCATCACCCCGTAGGGCGTCTCGTTGGACAGGCCGATATGACGGATGCGCCCGGCTTTCACATGCCTGTCGAGATGGGCAAGGATGTCCTCGAAGGGCTCATACTCGGTCTCATAGAGTTCCTGCTTCATGCGCCCGCCGAACAGGCCGACCGGCCGGTCCGGCCAGTGCAGCTGGTAGAGGTCGATATAGTCGGTCTGCAGGCGTTTCAGGCTTTTCTCGACGGCCTCGTCGACCTGCGCCCGGGTCTGGCGCGTCAGCGGCAAGTCCCCGTCGCGCGTCCATGTCATCGGCGAGCGGCCATTGATCTTGCTGGCGAGAATGATGTCCTTGCGCTTGCCGGTCTTCTTGAACCAGCTTCCGATGATCTTCTCCGTCGAGCCCTGTGTTTCCGGGCGTGGAGGGACAGCATACATTTCGGCGGTGTCGAAGAAATTGATGCCCTGTTCGACGGCATAATCCATCTGGGCGTGGCCTTCCGCCTCGGTGTTCTGTTCGCCCCATGTCATCGTGCCCAGGCAACAGGCGGTCACATGGAGGTCGCTGGTGCCGAGCCGGCGCTTGGTATCCTGCATAGTCAAATCCTATCATTTTGGTCACCAGATAAAATCAGACGGTCACCTTGTAGCAACCTGTTTTCCTTGAAGTAGGCGGGCATTTCGCCCATATTATCGACAATCGGCATGATCTCATGCCGGCCTTTCGAAAGAGGGATTAATGAACGACTTCAACACTTCTGTCGCCCGTGGCAGGTCAATGGATGCGAGCGTCGATCAGGGCCTCAGGTCCTTCATGCTCGGCGTCTATCAGAAACTGACCATCGGCATCGCGCTCTCCGGCGTGCTGGCCTTCGCGGCAGGCACGTGGGATCCGCTGACGGCGCTCATCTTCGGCACGCCGCTCTACTATGTGGTGGCTTTTGCCCCGGTGGTGCTGATCATGGGGTCCATGTTCTTCATGAAGAACCCGTCGCCGACCGGATCGGCCATACTCTACTGGGCGATCGTGACCTGTATCGGTCTCAGCCTCGGCGTGTACTTCTTCATGGCTGAGCAGAGCATGACCACGCAGACCGCCGGCGGCATCACCCAGTCGCTGAACTATATGACGATCACCAAGGCGTTCCTCATCACGGCATCGGCCTTCGCCGCCCTGTCGCTGTGGGGGTATACGACCAAGCGTGACCTGTCGCCGATCGGCAGCTTTGCCATCATGGCGATCTGGGCACTGTTCGCCGTCGCCGTCGTCTACATGTTCCTGCCGATGCTCGGCATCATGGAACCGTCTTCCGGCATGGAATGGCTGATCTCGGGCGGCTTCGCCCTGCTCTCGGCCGTGCTCGTCGCCTGGCAGACCCAGGAACTGAAGGAGGGCTATTACCAGCTCGCCCATGACGGCCGCAGCCTGGCCGTGATGACGAACTGGGGCGCGCTCAACTTCTTCATCATGTTCGTGAACATGTTCCGCTTCGTCCTGATGCTGCTCGCCTCGCGCGAATAAGCTCACGAAGCCAGACCACAAAAAGACGCCCCCGCAAGCGACTTGCGGGGGCGTTTTCGTTTCAGGGTCCAAAGAACCTGTGCCGCCGGGCCTCAGGTGCCCTTGGCATAGACCGGGAAGTCGCTCGCATCGCCATAATCCTTGATCGGCTTGGCATTCTTGAGCGTTTCCATGTCGGCCTCCGAAATCTCGAAATCGAGGGCCGCATTGCTCTTCATGTGATCCGGGTTCGCCGTCTTCGGCAGGGCCACAAAGCCGAGCTGAAGCACGTAACGGATCGAGAGCTGCGGGACGCTGACGCCATACTTCTCCGCCATCGCGCTGATCTCTTCATTGTCGAGGATCTTGCCATGGCCGATGGGCGAATAGGCTTCGACCAGTACGCCATTGTCCTCGATATGCTTGATCAGGTCGAACGGCGTGTTGCTGATATGCGCCAGGATCTGGTTGACCATCGGCTTCACCGAGCCGTTCTCGATCAGATTGTCGAGGTCCGGGGCCTGGAAGTTGGAGACGCCGATGGCGCGCAGCTTGCCGGCCTCAAGGGCCTCTTCCAGCGCTTTCCACGCGGCGAGGTTGCCGTCGAAGAAATGCTCGCCCTCGCGGAACTTGTCCCAAGGCTGCGGGGAGTGGATGATCATCATGTCGATCGTGTCCAGTCCCATCGTCTCGAGCGAACCGTCAATGGCGGCCTTCGCCTCGTCATAGTCCTTGATGCCCGCATCGAGCTTGGTCGTCACGAACAGCTTGTCGCGGGCGACGCTCGCGGTGCGCACGCCTTCGCCGACGCCGCGCTCATTGCCATAGGCCTGCGCGGTATCGATATGGCGATAGCCAAGGTCGACGGCCGCGCGAACCGCATCGGCCACCTTGTCGTCATCGATCATCCAGGTGCCGAGTCCGAGTTTCGGGATCTCGACGCCATTTGCCAGGGTATAGGTTTCGTCCAAAATCATCGTGTCTTGCCTTTCTTGCAGGGCTAGGGCTCTTGCGAGCCATTCATCTGTCCGGATCGGGCTTTGCGGGCCGCCCTGTCCCGGCCGACAGCGGTAGCCGCCCGATCCAACGCCTTGTGATTTGGGGTGGAGGTGCGGGCCAGATAACCGGCGCAAATGTGAATGTACTCATGAGGGGAGATCATAAATCGGCCTCCGCGCGCCCGCGTGGCCTCCTCCGCCGCCCTTTGGCCTTGACGCTTCGGGACGGCGGTGACACGCTTGGAACAGATCGGGAACTCATGACCGGAGAGGGCGATGGCTGACGATCATCTCAATCCGTGCGCCGGCGATATCTGCCGTGGGGTGCTGCGCCTTTTCGCCGACATGAACTTTGCCGGCGTCACCGAGATGACGCTGGCAAATGGGCGCCGCGCCGACATTGCCGCCATTGGGCCGAAGGGCGAGGTCACCATTGTCGAGGTGAAAAGCTCGGTCGCCGATTTCCGCGCAGACGGCAAGTGGCCGGACTACCGCCCCTTCTGCGACCGCTTCTATTTCGCCGTCAGCCACGGCTTCCCGCATGAGCTCATCCCTCAGGAGACCGGCCTTATCGTCGCCGACGGGTTCGGCGGCGCGGTCCTGCGCGAGCCCGATGTCACCCCGCTCGCAGCCGCCCGGCGCAAGGCCGTGACGCTGCGCTTTGCCCGGCTCGCTGCCAGCCGCTTCGTCCAGCTGGCCGCCCAGCCCCAGACGCCGGAGGCGGTGAGATAGAAAACTGGACGCCTGCGCCCAAAAACCTTAGCTCCACGCCCATGAGCCTTGCCTATCCCCTTGCCAGAACGGCTGACGACGCCCTCACAGGGGCCGGTCAGGCCGCGCGCACGCGCTATGATGCCGAGGCGCTGGCCGGGGATACGCCGGTCCTGTCGCTGGAAACCGAATGGATCAAACCCGACGCAGACGCGCTGCCGGCCCTCTTGAAACAGGCCGAAGCCGGCGAAGCGAAGGGCTTCATCCAGACCTATGAGGATGCCGACGGCCAGCCGGTCCTGGCAGTCACCTACTGGAAGCTTGGCAAGGCAGCGAAGACATCCGCCCCGAAGCCGGCCGCCGAGGCAAAGCCCGACAAGCCGAAACCGGCGAAGAAACAGAAGACGGAAGAGGATCACACCGACGACCTCTATTTCCGCCACACAAAGGGCCGCAAACCGCGCAAGAAACCGGTCGATCCGCGCCAGATGGACCTCTTCCTCAGCCCCGACGCGCGCGGCTATGAGAGCAAGGATCCGAACAATCCGAACACCATGCTCACCGAGGAAGAAGGCGACGGCACCACTTTTGGCGGCTGACAGGTGCAGGTCCGGCGCGGCGTAAAACCCGCGCCAGAGCGCCTATACGAAATAGGGCGACGCGAAGGCTGCCACCGCCAGCGTCATCGCGATCAGGAAGATGCCGAAAAGAACCTTCAGGCCCGGCCGCTCCTCGAGCGGAACGCCGCGCCACCACGAGTGGAATGTCTCACGTTCAGCCATGCGCCGAGTTTAACAAATCGGCCCGGCCAGCTCAAATTCAGGCAGGCTTGAAGGTCAGTGCGACGCCATTGTTGCAATAGCGCAGGCCCGTGGGTTTCGGCCCGTCATTGAAGACATGGCCCTGATGGCCGAGGCAGCGCGCGCAGTGATATTCGGTGCGCTCCATCCAGAGCTTGTTGTCGGGCTTGGTGGCCAGATTGCCCTCGATATAGCTCCAGAAGCTCGGCCAGCCGGTGCCGCTTTCATATTTCCAGTCCGACTTGAACAGCGGCAGGTCGCAACCCTTGCAGTGGAAAGTGCCTTCGCGCTTTTCCTCATTCAGCGGCGAGGTGTGCGCGCGTTCGGTGTCTTCCTTGCGCAGCACGGCAAAGGCCTCCGGCGAGAGACGCTCGCGCCAGTCGGCCTCGCTCAGCGCGCGCCATTCGGTGTCGGAATACTGGGCTTCGGCCGCGACGGCCTCCTCGGCCTGGCCCTTGCCGTTCGTACACGCCGCGAGGATCGTGCCCGCCACACCGCCAAGCAGAACACCGCGTCTCGAAATCCTGTCAATAAATCCAGTCATGCGGCTGATATAGGCGGCGCATTAACGCCGTCGACACACAAATCCGTGTGGATGCCGCGAGATGGCGTGAAGATGTGTTCTGAGGGGTCGCCAAGGCCGCGCCGAAACACTAGAACCCGCCCTCGTCGAGAAGGTTAACCGGAGCAAGACCCATGGAAGACGGAAAGCTGTCTGATGCCGCGCGCGAGAAGCTGCGCCTGACGGTGGAGCGCGTAGAGCGTCTGGAAGAGGAAAAGAAGGAAGTCGCCGACCAGATCAAGGATGTCTATGCCGAGGCGAAATCCATGGGCTATGACACCAAGATCCTCCGCCAGGTCATCAAGCTGCGCAAGCAGGACCGCGAGGAGCGCCAGGAGCAGGAAAGCCTGCTGGAAACCTACATGATCGCACTGGGCGAGATGTAGTCAGTCGCCCTGCCAGTGTTCCGGGCGCGGGCCGAGCCCGATGGCCCGCGCCGGCAGCCGCCGCAGCATCGGCACCGCATTCAGCAGCTTCACGAAAAGCGGCGGTTTCAGCATTCCGTTCGCCTTCAGCGCGGGGGTGAGGATGCGCTCATGCGCGAAGATCTGCGCCGACTGGGTGATCCGGGCCGGCCATTCGCGCCGCTTCTGCACCGCTTCCAGCGTCTCGTGGCGCACCGAACCGGCCTTGAGGTCGGCTTCGAGGATCCGCGCCGCCGCCACGGCATCCTGCAGGGCGAGATTGATCCCCACCCCGCCGACCGGGGACATGGCATGCGCGGCGTCCCCGATGGCGAGAAAGCCCTCGCGCCACCAGCAATTGAGCCGGCTGACCTGGACATCCAGCGATTTCACCTCGTCCAGACTGGTCACCGCCTCGACCGCACCCTGCAGGTGCGGCGCGATCCGGGCCACGCGGGAGCGGAAGGCCTCCACTCCGGCGGCGCGCATCCCGGCCTCGCAGCCCTTCTCGATAATCAGCGCGCACTGCCAGTAGTCGCCACGATTGATCGTCACCAGGAAGCCGCCCGCACGGGCATAGCCGAGCGACTGGTTGCCGCCTTCCTCAAACTGGCGCGGCAGGCGGAACCAGAGCACATCGATCGGCGCCCCCTTTTCCTCAAGCGCCAGGCCGGCCGCCTCGCGCAGCGTCGAGGCCCGCCCGTCGGCGGCGACCACAAGCGGGGCGTGGATTTCATATGTCATCTCGCCGCTCGTCGCCCACACCCCGCACACCCGGCCCTCATCGACCAGCAGCTCATCGGCCCCGGTCGACATCATCAGCCGGAAGTTTGGCAGCTTGCGCGCTTCATCGGCGAGGAAATCCAAAAACTCCCATTGCGGCATGAAGGCGACATAACGCGCCTCGACCGGCAAATAGCGGAAGTCGACGATCTTGTAGGGCTTGCCTTCGAGATAGAGCGAAACCTTCTCGGTGCGCTCGTGCGGGCGCTCAAGGAAAGCCTCCAGCAGCCCCAGCTCGTGCAGCACCTGCATGGTGGAGGGATGAACGGTGTCACCGCGAAAATCGCGCAGGAAGTCGTCATGCTTTTCGAGAACGGTGACGTCGATCCCCTGGCGCGCCAGCAGGTAGCCGAGCATCATCCCGGCCGGGCCGCCCCCGGCAATGCAGCACCCCGTCTCGATCTGCTCGGCCACAACGCGCTCCTCCGTTTCTGTACGGAGGACAACGTGCCGCTTGGTAATCCGTTCAAACCGGCCCGGATTTTATCGCCGCAGCGACGCCTTACTGCCAGACAAACCCGCCATCGACGAAGATCGACTGGGCCGTCACGAAGGACGACCCCGGGCTGCAGAGCCAGAGCACCGTGCTGGCGATTTCCTCAGGCTGGCCCAGCCGGTCGAGCGGGATGGAAGCCAGCAGATCCTCCTCTTTCAGCTCGCCCTTCTCCAGCATGCCGGTCACCATCGGCGTGGCGATCGTGCCAGGGCAGACGGCATTGATGCGGATGCCGCGGCCGGCATACTCCAGCGCCGCGCTGCGAGTGATGCCGATAACGGCGTGCTTCGAGCCATGATAGGCGGCCATGCCGAAATCGTTGCAGATCAGCCCGCCAATCGACGAGCAATTGACGATGGCACCGCTGCCCTGCCCGCGCATGTGCTGCAGCTCATGCTTCATGCAGGCCCAGACGCCGCAATAATTGACGGCGTTCACCTTCTCGAAATCCTCATAGGTAAGGTCGGCGACATCAGTGGTCGGCACCTGGATACCGGCATTGTTGTAAGCCATGTCGAGGCGCCCGAAGTCTGACACCGTACGCTCCACCGTGGCGGCCACCTGCGCCTCATCGGTGACATCGCAGGCCACGCCCATCGCCTTGCCGCCGGCGGTGGTGATCGCCTCAACCGCCCTATCCAGCGCCTCGCCGCCAAGGTCCGCCAGCGTGACGGCGGCCCCGGCCTCGGCGAAGGCCCTGGCCGTGGCGAGCCCCATGCCGGACGCGGCCCCTGTCACCAGGGCCACCTGTCCCGAAAAATCGTACTGTACACTCATCCAGATCGCCCTTTCCTGTGCCGGCTATCTCGCCCGTTGACCGCCCGTCATCTGGGGTATCGCACCGTTTCCGCAACCCGTTCCGGACAGACCGGACACAACCTCTGGCGCGTTCCCTTTGTATTCCGCCCAAACCTGATTAGATTTCGCGAACCATGGGACGCGAGATCGACGAGCGAAAGAAACGCAAGGCCCTGCGCAAGCTGCGCAAGGCGGCCGAGCTTGCCGAGCGCGGCGAGGGCCCGCCGCTGTCGGACTGGGAGCGCGAATTCCTGGAAGAGGTCGAGGAGCGCATCGAGACCTATGGCTCGGCCTTCGCGGACCCGGAGAAAGGCAGTCTCGAAGACCCGATGTCGGCGCTGCAGAGCCAGAAACTGCGCGAGATCGACAAGAAGGCCCGCGGCAAGGGCGGCGGCTTCAAGACGCGCAAGCCGCTTGGCGCGAAGAAGAAACCGGCCTACAGCCCCCGCGTGCGCCAGATCGACGATGACACCGAAGACGACAACCCGCCCGAGCCGCCCGAGCCCAGGCCGAAGCGCCCGGCGCTCGGCGTGATCCGCGGCAGCGAGCTGCCCGACCGGGGCGATACCGCCCGCAAGGCCGCCTCCGAAAAGGCCAGCGAGGATCCGCCGGCCAAACGTCCCGCCTTCCGCGTCATCAGGGGTGGCAAGGATGACGCCTGACCAGCAGGCGTTCTGGGACCGCTTTCAAACCGAAACAGGCGACCAGCGCAAACCCCACGACATCTTTGCTTTTGGCGACAGCCCGGACATGGCCGCAGAGCTTCTGGACCTGGTGCTCGCCGGCACCAAGCGCGCGACGGCGACCCGGCTCAAACTCTTCCAGCTCGAGCAGAAGCGCCCGCCCGCGGCTGGCGACCTGTCGATGATCCTGGACGGGGCCGACCGGCCCGCCTGCGTCATCGAGACGACGGCGGTGAACATCGCGCCCTTCAACACCGCGACGGAAGAGTTCGCCTATATCGAGGGCGAAGGCGACCGGACCCTCGAATCCTGGCGCCAGGCGCATCTGGCCTATTTCCGCCGCGAATGCGCGCGCGAGGGCACGGTATTTGCCGCCATCGAACCCATCGTCTTCGAGCAGTTCCGCCTTATCTGGACTCCGGACATGCAATAGCAGACCTTCCGGTCTGAAAGCTTATGGAGCTTGAAGATGAAAACCGTCGTGATCACGGGCGCCTCAACCGGCATCGGCCGGGCCGCCGCCGAATATCTGGCCGGCCAGGGCTGGCGCGTCTATGCCGGGGTGCGCAAGCATTCAGACGGCGAACCGCTCAAAGCCGCGAACGCCAACATCCACCCGCTCATCCTCGATGTCGCCAAGCCCGACCAGGTGAAGGCGGCTGTCCAGACCGTCTCGAAGGCGCTGGAGGGCCAGACGCTGGACGGGCTCGTCAACAATGCCGGCATCGCGAATATGGGCCCGCTGGCGCTGCAGCCCATGGACGAGTTCCAGCAGCATTTCGACGTCAATGTCTTCGGCCTGATGCGCACCACCCAAGCCTTCCTGCCGCTGCTCGGCATGGACGAGGCCCGCACCGGCGAGCCCGGCCGGATCGTCAACATCACCTCCGTCGGCGGGCGGCTGTCGGCGCCTTTCCTCGGGGCCTATGCCGCGACGAAGCATGCCGTCGAAGCGCTGACCGACAGCCTGCGCCGCGAGCTTCTCGTTTATGGCATCGACGCCATCGCCATCGGTCCGGGCTCAGTGAAGACGCCGATCTGGGACAAGGCCGAGGACATGAACAGGCATGAGCCCTACGCCAATACGGTCTGGGCCAAACCGATCGAGCAGTTCGCCGATGTCATGCTGAAGGGCGGACGCGAGGGCCTCGACCCGAAAGTGATCGGCGAGACCATCGAAAAGGCACTCACCAGGGACAAGCCGAAGGCGCGCTATGCGCCGGTGCCGGACAAACTCACCAACTGGATCATCCCGACCCGCCTGCCGAAACGCATGGTCGACGGGATCATGGCCAAGCGCTTCGGCCTTGCCCGCAAAGCCTGATCACGCCATCAGGACGAGCGCGAGGATGCTGCCCGTCAGAACGGTCAGCCCGGCAAATTCCCGCGCATTGATGGTTTCCTTGAACACAAACCAGGAGGTCGCGATCGTGAAGATGATCTCGACCTGACCGACGGCGCGAACATGCGCGGCATTTTCCAGCGTCATCGCCGTGAACCAGCCGAGCGAGGCCGTCATCCCGACGAGGCCGACCAGCACGGTCACCCGCCAGGCCGCGAAGATGCGGGTCAGCTCGCCGGCCTCGCGCAGTTTCAGCCAGGCCGCGATGACCAGCGCCTGAAACACCAGCACGGCGGCGAGCGTCAGGCTGGCGCGCACCAGCGCCGGCCCGTCGCCGAGCGAGAGCGACGCACCGCGGAAACACACCGCAGAAAGCCCGTAGAGCCCGCCCGAAATGAGGCCGTAGACGATCCGTCCGTCCAGCGCGAACCGCGACCGTCCCGCCTCGGTGGGCAGCGAGATCAGCAATATGCCGACGAGCCCGGCAACAATGGCGAGCAAGGCGGAAAGGCTGATACCCTCGCCAAGCAGGACGAGGCTGAACAGCGCCGTCTGCAACACCTCGGTCTTGGTGAAAGCAGTCCCGACTGCGAAGTTGCGGTGGGAGAAGAGGTGGATCATGCACCCCGTCGCGACGATCTGGGCCAGCCCGCCAATCGCCATCATCAGGAAGAAATGCCCGCCGGGCGGGGTCACCCCTGTCCCGCTTGCCTGCCAGACGATCAACGCCGCCAGCACCGCAAACGGGGCCGCGAAAATGAAGCGGGCCGAGGTCGCCCCCCAGACGCTCAGTTCCGCGCGCAGCTTCTTCTGCAGCAGCGAGCGCAGATTCTGCAGAAAGGCCGCCGCAAAGGTGATGGGAATCCAGACAGGCATCCGCGCGCTTGTTCAGCGCATTGCCGCAGCTGTCAACGACACGCCCGTCAGAGCAGCCAGAGCAGAACGCCGAGCGCGAGCGTGCCGCCAGCGAACAGCGCGGTGATCGTGCCATAGGCGATATGGCTCATCGGCTCCGCATTGTGGGCTTCCATGCGCTGAGCGAGGTCGCAGGCCTTGCGATAGGCGAGATAGAAGACGATCACTGCGATCAGGATGAAAATCGACGCGCCCAGCTTGGCCAGCCAGGTCGGCTCGACCGCCCGGAAGATCGCCTGAAAACCGAGCCCGATGCCGGCCGAGGCCAGCCCGGTGCGCATCCAGCCGGCAAAGGTGCGCTCATTGGCGAGGATGGTGCGATCCTCGGCATAGTCGGTCCGGTCTTCGGCCAGATCGGTCCTGTTCTCGGCCAGCTCTTCTGTCGTGGGCATACAAAAGATAACCGCGCTGGGGCGGTTTCGTTTCAGGCGCGCGGATGGGCGGCCTTGTGAACGGCCCGCAGGCGCTCGGAATCGACCCCGGTATAGACCTGCGTCGTCGACAGGCTGGCATGGCCGAGCAGGGTCTGGATCGCGCGCAAATCGGCCCCGTGGGAGAGGAGATGCGTGGCGAAGGCGTGGCGCAACGCATGCGGGGTCGCGGTTTCCGGCAGCCCGAGCGCGCCGCGCAGGACCTGGACATTCTTCTGGACGATGGCCGCCTGCAGCCGCTTGCCGCGCACGCCGTAGAAGAAGGGCGTCTCTTTCGTCAGCGGATACGGGCAGAGCCGCGCATACTCGCCCATCGCCTGGCGCACCGCCGGGATCAGCGGCACGATACGGGTCTTGCCGCCCTTGCCGGTGATGCGCAGCCGCTCCGGCGCGGGGACCGCATCGCCATTCAGGCCCAGTGCTTCGGAAATGCGAAGCCCGCCGCCATAGAGCAGCGTCAGCACGGCGGCATCGCGCGCGGCCACCCAGGGCTCTTCGGCGAAGGCGTCGGCGGTCTCGATCATGTCGCGCGCCGCGGCGATCGAGACCGGTCGCGGCAGGCGTGCCCCGCGCTTCGGCCCCTGCAGAAAGGCGATCTCCGGGTTCTCGATACCGTGATGATTGTCGAGCCAGTGATAGAAGGTCTTGATGGCCGAGAGCACGCGCGCAATCGAGGCATCCGACAGCCCCTCGCGCCGGCGGCTGGCCAGAAAGGCGCGGATGTCGCTGGCATGCAGGTGGCGGAAGATCTTGATGGCCACCTCCTGGCCGAGATGCTCCTCGAGAAAGCCGAAGAAGCGGCGCAGGTCATGGCCATAGGCCTCGACCGTATTGTCGGCCAGCCGGCGCTGCTGGCGGACATGCTCGAGAAAAGCAGACAGGATTTCCATGGCCCGGAGTGTCAGCGCGATGTCTTAAGGGGGGATTTATCATCCGCGCCTGCGCGGGAGACCGCCGCTCGCCGCACCTGATGGGTGACGGAATCAGCTCACGCGACTAAACCTCTCAAGACTCATGAAACTCGCGCGCATCCTCTTCCCGCTGCCCCTGCCCGAGCCGTTCGACTACGCCATTCCCGAAGGTCTGGCCGTCGAAGCGGGCAGCTATGTTCGCGCCCCGCTCGGCAAGATCGAGCGCACCGGCGTCGTCTGGGAGGTGAAGGAGCGCGCGCCCGACGATGAGCGCGAGCTGAAAGCCGTTCTCGACGTCTTCCCCGTCCCGCCCATGACCCCAGCGATGCGCAAATTCATCGGCTTTGCCGCGCGCTACAATGTCGCTCATCCGGGCCATGTCCTGGCCATGGTGCTGCGCGCCCGTGGGGGCTTGCGGCCCTCGCCCACCCAGACGCTCTATGTGCCCACCGGCCACCGCTCCAACCGCATGACGGATGCGCGCGTGAAAGTGCTCGATGCCGCGCGCGACATCGGCCCGACCAGTGCGGCGGAACTCGCCCGCGCCGCCGGGGTCTCGCCCGGCGTGGTGAAGGGCCTTGTCGAGACCGGCTCGCTGGAGGCCCGCGAGGTCGAGACCGACACGCCCTACCCGCCGCCGACCAATTTCGGCCGCGGCGACCACCTCACCGGCGAACAGCGCGAGGCCGGTGAGATATTGCGTGCGCAGATTGCGGAGGGCGGCTTCCAGCCCTTCCTGCTCGACGGCATCACCGGCTCGGGCAAGACGGAAGTTTACTTCGAGGCCATCGCCGAGGCGCTGTCGAAGGCAGACGACGCGCAGGTGCTGGTCCTCCTGCCGGAGATCGCGCTGACGCAAGCGGTGCTGAAACGCTTCGAGGAACGCTTCGGCGCCCCGCCCGCGCCCTGGCACTCATCGCTGAGTGATGCCGAACGCCGGCGCACCTGGCGCGAGACCGCGCATGGCCGCGCGCGCATCGTCATCGGCGCCCGCTCGGCCCTCTTCCTGCCCTTCCGCAATCTGAAGCTCATCATCATCGACGAGGAGCACGACACCAGTTTCAAGCAGGAGGATGGCGTCACCTATCATGCGCGCGACATGGGCGTGATGCGGGCCAAGCTGGAGGACGCCGCCATCATCCTCGCCTCGGCCACGCCCGCGCTCGAAACCGTGGTGAATGCCGAGGCCGGGCGGTATCAGCGCCTGAAGCTCTCGGCCCGGCCCGGCGCGGCGAAACTGCCGGAGATCGAACTGGTCGACCTGCGCACCGATCCGCCCGAAAAAGGCCACTGGCTCTCCTCGAAACTCACCCACGCCATGCAGGAGACGTTCGCGGCTGGCGAGCAGAGCCTGCTTTTCCTGAACCGGCGCGGCTATGCGCCGCTGGTTATCTGCAAGGCCTGCGGCGAACGGCTGAAAAGCCCGGCGACCGAAAGCTGGCTCACCGAGCACCGCTACACCAACCGGCTCGTCTGCCACCTCACCGGCTGGTCAATGCCGAAGCCGAAGGCGTGTCCGATGTGCGGGGCGAAGGATTCGCTGATGGGCGTCGGCCCCGGCGTCGAACGCGTCGCGGAGGAAGTGCGCCAGCTGCTGCCACAGGCGCGCGTGGAGATTTTCTCCTCCGACACCGCCCAGACCGGCGAGGATACGCGCGGGATCGTCGAGCGCATGGCCAATGGCGAGATCGATGTGCTGATCGGCACCCAGATCGTCGCCAAGGGCCACAATTTCCCGAACCTGACCCTGGTCGGCATTGTCGATGCTGACAGCTCGATGAAGGGCGGGGATCTGCGCGCGGGCGAGCGGACCTATCAGCTCCTCTCCCAGGTGGCGGGCCGCGCCGGCCGCGCCGAACGCCCGGGCCGTGCCCTGGTGCAGACCTATGGCCCGGAAAACCCCGCCATGATCGCGCTCGCGGCCGGGGACCGGGACGGATTCCTGCAGATCGAGCGCGATGTCCGCGCCGAGCTGGGCCTGCCGCCCTTCGGGCGTATGGCGTCCCTGATCATGTCGGCGCCCTCGGCGGAGATGATCGCGGAAGCCGGAAAAATTGCCGGGGCGGCGGCCCCGAACGGGGACGGCGTCACCGTCTACGGCCCGGCCCCGGCCCCCATCGCCATCCTGCGCGGACGCCACAGGATCCGCTTTCTCGTGACAAGCGCGCGCGACATCGACCTGTCGGCCTACATGACCGCCTGGCTTGGCGCGATGAAGCTGCCATCCGCGGTCCGGGTCTCGGCGGATATTGATCCGTATTCCTTCCTTTAGCGCACAAAAGTGCCAATCGGTCGCAACTCTACCGCTGCCCCCATGTTGTCAGCCTCCAAACGAAGTGCTAAGCGCCCCTCCAAGCATCGGGTTGGGGCATCCGCCTGCCAGCCCATTTAATCGTGTTCAACTCCTCGGGCGCCTGCCCTCAACAGACGGAAAAAGGTCTTGGCCGCATCTTCCGCCTCCCATGCCAATGAAACGGCGCGCCGCTATGCGAGCGCCCTGTTCGACCTCGCCGAAGAAAAAGGCGCGCTCGAAACGGTTGCCACCGATCTCAAGGATGTCCTCGCCATGGCGAAGGGCAGCAAAGATCTTACCCTGCTTCTGGAATCTCCCGCCTTCGGGCGCGAGGAAAAGGCAAAGGCGCTCGTCGCCCTTGCCGACAAGGCAGGCCTCGGCAAGCTCGTCTCCAACTTTCTTGCCACCATGGCCTCGAATGGCCGCTCGGATGAAATCCTCGACGCGGCCGGCCACTTCGACGAGCTCTATGCCCGTCACCGCGGTGTGAAGCGTGCCATCGCCCGCACCGCCGAAGAAATGACCGCTGAACAGCGCCAGAAACTTGAAGCCGTTCTGGCAAAAGCTGTAGGCAGCGACATCGAATTGGAAACCGAGGTCGTCGCTGACCTCATCGGCGGCATACAGCTGCGCGTCGGATCGACCCTGATCGATGCCAGCGTCGCCTCCAAACTTGACCGTATGAACACCGCCATGAAGGGAGCTTAGGGGCTCAATGGACATCAGCGCTGCAGAAATTTCAGGTATCCTGAAATCCCAGATCGAGAATTTTGGTGTCGAGGCCGAGGTCTCCGACGTTGGACAGGTCCTGTCCGTCGGTGACGGGATCGCCCGTGTCTATGGCCTCGACAATGTCCAGGCCGGTGAAACCGTCGAATTCGACGGCGGCATCAAGGGCATGGCCCTCAACCTTGAAGCCGACAATGTCGGCGTCGTGATTTTCGGCGACGACCGCGGCATCAAGGAAGGCGACAACGTCAAGCGGACCAACGAGATTGTGGCCGCCCCGGTCGGCAAGGGCCTGCTGGGCCGTGTCGTGAACCCGCTGGGTGAGCCGATCGACGGCAAGGGCGAAATCCCCGACGTCGCTTCGCGGAACCGGGTCGACGTGAAAGCGCCGGGCATCCTGCCGCGTAAATCCGTCCACGAGCCGATGATGACCGGCCTGAAAGCCATTGACGGCATGATCCCGGTCGGCCGCGGCCAGCGCGAGCTGGTCATTGGTGACCGTCAGACCGGCAAGACCGCGATCTGCATCGACACCATCCTGAACCAGAAGCAGACCAACGATGCCGCCAAGGACGACAGCGAGAAGCTGTTCTGCGTCTATGTCGCCATCGGCCAGAAGCGCTCCACGGTGGCCCAGGTCGTCAAGACGCTCGAAGAGCGCGGCGCGCTGGACTACACCGTCATCGTGACGGCGACTGCCTCCGAGCCGGCCCCGCTGCAATATCTTGCGCCGTTCACCGGCTGCACGATCGGCGAATGGTTCCGCGACAACGGCATGCACGCCCTCATCATCTATGATGACCTCTCCAAGCAGGCTGTGGCCTATCGCCAGATGTCGCTGCTGCTGCGCCGCCCGCCGGGCCGCGAAGCCTATCCGGGCGACGTGTTCTACCTCCACTCCCGCCTGCTCGAGCGCGCGGCGAAGCTGAACGAGGATCATGGTTCGGGCTCTCTGACGGCCCTGCCGATCATTGAGACCCAGGCCAATGACGTGTCGGCCTATATTCCGACAAACGTCATCTCGATCACCGACGGTCAGATCTTCCTCGAGACCGACCTCTTCAACTCCGGTATCCGTCCGGCCGTGAACGTCGGCCTGTCGGTGTCGCGTGTGGGCTCCTCGGCCCAGACGAAAGCGATGAAGAAGGTTGCCGGCTCGATGAAGGGCGAACTCGCCCAGTATCGCGAGATGGCCGCCTTTGCGAAATTCGGTTCCGACCTCGACGCCGCCACCCAGCGCCTGCTGAACCGCGGCGAGCGCCTGACCGAGCTTCTCAAGCAGCCGCAATTCTCGCCGCTGCAGATGGAAGAGCAGGTTGTCGTTCTCTATGCCGGTACGCGCGGTTTCCTCGACGGGGTTCCGACCCGGGAAGTCACCCGCTATGAGCGCGAGCTGCTGAGCCATCTTCGCGGTGCGAAGAAGGACCTGCTGGCCCAGATCCGCAAGGAGAAGGCGCTCACCGACGAGATCGATGCCGACATCAAGGCAACCCTCGAAGAGTTCACCAAGACCTTCGCCTAATCTGGCCCACGCTATCAGGAGCTGAGCGATGCCCAGCCTCAAGGATCTGAAAAACCGGATCAACAGCGTGAAATCCACGCGGAAGATCACCAAGGCGATGCAGATGGTGGCCGCTGCCAAGCTGAAGCGCGCCCAGGAAGCCGCCTCGGCCTCACGCCCCTATGCCCAGCGCATGGCGAGCGTCGTGGCCAACCTGGCCGGCTCCATGGGCGACAGGGCTGGCGGGCCAAAACTCCTGTCGGGCACCGGCAAGGACCAGACCCATCTCATCGTCGTCATGACGGCCGAACGCGGTCTCTGCGGCGGCTTCAACACCTATGTGGTGAAGGAAGCCCGCAGTCTCATCCGCAAGCTCGCCACCGAAGGCAAGACGGTGAAGATCCTCACCGTCGGCAAAAAGGGCCGCGAGCAGCTCAAGCGGGAATATTCCGACCTCTTCGTCGGCCATGTCGATCTCTCCGAGATCCGCGGGAATGACTATACCGACGCCGGCATCGGCCTCGGCCATGACATCACCGCGCGCTTCGAGGACGAGGAGTTCGACGTTGCCACGCTGGTCTACAGCCAGTTCAAGAACGTGCTGACCCAGCTGCCGGTCGCCCAGCAGCTGATCCCGGCCGAAGCGCCGGAAGATGCCGAGACGGTCGACCTCAACGGCGCGATCTACCAGTATGAGCCCTCGCAGGAGGAAATCCTCGAGACGCTTCTGCCGCGCTACATCAACACGCAGATCATTTCCGCCATGCTCGAAAGCGGCGCGGGGGAACAGGCTGCACGGATGTCGGCCATGGACAACGCCACGCGCAATGCCGGCGAGATGATCGACGACCTGTCGCTGCAGTATAACCGGGCCCGCCAGGCGCAGATTACCAAGGAGCTGATCGAGATCATCTCCGGCGCGGAGGCCCTGTAGGGAGACGACGATGGATTTCTGGGTCTACGAACATTTTTCCAACAAGCGTGCCCGCATCCATGCCGGCGATTGCCGCTATTGCAATCACGGCAAGGGCGTCGGCGGCGACCAGAGCAATGACGACGACAAGTGGCACGGCCCCTTCAAGACCTTTGCCGAGGCTGATGAAAAGGCCGAGTCGCTGGGCCAGAAGGACACCCGCGCCTGCGGCGTCTGCAAGCCGGCCCAGGCCGCCGAACGCGCGGGCGTGAAGCTCGCCGACGTGGCGCCCGCCATCAAGGCCGCCACGTCGAAAACCGAATCTGCCCCCAAGCCGGCGGCGAAATCCAAGCCGGCTCCCAAAGCCAAAACATCATCCGCTCCCAAGGAGACGCCTTCCATGAGCAGCTCTGCATCCGGCAAGACCGGCAAAATCTCGCAGGTCATCGGCGCCGTTGTCGACGTCGAGTTTGAAGACCATCTTCCCGACATCCTGAACGCGCTTGAGACGGACAATAACGGCAACCGTCTGGTTCTCGAGGTCGCTCAGCACCTCGGCGAGAACACGGTCCGCACCATCGCCATGGACTCCACCGAAGGCCTCGTTCGCGGCCACCCGGTGAGCGACCTCGGCGAGCCGATCCGCGTGCCGGTCGGCCCGGAAACGCTTGGGCGCATCATGAACGTCATCGGCGAGCCGATCGACGAGCGCGGCCCGGTGGAAACCCAGGTCCGCAACCCGATCCACGCCCCGGCCCCGGAATTCGTCGACCAGTCGACCGAAGCCGAGATCCTGGTCACCGGCATCAAGGTCATCGACCTGCTCTGCCCCTATGCCAAGGGCGGCAAGATCGGCCTGTTCGGCGGTGCCGGCGTCGGCAAGACGGTTCTCATTCAGGAACTGATCAACAACATCGCCAAGCTGTTCGGCGGGTATTCGGTCTTCGCCGGCGTGGGGGAACGCACCCGTGAAGGCAACGACCTCTATTACGAAATGATCGAGTCCGGCGTTATCGACCTCGAAGGCGATAGCCGCGTGACGCTGGTCTATGGCCAGATGAACGAGCCGCCCGGTGCCCGTGCCCGTGTCGCCCTGACCGGCCTCACGCAAGCGGAATACTTCCGCGACCAGGAAGGCAAGGACGTGCTCTTCTTCGTCGACAACATCTTCCGCTTCACCCAGGCCGGTTCCGAGGTCTCGGCCCTGCTCGGCCGTATCCCGTCGGCTGTGGGCTATCAGCCGACGCTGGCCACCGACATGGGTCAGCTGCAGGAGCGGATTACCTCCACCAACAAGGGCTCGATTACGTCGGTCCAGGCCATTTACGTGCCGGCTGACGACCTTACCGACCCGGCTCCGGCCACCTCGTTCGCCCACCTCGACTCCACGACGACGCTCAACCGCGCCATTTCGGAAAAGGGTATCTACCCGGCCGTTGACCCGCTCGACTCCACGTCGCGGATCCTCGACCCGATGATCGTCGGCGAAGAGCACTACAACGTTGCCCGCGGCGTGCAGGAAATCCTGCAGCGCTACAAGGAGCTTCAGGACATCATCGCCATTCTCGGCATGGACGAGCTTTCCGAAGAGGACAAGCTGGTCGTGGCGCGCGCCCGTAAGGTCGAGCGCTTCCTGTCGCAGCCCTTCGACGTGGCCGAAGTCTTCACCGGTTCGCCGGGCGAGCAGGTCAAGCTCGAAGACACGATCAAGAGCTTTAAGGGCCTTATCGCCGGCGAGTATGACCACCTGCCGGAACAGGCTTTCTACATGGTTGGCGGCATCGACCAGGCCATCAAGAAAGCCGAAAAGATGATGGAAGAAGCCTAGGCAACTTCCGCTTATCACGCCCTCACTCCTCGACAGGCTCAGGGGTGAGGGCGGCAATTTTTGAGCCTGCCTGTCCCTGCGAAAGCAGGGATCGAAGCATGAAGATACGGGATCACCGCGCATGGCCGAAAAACTTCACTTCTCGCTCGTCTCCCCCGCCAAGGAGCTGTTCTCCGGCGAAGTCGATCACGTGATCGCGCCTGGCACCGAAGGCGAGTTCGGCGTGCTGGCAAACCATGCCCCCTTCATGACGACGCTGAAGAACGGTGTCGTGCGCGTCCTCGACGGCGACAGCACCAAGATGCGCCTCTTCGTGCGCGGCGGCTTTGCCGACGTCACACCGGCCGGCCTCACCATCCTCGCCGAAGAAGCCGTCGATCTTGGCTCCACGGACGCGGCCACGGTCGATGCCCAGCTTGAAGAGGCGAAGGAAAAGCTCCTCGCCGAGGGCAAGGACGGCGCGCATGCCGGTGCCCTGCAGGCCCAGATCGACTATCTGACCGATCTCAAGGCCGCCCTGGTCCACTAGACGGCCATTTGCCGCTTAATCCATTTGCCTGCTATATTTCTCCCCAAAAGGGAGAAACACATGCGCAGGTCTATCGCTGTCATCGCCATTTCCACCGCCCTCGCCGCAGGCTGTGCGACACCGTCCGATGACCTCGACATGCGCCGGCCGGGCGCGGCGGTCAGCCAGACCGACGGCGTGAAAGCCTTCTCCGATGCCGTCCTCGGCCATTGCCTGCCCGCTATTCACAATAATCAGGCCTTCGCCGACTTCGAGGTGAAGGACGTCACCCCGCTCGGCAAGCTCGCCGAGAACAAGATCTCCATGTTCGAGAACAAGACCCTGCCGGTCTGGCAGATGGTCGATGGCGTCGTGCAGATCCAGCTGGATGAGAGCCAGTCCTGCGCGGTCAAATCCTACGGTCTGCCGGTGAAGGCGACCTTCAGGCTGGTCGGCAATACTGCGCTCCAGACGAGCTATGATTACCGTGAGGAGGATGTCGGTTTCCCGCAGGCCGGTGAAAGCTTCCGGCGCGTGCTGGTCTCCGGCACCGGCGCGGACGCGGTGACGCTGACACTCACAGGCATGGAGCCCGGCGCGCCCGGCAATGACGAAAAATACGCCAAGCTCGATGCGGTGGTGAGCCGAGGTGAGGAGTAGGGGCTGCAGCTGATAAGGGGCGGAAGAGAGCTTTGCGTATGAATGTTCGCGCCCTTTGTTGCTTGATCTTTGCAATCATCGTGGTGGGCTGTGGAGGCTCAGGGTCGTCTACCGAGGAGGACCACAACAGACTGTTTCTGCAAGAGCAGCTGGACGATCACCGGTTCAGCCCTCAAGCGGGAAGCAAATACTGCTATTATTTCGATGTTCGTCTGGATGCGGATGAACTCAGAAGCGCCGGACGAACAAGCTTTCCCTATTTCATGCTCTCCAGAGACCGTGATTTTTGTAGCTGGCAGAACGGGACATTCAGCTTCATTCAGACATCGGCGAGAATGGCCTGCCGAGCACTGGAGAAAGTGGACGGGATTTCGGTTATCTCGTCCAGTGTAGACCACGTCCGGGCAGAAGACATTCCCGCTGAATGCGTGCCGGACATTTTTTTCCGCGAAATCCGAACCGGCGCGACACCATTTGAAGGACAATCAGGTGGTAATGACGGTTTGACCACTGTGAGATTGTCAATTCAGGGCCTTAGCGACCTGCGGCCAGCGGACTGGGGTGACTTTCGTGTCATGCGTCACAAGCTTGGACTTCCCATACATGACATCATCAATGTGGATGAAAGTTACGTTCTGCTGCGACTGGATCTGACCCATCTGCCAGACATCCGCGTTTGCAAGGTTCTGGAAGAATATCCTTTAACGTGGGCGGCAAGAGAACTTCAGGCCTGCGCCCGGATCGAAGCGCCCGATCCTTCATAAGCGGGTTGTCCAGATCTTACGCCCTACCCGAACACGGCGACCGTCTGGCGGCCGATCATCACCGGCTCGCCCATCCGGTTCCAGAGCCGCATGGACTGGCTTGAATAGCCGTCTTTCGTCGCTTGCGCCTCGTGATGGGCCAGGAACCAGCCTTCCTCGGTGACGACGTCGTCAGTCAGGAATTCCGCCATCCAGGTCATGGAGCTGATCGGGGCCGGCTCGGTCATCATCGACATGGCCGCCGGCGGAGGCGCATCGGCAATCGAGAGCAGCGTCGTCGGATTCCACAGCGCGCCTTCATCCTTGTGGCAGAGCCAGATCGTCATGTCGCCCCGGTCCGCCCCGCTCATCGGCGTGTGGCCACCGGCCAGGCGGATATCGAAATGATGTGCAAAGGTCGGGCGCTGGTCGCTGAAGAAGGCGGGGCACTGGTCCGGCGCCTTCACATCCGGGCACTGGCGCGAGCGCTGGTCGAGCTTCGAAGCCCGCTTCGCCCCGAACGTGAACAGGCAGCGCGCCATCAGGCCGTCTTCGGTGACGAGGTCGGCATTGACGAAGGCCGAGGATTTCCCCCGCCGCAGCACGGTCGGCGAGATCACCACATCACCGCCGACCGGGCCGATAAAGGCCACCTGGGCGGCCCGCACCGGCATGTCGGAAACGCATTCCATCGCCGATTCCAGGCACAGCGCGGCTGTGAGCCCGCCATAGGTGGTGCGCCCCTGCATCCAGTCTTCCGGGATGCGGGCCTCGACGCGCCCGGCTGTGCCGCGGCGCAGGCCGGCGATGAGTTGGCTGTAGGCCGTCACCTAGTGCTGGCTCTCCGGGGTCGTCACACGCAGGCCGTCCAGCTCGTCGCTGACCGTGATCTGGCAGGACAGGCGCGAATTCTCCTGCACATTCTCGGCGAAATCGAGCATGGACTGTTCCATCTCGTCACGCTCGCCGACCTTCTCCATGAAGGCTTCGTCGACATAGACATGGCAGGTCGCGCAGGCGCAGGCCCCGCCGCAGTCGGCATCGATGCCCGGAACCGAATTCTTGATAGCGGTCTCCATGACGGTGTCGCCATTCTTCGCCTCGATCGAGCGTTCGGTGCCATCATGGTCGATATAGGTAATGGTCGGCATAGGCTTTCTGGTCTCCTCAGGCGGCAATTTCGGCCGCGATCTCTTTCATTGATAGGGTTGTATCGCGCAGGCGCTCGGCGGCAACATGGGCGCCTGACATGATGAGTTTTTTCGCAGCCATGAATTCCGGCGGGCTGTTGACCGCGTCCACGGCGATCAGCCGGCCGCCCTTCAGATAGAAGGCCGCGAACTTCTTCGCCTGCGGGTCGCCGCGCACCACGACCGTGTCATGGCCCATGGAGAGGCCGGCGATCTGCAGCTTCACGTCATACTGGTCTGACCAGAACCACGGGCAGTCGAGCTTCGGGCGCTCTCGGCCCATGATGGCGGCCGCCGCCAGCTTGCCCTGCTCGATGGCGTTGTGGACGCTTTCGAGCCGCCCCGTGCGGGCATAATGGGCCAGCGGACGCACCGTGCAGTCGCCCGCGGCAAAGACATGCGGGTCGGAGGTGCGCGCGTCTTCGTCGACGATGATCCCGTCGCGCACCGGCAGGCCGGACGCTTCGGCGAGCTCGACATTCGGCAGGATGCCGATGCCGGTCAGCACCATGTCGGCTTCGATCGCCTCGCCGCCCGCGAGCACCGCATGGGTGACCTTGCCATCCTCGCCAACGAGCTTGTCGAGCCGCGCGCCGAGCCGGATATCGACGCCGTGTTCCTTGTGCAGGTCCTGGTAGAATTCGGAAATGACGGGGCTGGTGACCCGCGAGAGCACGCGCTCGGCCATTTCCAGCACGGTGACCTCGAGGCCGAGCTGGCGCGCCACGGCGGCCGCCTCGAGCCCGATATAGCCCGCCCCGACAATGACCAGCTTCTGGCCGTCCATCATTTTTGGCTGGATATGCTCGACATCGGCCAGGGTGCGCAGGTCGAAGACATTCTTCAGTTCCGCCCCCTCGACCGGCACGGGCCGCGGGCGCGAGCCGGTGGCGATGATCAGCGCGTCATAAGCCAGGTGGCCGCCATGTTCGAGATGCACCTCGCGCGCCGAACGGTCGATCGACTCCACGCGCTGGGAAAGCAGCGTCTCGACCTTGTTGTCCTCATACCAGGCGGCAGGCTTGAAATAGAGCCGTTCCTCGCCGAGCTCGCCCTTCATGTAGGCCTTCGACAGCGGCGGGCGCTGATAGGGCAGCGCCGCCTCGTCGCCGACCAGGGTGATCGCGCCTTCATAGCCGAACAGCCGCAGCGACTGCACCGCCTGCGCACCCGCCTGACCACCGCCGATCACGA
>NZ_NCST01000102.1 GCF_002088975.1 Henriciella aquimarina
GAGACGCTGCAGCGCGATCCCTATGCCATCTATGCACAATACGTCCTTGGGCTGACGAAACTCGACCCGCTCGACATGGCCATCGATGCCCGTCCGCGCGGCACCGCCATCCACGCCGCGCTCGAGAAGTTCGAAGCCGAGAGCGAGGCAAAAACCGCCGACAATCTCGTCGCCATGCTGGAGCGCGAACTGCGCGAAGCCGGCGAGGCCGAAGAGGTGATCCTCGGCGCCATGGCCGCGCGCCGCCGGGTGGCCGAGGAATATCTCGCCTGGCGCGCCGAGCGCCTGCACCTCATCGCCGGTGCGCCGCATACGGAGATCAAGGGCCGCACCAGTTTCCCCGTGCCCGGCCTGCGCGAGGACAGTTTCACCCTGACGGCCACCGCCGACCGCGTCGAGAAGCACCAGGATGGCACGCTCGCCATCCTCGACTTCAAGTCCGGCGCTCCGCCCGGCGAGAAGGAAGTCCGGGTCGGCCTCAACCCGCAAATGCCGCTGCAGGCGGTTATCGCCATGAATGAAGGCTTCAAAAGCGAGGCCGGACATGCCGTCTCCGGCGAAGCGGTGAGCGCGCTCACCTATGTGCGCTTCGGCTCGCAATTTGCCGTGCGCAATATCGGCGATGCGGCGGGCCGAGACATCGAGGCAAAGCCGCTCGAGGAGATTATCGAGGAAACCCGAGAAGGCTTCCTGAACCTGATCGCCCGCTTCGCGAAGGCGAACCACCCCTATGTCAGCATGCCGCGCCCGAAATGGGCGAAATACGGTTCGGACTATGCCCGGCTCGCCCGGCGCGACGAGTGGGCCGCGGAGGACGAGGATGAGTAGTCTGTCTGCCTACGATCTCGCCCAGCAGGCCCAGGCCGATGCCGCCCGGCCGGACCGCTCCGCCTGGGTCGAGGCCCATGCCGGCTCCGGCAAGACGAAAGTGCTGATCGACCGCGTCGCGCGCCTGCTGCTGCGCCGCGAGGATGGCCGGCGCGGCGCCGATCCGGACACGATCCTCTGCATCACCTACACCAAGGCGGCCGCCAACGAGATGCTGCGCCGCCTGTTCGAACGCCTCGGCAGCTGGTCGGTGATGGGCGACGCCCCGCTGCGGGAGGCCCTCGCGAAACTGGAAGCCCGCAGCCCCGAAAGCTACAGCGCCGACGACCTGCAGGCCGCCCGCGCCCTCTTCGCCCGCGCACTGGAAACGCCGGGCGGGTTGCGCATCGAGACAATCCACGCCTTCTGCTCACGCATCCTGCGCCGCTTCCCGCTGGAAGCCGACGTGTCACCGGGCTTTGGCGAGATTGAGGACCGGGAGGCCGACCTTCTCTGGGGCGACAGCCTGAAGGACGAGGTGCTGGCCGCCGCCGAACATGCCCCGGAGGCCCTTGGCAAGGTCTCCGAAGCCGGCGGCGGGCTTGGCGCAGGCGCGGTCATCGCCAGCCTGCGCGGCCAGCGCACGCGGCTCACCGGCATCGACGCGGAGACCCTTCGCGGCGACGTGAAGGCCGTGCTCGACGCGCCTGACGAGACGGTTGAAGAAATCCTCGACCGGGCGGTCGGCTCATGGCTGCCGCGCGAGGACCTGACCAATATCGTCCGTGGCCTGAACGACCTGCCCAAGCGCGGCAAGAGCGACGAGACGCTGATGGAAGCCCTATCGGCCTGCCTGCTGGCCGAAACACTGGAAGAAGCGTGGGCGGCCTATTCCGGCATCTTCCTCAAGGCCGATGGCGGCTGGCGCGCCTCCAATCCGTATACGGCGGGCGCGGCGAAAGACGTGCCGGGCCTCGCCGACCTCTTCCAGATGAAGGATGGCGAGGGCACGGAAACCGCGCGCATCCGCGCCATTCTGGGTGCCCTCATCGCCCGGCGCGCCTATGAACAGACCACCGCCCTGCTCGAGATCGGCCTTCCCGTTCTGGAAGGCTATGCCCAGGGCAAGGCGCGGCGCGCCGCCCTCGATTTCGACGACCTGATCCAGCGCACCCGCGCGCTGCTGCTCTCGCCCGGCGTCGGCCAGTGGGTGCTCTACAAGCTCGATGGCGGGCTTACCCATATCCTGCTCGACGAGGCGCAGGATACCAGCCCCGACCAGTGGGCGATCATCAATGCGCTGGTCAACGAATTTCGGGCCGGCGAAGGCGCCGAGCGCAGCACCGATCCGCGCACGCAGTTCACCGTCGGCGACAAGAAACAGTCCATCTACTCCTTCCAGGGCGCAGACCCTGAGCAGTTCCTGCGCGAGAAGCGCAGCTTCGCCGAAGCCGAGGAGACGCTGTCGGGCCAGGCGAACATGCCGGACATGACCATGTCCTTCCGTTCCACCCCGGAAGTGCTGGGCTTTGTCGACACCGTCTTCAACCAGGACAGTTTCGGCGGCGATCCGTTCTCGGAAGTCGTGCCGGAGGAAGCCGACCTGCTCGAACACAGGGCGAGCCGGTCCAACCAGCATGGCCGCATCGACCTCTGGCCCATCGAGCCGCACAGGGACGAAGAGGAAGGCGATCCGTGGGACGCCCCGCTCGACCATGTCTCGGAAGGGTCGCCCGTCAACCGGCTTGCCCGGAAAGTCGCCGCCGAGATCAAGTCAATGATCGAGAGCGGCGCGCCGGTATGGGAGGAAGGCGAGGGCCGCAAATGGGCCCGGCGCCCGGCCCGGCCGGAAGACTTCCTCATCCTGGTGCGCAAGCGCGGCGCCCTGTTCGAAGCGCTGATCAAGGCGATGAAGGCCGAGCGCCTGCCGGTCGCGGGCGCCGACCGGCTGAAACTGCTCGACCATATCGGCGTGCAGGACTGCCTGAACCTGATCCACTTTGCGCTCTTCCCCGGTGATGACCTGACACTTGCGGAAATCCTGCGCGGGCCGTTTTGCGGCCTCACCGACGACGACCGCGACCTCTTCGCCCTCGCCCATGACCGCAAGAAGGGCGAGCGCCTCTGGGACCGGCTGAAGATGGCCGCAGACCCCCGCTTCCAGGCCGCGCGTGCCTTTTGCGGGCGCCTGCTCGAGGGCCGCCACAAGCCGGCCTTCGACCTGCTGATGGAAGCCCTCGTCATGCGCCAGGCCGACGGGCTGTCGGGCTGGGACAAGCTGATCCAGCGCCTCGGCGAGCCCGCCCGCGACCCGGTCAACGCCCTGCTCGACCGCGCGCTCGGCCACGATATGGGCGAGGCCGCCGGGCTACAGACTTTCCTCGCCGAGATCGAGGGCGACACCTCCGAACTGAAGCGCGACCTCGCCGAAGCCGCCGGCGAAATCCGCGTCATGACGGTGCACGGCGCGAAGGGGCTACAGGCACCCATCGTCATCCTGCCGGATACGACCGGCGGCGAACCGGCCGACCGCAACGGCCTCTTCATGGTCGACGACCGCGTGCCCGTCTACAGCGCGAAACGGGCCGACGACCCGCCGGCGATCACCACGCTGCGCCAGGCTCGCAAGACTGCGCAGGCCCGCGAGTCCCGCCGCCTGCTCTATGTCGCGCTGACCCGCGCGCAGGACCGCCTCATCATTGGCGGGGCCTTTGCCGGACGGAAGACCGGGCCCGGCTATGACAAGGAGTCCTGGTACGCGCTCTGCCGCACCGCGATGCTGGAGCTGACCGGCGCGGAGGCGGCAGACGAGCCGCTGGTCTGGGGCGAGGTCGCCGCCCCGCTCGGCAAGGCCGCCGATACCGGCTCGCATCTCGCCGACGCGCCGGCCTGGACGAAAACCGATGCCCCCGCCCGCGACACCGCACCCCGCGTCACCGCGCCGAGCCGGCTGCTCACCGATGCCGCGCCCGTCTCCAAGCCCTTCGGGGCCGCACGCACCGCCGCGCTGCTTCGCGGCAAGCTCATCCACGCCCTGCTGCAATACCTGCCCGAACTGCCGGAGAAGCAGCGCAAGGCCGCCGCAAAGAGCTATCTCGCCCGCCAGGCCGAGCTTTCCGCCAGCGACCGTGACGAGATCCTCACCGTCACGCTCGCCACGCTGGAGACCGAGCATTTCGCGCCGCTCTTCGCCCCCGGCGGGCGCTCGGAAGCCGCGATTGTCGGCCGCCTCGACACCCCCGACGGCCCCGTCATCATCAATGGCCGGGTCGACCGCCTCGTCATCCGCGAGACCGACATCCTGCTGATCGACCACAAGACCGACCGCCCCGCTCCGGCGCGCGCGGAAGACGTGGATGCGTCCTACCTGATGCAGATGGCGGCCTACCAGCTCGTCCTCGAAGCCGCCTGGCCCGGACGCACGGTCCGCCCCGCTTTGCTCTACACCGACGGGCCGAAGCTGCATGAGCTCACCCCCGCCCTTTTGCAGAACTCACGCAACCGTTTAGCTGGCGGGATTTGAAGAATCCTGAGACTTCCTATCTATAGGGCGTAACAAGAGGATAAAGGAGGCAGACATGGCCGCCGAACATATTACCGATGATGATTTCGACACCGCGATTGCCGGGGGCACCCCGGTCGTCGTCGACTTCTGGGCCGAATGGTGCGGGCCCTGCAAGCAGATGTCGCCGCACCTGGAAGCCGTCGCCGAGGAGATGGCCGGCAAGGTGAAGATCGCCAAGATCAATGTCGACGAGAACCCGGTTTCGGCCTCGAAATTCGGCGTGCGCGGCCTGCCGACCCTGATGATGTTCAAGGACGGCAAGGTCACCGCGACCCATCTCGGCGCGATGTCGAAGCAGCGCATCGCGGAATGGATCAAGGAAAGCGCGTAAACCATAGCGCCGACCGAACCAGACCAGAAAGCCCGCCCGGCCCATGCCGCGGCGGGCTTTTTCTTGCCCCAACACTGATGGGCCTCGCCCTTCGGCAAGCGCAGGGTGAGGCCTATGGGGGACCGTCCAACAGGGCATGACCTCATCCTTGTCTGTTTGAAGTGTGCGATAGAGGGGTGGCAGGCGAGACCCCGTTCTCATCCTTGATTTGACGGATCGTGGCTCAGCCAGGGGCTCGCCTGCCGGGTACGACAGTTGTGTCGCCTGAACAGTTGCCAGGGGCGGTGACAGCCGACCCCGTATGACAAGGACAGGATTTTCTTCATGTCACACCCTGCTCTCGGCGTCGATATTTCCAAGACGCATCTCGATGTCTTCGATCCGCGTGACGGCTGCTTTCACCGGCTGTCCAATGATGCGGCAGGGCTCGATACCCTCTGTCTGCTGGCTCCCCCATCCATCGTCTTCGAGGCCACAGGCCCTTATGGCGAAGCGCTCGAACGGGCGATGAGCCAGGCTGGCGTGCGGATGTACCGGGTCAACCCGCGCCAGGCGCGCGAGTTTGCCCGCGCCTCTGGCGTGCTGGCCAAGACAGACCGTGTCGATGCCCGGCTCCTGTCGGCCATGGCCGGCCAGATCAGCCTGCCGGTGCACGTCCCACCCGCACCCGGCGTGCAGGTCCTGCGCGAGCTTCACGCCTACCGGCATGATCTTGTTGAAGCCCGAAAAGCCTGTCTCAACCAGCTCGAACGCTATCGCTGCGGCCCGCTGGTGCGGCGGCTGAAAGCCAGGATCGCAGGCCTGACCCGACAGATCGTCACCATGGACAAGGAGATCGCGGTCCATATCGAGGCCGATGACACCCTGGCTGGCCGGGCCCGCCTCATCGCCAGCGAACCGGGCGTCGGACCGGTCACAACCGCAGCCCTGCTCGCCTTCCTGCCAGAGCTCGGACACCTGGCCCGAAGACCCATCGCAGCCCTTGCAGGCCTTGCTCCCCATGCCCATGAAAGCGGAAGCTTCAGGGGAAAACGCCGGGTCTGGGGCGGGCGCGCAAGGGTGCGCGAAGCACTCTACCTCGCCGCCCTCTCAGCCTCGCGCCATCACCCAAGGCTCAAGCAGACCTACTGCGCCATGCGAACCGCTGGAAAACCTCCAAAGCTCGCCCTCATCGCTATCGCCAGAAAACTCCTCACAATCCTCAACGCAAAACTCAGAAAACATGACATCCAATACAGTTGCTGAGC
>NZ_NCST01000103.1 GCF_002088975.1 Henriciella aquimarina
CCAGCCGGACTTCCGCATCTATGCGGGCGAGACCTCGACCGAGATCGGCGGAGGCTGGATGCGGAAATCGAAGGCATCGGGACGCGACTATGTCTCGCTCACCCTCGCCGACCCGCAGATCGGACCGCGCCGGATCTTCGCCAACCTTGCCCCGGTCAAGGGCCAGAAAGGCCGGCACGTGATCCTCTGGAACGCGCGCGACTAGCCGGAAACACCGTCGCAAACGAGCCACTCCGGGCATGCAGGCCGGGGTGGCTCTCATTGCAGGGCGCGATGGTTATGCCGGCCGGGCAAGAGCCGCCATGCGCGTTTTGCCTCTCCATTTCGACCTGCTTCCGGCCAGTCTGGTCTCATCGGACGGTGGACTGACGAAAGGAGATCGCAATGGCCGATATTGAACATACGAGCCCCGGCCAGGGGGATGACAGTGAGTTCTTCAGTGTTGAGGAAGCCGCAAGATATCTGCGGCTGACGCGTTCCACGCTGGATCATTATCGCTGCCAGGGCAGGGGGCCGGTCTATCGAAAACACGGCGCCCGCGTCTTCTACACGCGTACAAGCCTCGATACCTGGTCGAACAGGCATACTTATGTCTCGACCTCCGAGCGGATTAAGCCCGAGTCGTGAGGTGGGCCATGGTGAGCGTCACAACGGCTGCCATAGGGCTCACGCTTGCCAGTCACGCACTCCCGGTTCGAAAATACCTTGTCTGGAACCGGACCGGGTCTGCGCCTATCGGGCTTTATCGGCTGAGCGGCGACCAATTCACCCTCGGCCGATGGGGTGCCGTCTCAGCCGATAGCGATGCTGCGAAATGGTCAGCGTCACGAGGTTATGTCGGCGATGGCTGGCCTCTCCTAAAGCGGATCGCCGCGCTTCCCGGCGCAGAAATATGCCGTGAAGATCTCGATATTTTTATCGACGGAAAGCCCGTCGCGAAGGCTTTGTCGCGTGATGCACAGGGACGTAAAATGCCGGAATGGCACGGATGTGTCGTGGTGCAGGACGACGAAATTTTCCTCCTGAATGCGCATCCACGCTCGCTCGACGGGCGGTATTTCGGCGTCACAAAAGTCCGGGATGTGGACGGCGTCGCCGTCCTCGTCTTTTTATGGCCCGGCTGAAAGGCGTGCAAGCGGATGCAAGGCGATGCAAGCGAATACAGGGGAGAGAGGTGCGAACCCGGAAGGGCAAGATTAAAGCTGTGGCGCCACCCGTTGGGTAGCCCCTTGTCTGCACGTCTTTTTTTTGGCGCCTGTTGCACGCGGTTGTGGCGTCGGCTTTTGGATCAAGCCGCTGATTGTACTGGAATTCGGGTGGCGCTAGGCCTCGAGGGACGGTCATGACGGAGCCTGACGATTTTACCCCGCGCCTCGGGCGCATAAGGGATATCGGAAAGTCCGGCGGCGGCCGCGCCAAATCCCAGCTCCAGCACGCCATCGCGCGGCTAAAGACAAGCGGCAAGAAAAGCGCCTTCAGCGGCAAGCGTTATGGCGCCGGCGGGGCAGCGCGCACGCGGGCGAGATCGACCCGTCATCTGGCGCGCCAACGCGTGCGCCGTGTCATCGTCAAATCCCACATCGCACGAGCCGCAAAATCGGGCGCCGCCGTCTATCGCATGCATCTCGGTTACATCCAGCGCGACGGCGTTGAGCGGGATGGCTCGGGCGGCAGACTCTATGATCGGGAAGGCGACGATATCGAGCCGAAGAAATTCCTGGGGCGCGGCGAGAATGACCGCCACCAATTCCGCCTGATCATCTCTCCGGAAGACGGTGCCGCCCTCGGCGATCTCAAGCCCGCGATCCGGGAGTTGATGGCGCAGGTCGAAAAGGACACTGGGCGGCGGCTCGATTGGGTGGCCGTCGATCACTACAATACCGGCCATCCGCATACTCATGTGGTTATCCGCGGCCGCGACGCGCGCATGAAGGATGTGGTGATCGCGAAGGACTATCTGATGGGGGGAATCCGGGAGGCAGCGGAGGACATTGTCACGCGCCGGCTCGGTCCTCGCCGCGACCTCGAAATACTGCGGGCGCGCCATAGCGAGATCGACAAGGACCGCTTCACCGGAATCGACCGGACACTGGAGCGCGCCGCCCAAGACCGGGTGGTAATCATCGAGAAAGCCCACACTGAGGCCGACCGGTTCGACCGGCATCTCGCCCTTGCGCGTCTGCGGCATCTGAAATCGCTCGGCCTTGCAGAGAAGAGCGGCCCCGACGAATGGACCATGAAACCAGGCTGGACCGAAACGCTGCGCGATCTGGGGCGCCGGGACGATGTTGTCCGCACGCTCGCGCGGGAGAACAGGAAGCACAAGGAGATCGCTTTTGCAGAGTCGCTTTCACCCGACGCTGCGCCGCTTCTCGGCTCGGTGCTCGCGAGCGGGCCCGAGGACGAATTGCGCGACACGCGATACCTGCTCGTCGAGGGATTTGACGGGCGGGTCTGGCATGTGCCGTCCGCCGCCGTCGATCGGGCCAATACGCCACCCGCCGGCGCCGTCGTCGAGGTGCGCCGCGCGCGCCCGGAACCCAGACGCGCTGACCGGACCATCGCGGAGATTGCCGAGCGAACAGGCGGGCTCTGGTCGGACGATCTTCACGCAGACGCCGACCCCGGCTCGATCAGCGCCTACCGTCTGGCGCACAAGCGGCGCCTCGAAACGCTGCGCCGGGCCGGCATTGTCGAGCGCTTAAAGGATGGACGCTGGGAGGTGCCGGAGAACTATCTCGATCGCGCTGCGGCGTATGAGGGCGCGCGCGGAAAGGGCCTGAGGGGCCTCGTTCGAAGGCGGCTTCTTCGCACTGAAGCGCGCCCACCCGTTCGGGATTTTTCGGGAGCGGCGGTTCGACTTCGATTCGCTCGGCGCGCCGGATGTTGTCCTGTTGCAGGACGATGAACATGTGGATGTACAGTATTAGGCGCTGATCATGGCTTTGCCGAATGGGCGAGTCGTGCATCGCCTTCCGACCGACAAACCATTTTCGGAGCAAAAGCCGGCGGCGGAGAGCTGGCGCGATGAAATCCCGGCGTTGATGAAATAGCGTGTCGGATCTGATCGATCCTTGTTTTCACCCGCGGCTGGACTCGGCTTTTTCGCTGTTCGGATCAAGTGCAAGCACGCCGTCTTTATGGGCGCCGAATTCATCGACCATAACAACACGATTGCGGCCGGTCGTCTTGGCGCGATAGAGCGCGGCATCGGCGGCTTCGATAATCTTGCCGGGTTCAAGCGAGGCGATGGCCTTCGCGCCACCGATGCTGATCGTGACGGGGATTTCGCTGTCGCCCGCCGTTATCGGACGCTGCGCGACTTCCTCGCGCAGACGTTCTGCGAGATCGCTTGCCGCTTCCATCTTGACGCCCGGCAAGAGGACGCAGAATTCCTCACCGCCGATGCGATAAATCCCGTCAAAGGGACGCAGGCTCGACGTCACGAGGCGGGCGATGGCGCGTAAAACGTCGTCACCGGCAGCGTGCCCGTAGGTATCGTTGACACGCTTGAAGTGATCGATGTCGACGAATAGCACGGCGCCTGTCTCGTCCGTTCTACTCATTTGCCCATGCATTTTTGTAAGCGCTTCGTCAAAGGCGCGCCGGTTCTTCATACCGGTCAGACCATCGACCCGCGCCAGCTCCGAAAGCGCAGCCTCGGATTCCTGGATTCGCCTGATCATGCGATTGAACTGAGCGGCCACCCGGCGGAGTTCCGGCGGCACGCGCACATCGATCCGGTGATCGCGGTCGCCGTCGGCAACGCGCGCCGCCCCATTGACGAGGCGGTCCACGCTCGCCGCCATGACGCGTCCGATCAGGACGACGCCGGCGATGATGGCGAGCGCTGAAAGGATGGCGGCCAGAACCGCCCTCTCATTCGCCTTGGCAAAGGCGGAAACGGCAGCATCGTGATCGGCCTGGATCTCGCCTGCGACTTTCTCATAAGCCACGCCAAGCCTGTCCGAGCTGGAGGCGACATGACCGTGAAAGCGTTCCATCATGGCGGCGGCTTCGGGATCACCGGGGGCACGTTCCACAGAAATGAGTTCCGTTGCAAGGCGATCGGCCTCGGTCCAGCTTTCCAGAGCGCGATCCACCAGTGTCAGAATGGCCGGCTCATTTTCGAATCCACCTCTGAGATCGGCGAAGCCTGACTCGATTTTCGTGCGGAGCGCCCGATAGGCGTCAGGTCTTTGCGCGCCGCCTTCGTCGACGAACTCGTCGACGGGGATGAGCGTGTCCCAGACAAGCACGCGCAGCGACTGGATTGGCGCAACCTCTGCGCGCTCGCGCAAGGAGGCATCGTGGAACGGTCCAATGACGTTTTGGCTGAGATGAAAATACCCAGCCAGGAGCATGACCGCCAGCGGTGCAACCGCCAGAACCATGCCGGTTCCGATCCAGAAACGGAGAGACTTTCCTCTGAGAAGTGTGTTCAACAAGGTCGCCTCCCGTGAGATCTGGGTGTGTCGGCCGCCGCAACACCTTGCATGGACAAGGCTTAATCGGGGCCGGGGCGTCTGGCCCGAAGTGTGGGACGTCGCCGTTTAGACTCCCTTAAAAGCCGGCTCCATTTTGCACGTCCTTGCCCGAGGAGCGCCCGCCCTCAGCTGGGGCGCCCTCGAATGAACAATTGAGGTTCTTCATGACCTAGCCGAACGAGCGGACTTCAAGCCGGATGTAAACGGCTGTCCTTAAGTCTTGCTGCGAGGCTTTGCAGGCGCTTGCAGGAATATGCACGCCCTCCAACTGGGCCTTCGGGAAAAGCATCGCGATCCTGACGGCGACGGATAGTCGCCTTCAGGAGAACGCCCATGACCGGCACCCGCATCCTCATCGGACAAATCATCGTCGTCTTCGCGCTCATCATCGGCGCCCTCTGGCTGGCAACCCAGCTCACCGCGGACGCGCTCGGATATCAGGCAGCGCTCGGTGTGCCCTGGTTCGAGCTTGCCGGACAGCCGATTTACAAACCCTGGCGGCTCTTCCAGTGGTGGTACGCCTATGAAGCCTATGCGCCGAAGGTGTTCGCCCGCGGCGGCCTGATCGCGGTCAGCGGTTCGGGGCTCGGCATTGTCGCGGCCATCATCGGGTCTGTCCTGCGCAGCCGGCACGAGCGAAACGTCACCACCTATGGATCGGCGCGCTGGGCAGAAGCAGAGGATATCCGGAAAGGGGGTCTGTTCAAGAATGACGGCGTCTTCCTCGGCAAATGGGACGGGCAGTATCTCCGCCATGGAGGACCCGAACACGTCATGGCGTTTGCGCCGACACGCTCCGGCAAGGGCGTCGGCCTCGTCGTGCCCACGCTGCTGTCCTGGACTGGCAGCGCCGTCATTCATGACATCAAGGGCGAGAACTGGGATCTGACGGCCGGATGGCGGTCAGGCGTTTCCACCTGCCTGCGCTTCGATCCTACCGACAAGCGCAGCCCGCGTTACAATCCGCTCACAGCGGTGCGCCTCGGCGAGGACGAGGTGCGCGACGTTCAGAATATTGCCGACATTCTCGTCGACCCCGAAGGCTCGCTCGAACGTCGCAACCATTGGGAAAAGACCGGGCATTCCCTCCTGGTCGGCGTGATCCTGCATGTCCTCTATGCCGAACCCGACAAGACGCTTTCGGGCTGCGCGCGCTTCCTGTCCGATCCAGCGCGATCCTTCCCGGCGACTTTGCGCGCAATGATGGAGACATCGCACCTCGAGTCCGGACCGCATCCGATTGTCGCCCAGGCCGCCCGCGAGCTGTTGAACAAAGCCGAGAATGAGCGCTCGGGCGTGCTGTCCACGGCGATGAGCTTCCTGGCTCTGTATCGAGATCCCGTCATCGCCGCGGTAACCAGCGGGACGGATTGGCGGATCGAGGATCTCGTCGATGCGGAGCAGCCTGTCTCGCTCTATCTTGTCGTGCCGCCATCGGACCTGTCACGCACCAAGCCTCTCATGCGGCTTATCCTCAATCAGATCGGCCGCCGGCTGACCGAGCGTCTGCCGGACAAGTCGCGGCGCAAGCTGCTGCTCATGCTCGATGAGTTTCCCGCACTCGGGCGTCTCGACTTCTTCGAAAGCGCGCTCGCCTTCATGGCGGGTTATGGCATCCGCTCCTATCTGATCGCCCAGTCCCTCAACCAGATCGAAAAAGCCTACGGACCGAACAATTCGATCTTGGACAATTGCCATGTGCGCGTCGCCTTCGCCACCAATGACGAACGCACGGCCAAACGCGTCTCCGACGCTATCGGAACGACCACCGAGCTGCGCTCCCAGAAGAACTATACCGGCCACCGGCTGGCGCCCTGGCTTTCGCACATGATGATCTCCCGTCAGGAGACGCAGCGCGCACTGATCACGCCGGGCGAGGTGATGCAGCTTCCCCATGACGACGCGATAGTGCTCGTCTCGGGAACAGCGCCAATCCGCGCGAAAAAGCTGCGCTACTTCGAAGACGCCAACTTCAACGGGCGCGTGCTCCCGCCGCCGGCGGTTGCGGCCGGAACGGGTAGCCGGCCCTCGCAGGACTGGGACGGCAGCGGCAAGGCCTGGACGCCGCGCGCCGGATCGGATGACGGCGCCGGTCCCGAGCACAAGCTCGCCCTGGAACCCGACCTTGCGCCCGAACCGCCTGAGCGCGACAGGGGCGAAGATTCCGACCCGGTGCCCGATCTCGACGAGCTGACCGATCCGTCGCTCGACAAGCATCTCGAGGCGATCCGCAAGGCCAAGGGCTTCGACCGCGGCGATTCCGATTTCCTGCCGGACTTCTGAAGGTCATGCCACGCCCACGCGTTCACATTCGTTTGCCGACCAATCTTCACGCCCGGCTGTGCGAAGAAGCCGGCAAGCCCGGCGCTTCCAAAGCTAAAATCGTCGAAGCAGCGCTTTCGTCCTGGTTCGACCCGGAAGCAAGGCAATCCCTCGAAGACCGTCTGCTTGTTCGGCTCGACCGTTTCGACGAGCGCCAGTCGGGGATCGAGCGCGATGTCGCTTTCACCTTCGAGGTGCTGACGCAGTATATCCTCTACTGGCTGGCGCGCACCGAACCGCTTCCGGACGGCGAACGTGACGCCGCCCAGGCGCTCGGCCAGCGGCGCTTCGATCATTTCATTGATCAGGTTGCACGAAAGTTGGCTGATGTTCCCCAACGATAGAAATGCTGCCATAATACATCATGACTCAAGCCAGCGGCATTGGTTCGCTATTTCGCTCAGTTGTCGGTGTTAAAGACTAGCCAGGCCCGGCCGGGCTATAGCAGATCATCGCCGATGCGGTCAGGGAGTTGTCCCGGCTTCTTCTATCCGGCATGCTGGGTACGGTCTGGAGAGTAAGCTCCCTCACACCGGGGCATTGATCGAACTTCCACTGGGAGATGCAAGGTTGAGTAACCGGCCAATCTGGCTGACGAGTAAAGGTCATGTCGCGCATCATCTGACCTATGGCGATCTGCAAGACATTCAGGACCTTGATGAGTTTATCCGGTGCATCGACACAGATATCCATCGTGTGGAAAAAGAGCTCTCCGAGCAGCTGGAACATTGCAAGATCAGTCCGGCCAGCCTGAAATTCTATCACGCGAGCCTGGACAGGCTGAAACGCTTTCGAGCGATCGCTCTCATCCGGTGCCGGGATGAAAGAACATGACTGACTGGAGCGCCACTGCCGCTCGGTGATGGCATCCATGCCTGCACGCTGAAGACGTGGAAGCCAAGGACGCCGGAGGCCAATCCGTTCTCATCCAGTCCAGCCATGCGTGCTCGCCAATCGCTGTCCGCATAGGGCCCTAAGAGCGTTAGAGCGCTCTTTCTCGACGAAACGCCTGTTGGGCTTGTCTGGCCAGGATTCCTTTCAGCGATCGCTTCGAGGCGACGCGGCCAGCAAAGCGCACTCGACCGCGTCACCATCTGCACGGCTGGTCGCATGCGGTTCTCTCCGAATAAGGCAGTTGGCCTCCAGGAAGGGATGAAGCAGGGCAGTATCCTGCTGCGTCAGCGCACGAACCGATCTGCCGTTCAGATGCTGGGTCAGGCGCGCCCGGATATAGGTCTCCCGGCCTCCATTCGGCGGGAGATCGTGTTCAAGTTTTGCTTTCAGCCGTAGACTTTCTCCTGCATATGCCGGCAGGTGCGGCGCAAGAAACAGATGGGCGCAGACATAGGCTGTGGCCGGGTTGCCGGGCAGGCCGAGAACCGGGATGTCGTTCAGCATGGCATGCCATGTCGGTTTTCCGGGCTTCACGTCCACTTTTTCGAAAACCATCCTGGCGCCGGCCCGGTTGAAGGCTGTGCGCATGAGGTCGTGATCGCCAACAGACGCCCCCCCGATTGCAATGATCATGTCGCAGCCGCGACCATGGTCGATGCGTGCAGCGATCCCCTCGAGCGAATCCGGCGCAAGGCCAAGATCGACCGGCTCGCCGCCCCAGAGACTCACAAGCGAGGAGATGGCTGTGGTATTGGAGTTCGCGATCTCGCCAGGCCGAAGCGCGCTGCCTGGGACTTTCAACTCATTTCCGCTTGCAAGGAGGCCAATCTTCGGGCGCCTGACCACCACGAGCTCTGCATGATTGGCAGCTGCCGCCAGCGCAAGCTCGGCCGGGCCCAGGCTGGTGCCACTGGGTAGAAGGGGATCGCCAAGACTGAAATCGAGGCCCTTTCGGCGAACGTGCCGGGCGCCTTGTTGGGCTGTCATCACCCGGACCATGTCTCCATCACGTTCCGCGTCTTCCTGCACCAGAATGTGGTCAGCTCCCGGTGGTAGTGCCCCGCCGGTAAAGATACGTACAGCCTGCATCTTCCCTAATGCCTGATCGAACGAGCGTCCGGCCGGCGCTTCACCGAGCACGATCAGGTCCGCCCCCGCATGGCGGACATCTTCCAGTCGAACCGCATATCCGTCCATCGCCGAAACGTCGGCAGGCGGGAGCGTTGCGCGGGCCGTTATCGGCTCCCGGAGGATCCGTCCGAGGCAGGCCGCAAGGGGCAGGCGCTCTCCGTCTGGCGAGGAATGGGAACGGGCAAGCTGTTCCAGGGCATCACTGACACTGACCGGTTCAGGCATAATCTCCCTACGTAACACAAACGGTGGGCTTTTCGCGTGACGGCAATGGTTGCTCCTGACGATGCCAGGCGTAGTGTTGTGGCAATACAGGAGAGACTGGGTTGGCCGGCAAACACAAATGCGTAATCCTTGCAGGTGGGACCTCGCGACGGTTCGGGGCACAGGACAAGGCGCTCGCGAAGCTTGGCGGGCGAGCACTGATCGCCCATGTGATCGAGCGTATCTCCGAAGATGGCACGGACCTCGCGGTAAATACGTCCGATAAAGGGGGGTATGCGAATTTCGGCCTTCCCCTTCTGGCCGACATCGTCCCCGGTCGGCTCGGGCCTTTGGCAGGCGTTCTGACTGCGATGCGCTGGGCTGGCGAGCAGGGTGCCGAGACTGTCTTCACGCTGCCGGCCGATATGCCATTCCTGCCTGCAAATCTGCTCGCGACACTCGACGCGGCGGAGGCGCCGGTCGTAATGGCCGAATCTGGGGGACAGACACACCATCTCTGTGCCCGATGGACCTGTTCGCTGGCGGATGATCTGGAACACGCGCTCCTCGAGGAAGGTGTCCGTGCCGTCTGGGCATACGCCCAACGACATGCGGCCGTGACGGCCGAGTTTTCACGGCGCGATGGCGTCGATCCCTTCTTTAACGTCAACAGTATCGCGGACCTGGCGGACGCACGGTCATTCCTGGACCGCCTGCAGGAATAGGACGTCATTCGCTGAACAGCTCGTCTGTCTTCAGGCGGATGGAATGCCGGAAGAATTGTTCAAGATAGCGGTCGGGCAGGGCCGGATTGAACGGTTTTCCGTCCATGATGTGATCGGCTGGAAGGGTGATTTGGGTCTTGCCATTCATCAGCTTGCGTGGCTGTTTGCTTCCCCCTTCAATGACGGAGTCGATGGCCGGGGACGGAATATGTTCAAGCAAGGCCGCATGACGGTAGATATCTGTCCGGAAGGCGCGTTCAACAGCGCCTTCAATGCCGACCGGTTCGGTCAATTGGCCCCACCTGACCATCTGAAGGGCTGTCCATATAGCCTTCGAAAGCCACGGAAAGGTCGCGAAGGTCGGATCGTATAAGGAGCACCATTCCGGGCCCTCCGAACCGGTTAGCGAAGGCGCAATATGGCTGGTGCCGATGCCGATATATTGTTCTTCTGATAGGAGTTGCGCAGCCGCACGCCGGCCATCTTCCGTCATCAGGCGCTGATTGGCGCGCAACAGGGCCCGTATCAGGAGGAGGTGCGTTTCCGCATTTTCCTCCATCCAGGTGGCTTTCACGCCGAGAACCTTCTCCGGTGCTGCAGGCCAGATGTCAGCCCCGGCAACGATCCTGTGGCCGATGCCTGTATGCTGAGCCAGGGTGTTCCAGGGTTCACCGACACAAAAGCCGTCAATGCTATCGGCCTCGCAGAGGCGCACCATGTCGGGGGGGGGCACGACGATCAGGCGCACGTCGCGGTCAGGATGGAGCCCGGCTGCGCCGAGCCAGTAGCGCAACAGATAATTGTGACTGGAGAACGGATACACCATTGCAAGGGTGAGCGGTGGCTGGCCCTTTTCAAGCCGGTCCAGGGCAACGTAACGCAACGCATCCGCGCTGACCGGGTGGCCTTCGAATGCATCCGGACCGTGCGCCTGCATGGCCTTGAAGAGCGCGTTTGAAACCGTGATGCCATTGCCATTCAGATTGAAGGCGAAGGCGGTGGCCAGCGGACCGGGCATGGGCGACAGCCCAAGCGCCGAAGCCACCACCATGGGCGAGAGCAGGTGGGCCGCGTCGAGACCGCCGACGGCAAGCTTGTCGCGTATGCGTGCCCAGGAATGTTCGCGGCTCAGCGTGACCTCGAGCCCGAGCGCCTCGAACAGGCCCTCATGCTTGGCAATGATCAGCGGCGCAGCATCGCTGAGCGGGATAAATCCGATACGAACAGTCCGTGAGGCCATGGATTATACCTTCCCCAACAGGTCCGCCATGGAGATGATCTCCTCGGCGACCAGTTTGAGCGGCTTTCCGGATATCATCGAAGATTCGCGCATGGCATCATAGGCGGCTTTCTCGGTCATCTCCCGCTTGTCCATGAGGATTCCCTTGGCACGCTCGACCAGCTTGCGGGTCTCGAGATCGTCCTTTGATTTCTTGAGTTCCTTCCAGAGCCCGTCGACCATGCGGAAGCGTTCGATCGCGATCTCGATGACGGGCAGCACTCGCGACTGTGACAGGCCGTCGACGATATAGGCGCTGACGCCAGCCCGGACGGCCTCCTTGGCCAGTGAGCCATCGCCATTCTCGACGAACATGACGATAGGTTTCGGGTTTTCCCGGGCGACTGTGCGCAGGTTCTCGATCGTGTCACGGTCTGGGGACTCACAGTCGATGATGATCACGTCCGGCTGGAGTTCGTTGATCTTGTCGAGCAGACCGACCGAATGCAGCTCCTCGGCGCGGCGGACCACAGCACGGTCATGCAGACCTGCCTGAACAACGGCGGCCCTCGTCGGGTCGCTGTCGATCAGCAGAACGATAAGAGGGGTGTCCGGTGTTTCGCTCACGCCTGGATGTTAGGATTGTTGCGCCGCAACATCAAAGGGCATTTTCGGATCTCCTGCCTGACAGGTAACTGGAAAGACGGCATTGCGTGTAATTTGGGCAACGCTTGACGCAGACATGCCGGCAAAGGTCCTTCCGATTCCGAGAAGAACAGGACCATCGACTCTTATTTCGGTTGAGGTCAGCGCTCCGAGTGTGGTCTTGTCGCGTTCTTCTCCCGGCCCGGAGACGGCTCTCATGATGACAACGGGGGTTTGGGCCTCAAGCCCTTCTGCAATGAGCTTGTCGGCTAAGGCATTGGCTGTGCGCCCACCCATATAGACTATAAGCGTAGTGGCTGGATCAGCGCAGGCGCGCCAGTCGAGTTCGGGCAGCCGGCCATCGCGACTGTGCGCGGTGATGAATTTCACGCCCTGGGCACAGTCGCGGTGGGTGAGTGGCACGCCGAGTGAGGCGGCCGCGGCAAATGCAGCCGTCACGCCGGGCACGGTATCGACCGGAACCCCGGCAGCTTTCAGGACCTCGATCTCCTCGCCGGCCCGCCCGAAGATCATCGGATCGCCGGATTTGAGGCGGACCACCCGCTTGCCCTGTCTGGCCAGCCCGATCATCAGTGCATTGATGTCCTCCTGGCGGCACGACGCGCGGTGGCCGCGCTTGCCGACAAGCATCCGCTTCGCTTCGCGGCGGGCAAGGTTGAGCACATCCTCCGAGACCAGTGCATCGAACAGGATGATGTCGGCGGCCTGCATGGCGCGTACGGCGCGCATGGTCAGCAGGTCGGAGGCACCGGGCCCCGCGCCAACAAGCGTGACATGGCCGCGGCGGTCTCTCGTGCCCGCTGCGGGCTGCTTCAAAACGTGCTCGGCTTCCTCGGGGGCGCGGGTCAGGGCCGCCTCGGCGAAGCGGCGCCAGAATGCCTTTCTCTGCGCGGCGTCGGGAAGAAGGCTTTTGATCTTCGCGCGTGCGGCCTTCGCCTTGCCCGCCCATGCCGAGAGCGTCTCGGGCAGAAGGGTCTCGATGCGGGTGCGGATCGCCTGGGCAAGGGCGGGCGCCGCACCTGCCGTCGAGATGGAGATGACAACGGGGGAGCGGTTGACGATGGAGCCGAACTGAAAATCGCAGAGCGCCTTCCGGTCTACGACATTGACCGGCACACCGGCGGCTCGGGCGCTTGCGGCGAAAGTCTCGTCTTGGCCGGCTGCGTCGAAGGCGCCGATGGCCAAGGTCTTTCCGTTGAAGTCTTCCGGTGTCCAATCACGTTCTAGATGGGTGATGCGATCTGCATGCTCGGCGAGGACGGCTGAAAGCTCCGGGTCAGGCGCGGTACAGGTGACGATAACGTGTGCCCCCGTTGCGCCGAGCAATTCGGCCTTCCAGCCCGCTCCGTCTCCGTTCCCAGCCACCAGGACGGTCTTGCCGGCGAGATCATAGAAAACTGGCAGGACAGAGAGGTCCTCGATGGCATTCGGGCGGCGGGGTTCAGGCGTCAGCGTTTTCATTCCGGGCCTCCATGAGCTTGCGGATATCGGGACGGCAGCTGCCGCAATTCGTGCCGGCGCCCGTGCAGGTACCGATCATGTTGAGGGTCGTGGCCCCGTCCCTGATGGCGTCGATAAGCGTGTTGCGTCCGACGCCCAGACAGGAACAGACGATGGGGCCAGGATCGGCCGCGCCCTCGCCGGGGAAACCGGCGAGAATGGCGGTGCGCTCAGGGCCGGTAATGATGTGGCCGAGCTGGGCTGTCAGCCAGTCGCGGGCTGCAGCAACGGGCCGTGAGCTGGCGATCAGAATGCCGGTCAGGCGGCCGCGCTCGAACAGGGCAGCGCGATAGGTGCCCGGTCCGGCGACGCCTTCGACCAGCTCGCCGTCATGCTGACTGGCGAAGAGTTCCCGGGCGAAACCGGCCCAATCGTCAGGCATCTCACTCCCGGCCAGCTCCATACGGTTCCCGGAGAGCGCCGTGCTTCGGGCCCAATATGCGATTTCCGGCGACGTGAGGCTGAGACCGGCTGCGAAACCGTACCAGGCTGGCGCCAGCGGTGCGGCTTTTACCCTCGATGATTTCAGGGCCGGCTGGCCGGAGACCGGATCCGGGGACGGGGTGACCAGGCTGTCGACCCGCGCCGCATTGGCTTTGAGGCCCGTCCAGTGCATCGGTACGAAGACGGTGCCTTTCTGCTGTTCATCCGTGATGAGGGCCCGTACCGCGATACGGCCCTTGCGGTTTGAGAGAGTCAGGAGTTCGGCATCCGTGATCCCGATGGATGCCGCGTCAGCGGCGTGGATCTCAGCGAAGGGTTCGCCGATATGCTGGTTGAGGCGCGCGGCGCGGCCGGTGCGCGTCATCGTGTGCCACTGGTCGCGGATCCGGCCGGTATTCAGGATGAGGGGCAGCGGCTTGGCGGCGGGCTTCGGCGAGAGCGCCGGGGCGACGAAATTCGCCCGGCGGTCTTCCGTGAAGAACTGGCCGTCTTCAAAGAACCGTTCAATTTGCCCGCCATCCTTGCGCACAGGCCAGCGAATGGGGGCAAGCGCGTCATAGGCGCTATCGGAAAGGTCGCTCAGCCCTCCGAGGTCGAGATCGCGCGTCCCCTCATTCTCGAACGCGGTCATCGCGGCATATTCGCGGAAGATATCGGCCGGATTGCCATAGGCAAACCATTTCCCGTAACCGAGTCTGCGGGCGAGGCCGCTAAGGGCTTGCCAGTCATGGCGGGCAAGGCCGGGCGGTGGGAGGAAGGCGCGCTGGCGCGAGATACGGCGCTCGGAATTGGTGACCGTCCCGTCCTTTTCGCCCCAGCCTGTCGCGGGCAGGACGATGTCGGCGCAGGCGGTCGTATCAGTATCGACAATGTCGGAGACGATGACGAGCGGGCAGGCCTTGAGTGCAGCTTTCACCCGGTCGGCATCGGGCATGGAGACCACCGGGTTGGTCGCCATGATCCAGATGGCCTTGATACGGCCATCCTCGACGGCCTCAAACAGATCCACGGCTTTCAGGCCGGGCTTCTCGGCGATATTGGGCGCGGTCCAGAAACGTTTCACGCGATCGACCGAGGCCGGATCGAAATCCATATGACAGGCGAGCTGGTTCGAGAGCCCGCCGACCTCGCGTCCGCCCATCGCGTTCGGCTGGCCGGTCATGGAGAAGGGGCCCATGCCAGGCTTGCCGATACGGCCCGTCAGCAAATGGGGATTGATGATCGCATTGACTTTGTCGGTGCCGTCACGCGCCTGGTTCACGCCCATGGAGAAGAGGGTGACGGTCTTTTCGGTCCACGCGAAACGGGCATAGAAGCTCTCAAGTTCAGTCGCCGGCAGACCGGTCTCCTGCGAAACGCGCGTGAGGTCGTAAGGCGCGGCCGCCTCCAGTGCGTCTTCCACCCCATTCGTGCGCGCACGGATAAAAGGCTCGTCCATGCAGTCATGACGGGCGAGATAGGTCAGCAATCCCTGAAACAGCGCAACATCGCTCCCGGGCTTGAGGGGGAGGTGCTGGTCGGCCAGCTCGCAGCTGGCGGTGCGGCGCGGGTCGATGACTACGATCTGCATGCCGGGACGCTTTTCCTTCGCCGTGGCGACACGCTGATAGAGGATTGGATGGCACCAGGCGAGGTTCGACCCGGCGAGGATCAGAAGATCGCAGCCTTCGACATCCTCATAGGTGCCTGGCACCGTATCGGCGCCGAAGGCACGCTTGTGCCCAGCCACCGCAGACGCCATGCAGAGCCGGGAATTCGTATCGACATTGGCGCTGCCGATGAAGCCCTTCATCAGCTTGTTGGCGACGTAATAGTCTTCCGTGAGAAGTTGCCCGGACAGGTAGAAGGCAACGCTGTCGGGCCCGTGCTTTTCGATGGCTGCACGGAACCCTTCAGCGGCGCGGGCCATGGCCGTGTCCCAGTTTGCGCGCTTGCCATCGACACGTGGAGCGAGCAGCCGGCCGTGCAGGCCGAGCGTCTCGCCAAGCGCTGAGCCTTTCGAGCAAAGCCGACCGCCATTGGACGGGTGAGCGATATCCCCGGCAACCATGGCGCTGTTATCACCGTTCGGGGTGGCGCTGACGCCGCATCCGACGCCGCAATAAGGGCACGTCGTGTTGATGGAAGGCAGACGGGTGCCATCGGGCATGGTGCTATCTCCTGAGCTTTTTGAGATCGAGGTTGACCCGGCCGTCCAGGACCTTTGCCGGATACGTTATCGCCTGCCCCTCATCGGGGCCGCAGGCGGCGCCTGTCTTGAGGTCCAGCACGAGGCTGTGCAGTGGGCAGGTGACGGTATGGCCGTGCACGATGCCCTGGCTGAGCGGGCCATCCATGTGCGGGCAGCGGTCATCCAGCGCATAGACCTCGTCGCTCGCGGTACGAAACACGGCGATGCATCCGGCTTCGGTCTTCAGGATTCGCGATCCGCGTGCGGGAATATCGTCGAGGCTGCAGACCTCGACCCAGAAGGTTTCCGGTCCACTCATTCTGCAGGCTCCATCTGGCGGTTGAGGGTCAGCGGCTCGAATTCGTGGGCATCCTTGCCGGCTACACGCTGGGCCCAGGGGTCCTCCTGCATGAATTGCTGGGAATAGACGAACCGGTCGCAATAGGCCTTGCGCTGGGCGGGATCTTCCAGCGTCTCGCGGATATGCTCGATGCCGACCTTGTCGGCCCATTTGTAGATCCGGTCGAGATACCAGGCCTGTTCGCGGTACATCTGAACGAGACCGCCAATATATTCGATGACCTCTGCCTCGGTTTCGAGCGTGCAGAGCTTCTCGGTGCCCTTCACATGCATACCGGCCGCTCCTGCGAAGTGGATTTCATATCCGCTGTCGACGCACACGACGCCGATATCCTTGCATGTCGCTTCTGCGCAGTTGCGTGGACAACCGGAGACGCCGAGCTTGATCTTGTGCGGGGACCAGGCGCCCCAGAGGAAGCGCTCAAGCTTGATCCCGAGGCCGGTCGAGTCCTGCGTGCCGAAGCGGCACCACTCCTGGCCCACACACGTCTTCACCGTGCGCAGCCCCTTGGCATAGGCATGGCCGGAAACCAGACCGGCCTGGTTGAGATCGCCCCAGACCTCGCGCAGGTCCTCCTTCTTGACGCCAAGCAGGTCGATCCGCTGTCCGCCTGTGACCTTCACGGTGGGGATGTCGTACTTGTCGGCGACATCGGCGATAGCCCGCAGCTCGTTTGGTGAGGTCATCCCACCCCACATGCGGGGCACGACGGAATAGGTGCCGTCCTTCTGGATGTTGGCGTGGACACGCTCATTGATGAAGCGCGACTGTCCGTCATCACGGTATTCGCCGGGCCAGGCACAGACCAGGTAATAGTTGATGGCCGGACGGCACTTTGCACAGCCGCAGGATGTCTTCCATTCCAGCTGCTGCATCACATCCGTGATGGTCTTCAACTCGCCCGCAACGATCAGGCGGCGGACCTCGTCATGGCCGAGATCGGTACAGGGGCAGACTGGTTTCTTGGCGTTCGGGTCAAACGCGTCTCCCAGTGTGAGCGCAAGCAGCTGCTCAACGAGCCCGGTGCACGACCCGCACGAAGCCGAAGCCTTTGTATGAGCACGGACATCGTCCAGTGTGGTCAGGCCCTCGCTGGTAATCGTCTCCTGGATCCGGGATTTGCACACGCCGTTGCAGCCGCAGATCTCTGCGTCACCGGGCAACGCTGCAACGGCCGCCATAGGGTCGACAGCACCGCCATTGGCATAGGCTGGGCCGAAGATCAGTGTATCGCGATAGTCCTCGACGTCGGTGCCATCCTTGATGTGCTGGAAGAACCAGGCGCTATCAGCCGTATCGCCATAGAAGACCGCGCCGATGACGCGATTTTCTTCCAGGACGAGGCGCTTGTAGATCCCCTTGGCAGCGTCACGCAGGACAACCTCCTCGCGGCCTTCGCCATTCTGGAAGTCACCGGCCGAGAACAGATCCACGCCCGTGACCTTGAGCTTCGTGGACACCTGCGAGCCCGAATAGTGCGCATCCCGGTCATCGCCCAGCTGGCCGGCTACAACCTTGGCCATTGCGTAAAGCGGTGCCACCAGGCCGTAGCATTGGCCACGATGCTGGGCGCATTCGCCGACGGCGAAAATGTCGGGATCCGAGGTGCGCATATCGTCACCGACAACGATGCCACGCTCGATCTCCAGACCTGCGTCTTTCGCGAGCTGGACGTTCGGACGGATGCCGACGGCCATGCAGACGAGGCTGGCCTCGATTTCGGTGCCGTCCTCGAGTTTCACGCTTTCAACATGGTCGGTTCCCAAAATCTCCTTCGTGTTGGCTTCGACATGAACCTCTATTCCCCGGCGCTCGATCTCGCGCTTGAGCAGATGGCCGGCGGGCTCATCCAGCTGGCGCTCCATGAGGGTCGGGGCGAGGTGAATTACTGTCACCTCCATGCCCTGCTGCTTGAGCCCGGCCGCTACCTCAAGGCCTAGAAGTCCGCCGCCGATGACGACAGCCCGGCCGCCTGTTTTCGAAGCGGCAAGCATGGCCTCGACATCGTCGATGTCGCGATAGGCAAGGACGCCGGGCAGGTCATGGCCCGGGACCGGGATGATGAAGGGGCTGGAACCGGTAGCGATCAGCAGCTGGTCGTAGGTGGCCGTCGTGCCGTCGTCTGCGATTACACGCTTATTATCGCGGTCGATTTCATTGACGCGCTTGCCACGGTGCAGAGTGACGCCATGACGGTGATACCAGGCATCATCATGGATGATGATGTCCTCATAGGATTTCTCTCCCGAGAGGACGGGCGAGAGCATGATGCGGTCATAATTGACGCGCGGCTCGGCGTTGAAAATGGTGACGTCATAGTGACCGGGCGCGGTCTCGAAGAGGTGGTCGAGCACCCGGCCGGGGGCCATTCCGTTTCCGATGATAACGAGTTTCTTGCGGGACATGCGCAACCTTTCCGACAGGGGGAGCGGCAAGCCGCTCCGGCGAATTTGTGAAAATGTGTCTGTTCCGCTGGCCGCGTGGCCGGGTGGAACGCACTTTTCGCCATCGAAAAGTTTGGTGCGCCGTCACTGCGCAGGAAAAAGACTCCCATATGCGTCCTGGCTGCGCAAGGGGGCAGCAGGCACGCGGCTGAAGAGGGGCTTTCCTGCAGGCATCTTGCCTGAATGTTAGTCAGGAGTTGGCATGGGCTGCGCATTTTCAGGGCATCTCGGGCGGATCAAAAGGCCCACTCCAAGGATAACCAGAGCTTTTTCCGGTCGCTGGCAAAGGCCTTCGCGTCATAGCTGGCAAACTTGGCGAGCGCTGTCAGTCGGCCGAACTTTGCGCTGATGGCAAGGTCGAGCTCGTTGCCAAAGGAGGCTCCTCCACGGTCGGCGGAAAAGTCATGCCAGGCGGCAGAGAAGCCAAGCCTGTCAGCCGGGCCGGCTGCCTCGCCTGTCCAGGACAGTTTTGCGTAGGTGTCGTTCAAACCGTCTGCCGGGGTCGACAGGAAGATATCGGCAAAGCCGTTGAACTTGTGTAGCGTCGCCAGCGGTCTCTGAAAGGCCATTGTGCCATTGTCGCTGCCAAGCGCCTCCTGGCCGAGCGTTGCGGAGAAGTCGCTGTATTCTGCGCTGGCCTCGATGAGATAATAATCGGTCTCATAGGCTGCAGGCTGGCGGCCATGATCCTGCTGGCGGGCATAGCGTGCCCGGCCGCTGAAGATGGCATGGTTGGCCGACAGGGCCACACCATACGTAACGGAGGATGCGGCCGGGGCGTTGGCGAAGTCCAGCATGTAGGCGAAGCCCGATGCCGCAAAACTCGAATCCACGCCGGAAAAGGCGTACTCGGCCGTGGCGAGCATACTGTTGGAGTCCCATTCGGCACCGGGCAATTCGTCTCCGAAGATCCGGTTCACCTGATCGACCCAGGCAATATCGATCGTCAGGCCCTCGACCGGCGTATTCATGACCCTGAGAGCATCAAATGTCTGTTCGTCCTGACGCCATCCGACATTGCCGATGAACCAGGCATCGTCCTGTACGATCCGCTGGCGGCCCAAGGTAAGCCGGGTCTGCGATAGCGATGTGTTGCTGATCTGGAGACGGTTAAGCTCGGTTGTTTCCGGATCTGCGACGACGGGAAAGGCTGTGCGGCCATTGGCAGTGGAGTTGTAATCCTCGTTCAGGGCGGCGACGTGTTCGAAATCGACGAGAAAGTCCGTGTCAGGCAGGACACGCGCTTCGAAGCCTGCTCGCAAGCGGGCCGTGAGGGCCTCGGCTTTCTCCGAGAAGCCGTCCTGGTCAACGGTTTCATAGCGCAGCCGAAGATCGAATATCGGTTTCACCGGGTGCTTATCTTCCGCAGCGGCGGGCATAAAGGCAAGCGTAATCAGGCTTGTGGCAAGCAGGCAGGCAGGACGTTTCATTGGACGTCTCTCATGGCGTTTGGGCGCTGCGGCCCGGAGGCGCAGGGCAAGGTGTAGGAACGCCATTGTTCCCGGTCGTGGCGGAACGGCCCGCCTGTGAAGTCTGCCCCGATTCAGCCCGACAAGGCCGCGACAAGGACAAGGATGACAAGCAACTCGGTGGCAGAGATGACCTGCCAGAAGCGCAGCGGATCACGCTCGATCAGCGCAGGAGAGGCCGCGCGCTGCCTGGCAAGCTGACCCGGCCGCGTCATGTCGGCTTCGAATTCGGAGAAAGCCGGAGTGCGTTTTGCCGGGTCCGGCATCAGGGCAGCTTCGAGCGCTGAATCGATAAATGGAGGCAGATCCGGCCGGCGGCGGCGCAGCGAAATATAGCGCCAGGCCGAGAGGGTGTCCGGGATGCGGTTTGCGGCGATATCCCGCTTGTAGGGCAGGGCGCCGGCCAGCATTTCATAGGTCATGCAGGCGAGAGAGAACAGGTCGGCGCGCTGTGTGGCCGGGTCCCCCATGATGTATTCCGGGGCGGAATAGTTGAGCGAGCCTTCACCCGTCCAGCTGCCGTCGGCGCCGGCAACCTCCTCCAGCCCGGCAATCGAGGCCGAGCCGAAGTCGATCAGTGTTACACCGCCCCCGGGGCGGATGATGACATTCTCCGGTTTCAGGTCGCGGTGGATGATGCCTTGCCGGTGTAATGGACGCAGGCCCGCCACCAGATCACGCAGGATGTCCCGCACGGTATTGAGATCCGGCTCTTCATGGTCGTTCATCCACTGGCGAAGTGTCGGTCCTTCGGCTGGGGCGCTGAGAAGGTAGAGAAACCGCGTGTCGCCTGAAGGGAAAGCGCGCAGGACAGATGGGCTGTCGGCGTTCTGGCCGATCCATTCCTCGCGCGCCAGCGCCTCTATGACAGCGCTTTCGTCTTCCCGTTCCGTCGGGGCCTTGAGGACATATACGTCGCCCGTTTCCCTGTGCCGCACGCGGTAGACATAACTTCGAACCCCGGCATGCAGGACCCGCTCCACCGTATAGCCATCGACGGACTGGCCGGCCTTGAGCGGCGGCAAAAAGGCGCGAGCCTTCAGTATCTCGCGGTGCTCATCATGATTGGCTGGCGGCAAGGCATCGACCCGCGCGCACAGCACGGTCAGATTATCTTCTGCGCCAGCCTTGATGGCCGCTTCGCAGAGTTCGCGCGCGAGCATCTCGATATCGCCGCTGGTCTCGTTTTTCTCAAACCATGCCGACAAGGCATCTCCTGGCAGGGCCGAGGGCACACCGTCGCTCATGAGCACGACAATATCGCTGGTCTCAAGGTCCAGTATTTCATAAGTCATGCTGAGATGCGGCTCGGCGCCGAGGGCGGCTGTCAGGACGGCTCCGCCGGTACCCCGCAAGGCATGGTCGCGTGTCAGCTGGGTGAGGTGGCCTCCGCGCCAGAGATAGGCGCGGCTGTCACCTGTATTCACAAGGTGAGCAGTGCGTGAGCGGATGATGAGGCCTGTAAAGGTCGTCGCCATGGCCCCGCTCTCCGAGCGGCCTTGTGCGTGTAGCCAGCCATTGAGCGCGGTAAGGCTGCGCGTGGCTGCCTGTTTTACCGTCCAGCCCGGCGAGGCGGCATAATAATCATCGATGAACTGGGTCACGGCCAGCTGACTGGCCTCGCTTGCTCGCGGGGCCGAACTCAGCCCGTCTGCCACGCAGGCGACGACCCCCTTGAGGCGGCGTTCCCTTGTGTCTTCGGGCTGGCGGGCGGCAAAGGCATCCTCGTTTTCGCCTTTGCCGCCGGCACAGGTGAAGCCGCCCAAGGCGATGCGCAAGCCACTCTGAGTGGCTCTGCCAGGCAGGCCTGGGGGGAGTGCATCAGGGGCGGTTGCCGGTCTCATCTCAGGCCGTGACCGGGATCATGGTGACATTGCCGTCTTCGTCGACCTCGGCCATCTCGCCCTGTGGTTCTTCCAGCAAGAGGGAGCAGCCGACGCCGATGAGGGCGGTGGCGCCAATGACGAGGAAAAAGACCGAGGCCGGAACCATTGAATAGACAACCAGGAAGGTAACGGCGCCAACACTGCCATAGGCGCCTGTCATGCCGGCGATCTGACCGGTCACGCGCCGCTTGATCAGCGGGACCATTGCGAAAACGGCGCCCTCGGCGGCCTGAACGAAGAAGGAGCAGAACATCGCGACCGCTACGGCGAGCGCCACAGGCCAGGCGGCATTGATCATGAACATGAGGAGGTAGCCGACAGCCATGCCGATAGTGAGCACGATCAGGGTGCCCCTTCGTCCGAACCGGTCGGAGATCAGGCCGCCGCTCGCGCGCGAGACAAGGTTCATGAAGGCGTAGGCCGATGCGACCATGCCGGCGAGAACCGGGCTCAGCCCGAAAGTTTCAGCAAAGAAGAGCGGCAGCATGGACACGACAGCCAGTTCCGATCCGAAGCTTGCAAAATACAGGATATTGAGGATGGCGACCTGCTTGAATTTGTAGCGGTGGATGTGTGGCACGGGCTTTTCGAAAACTGGCTTGTTGACCTCCCAGGCTTGCCAGGCTGTGAATAGGTAGTAGCCACCCAGGCCGGTCCAGATGAGAGACTGAGCCGTTTCCGAAATCAGGCCGACATTATTGAGCCGCCAGGCCAGGAGGCCGAGGGCGATCTGAAGAGGCGCCTTCATCACGAGCAGCAGGAAAAAGTCGCCCTTGCTGGTCACTTCCATGCCGCGCGTATGCTTCGATTTGAAATAGCGTGAGCCTTCCGGCGCGTCGGAGACGTTCAGATAATAGATGACTGAATAGATGAGCGCGGCGAGGCCTGTCAGCGCGATGGCGTAGCGCCAGCCTTCATCGCCTCCGAAAAGCAGCGCGATCGATGGCAGGGTGAAAGCCGCGGCCGCTGAGCCGAAATTGCCCCAGCCGCCATAGATGCCTTCAGCTGTGCCAAGTTCACGCGGCGGGAACCATTCGGAGACCATGCGAATGCCGATCACAAAGCCTGCGCCAACACAGCCCAGGGCGAAACGGGCAATGGCGAGCTGGATGAAATTATCGGCGAAGGCGAAGGCGAAGCAGGGAATGGCGGAAAGCGCCAGCAGGGCGGAGTAGACATTTCTTGGCCCGAACCGGTCGGTCAGTGTGCCAATGGCGACCCTGGCGGGAATGGTGAGCGCAACATTCAGAATGAGCAGAGTGGAAATCTCGTCCTTTGAAAGGCCGAAGGTTTCCTTGATGGCGCCGGTCAGTGGCGCGAGGTTGAACCAGATGACGAAGGTCAGGAAAAACGCGATCCAGCTCATATGCAGGATCTTCATTTTCCCTTTGAAAGACAGAAGGTTGAAGCGGTCGGCAGACATGGCGGTCCCCATGGATTTGAAGAACAGTGGGCGGACCCGCACAGGAAGCGACGCATCCGGTTCGCCGGAACGTTTGACGTTGATTGTGCGGGAGGCCACCGTGTCCATCCACGGGGCTATGTGTGCCTCGGTCGCCATTGACCGCAGCATGGAACTTATCATGAACCGTTGTACGGTTTTGAGTTCAAGCCACTCTCATGCACAGATGAAGGTGGATGCCCATGCGCTCATCAAAAAGGCAGTTGGAAGTGGGGTTTGATTAATCTCTAACCGATTTTAAGAGATCCTTGCCGCGTTCGTAGCTGATTTCACTGGAGGCGGTTGGCCTTTAGCCAAAGCCCCTCGGGCCCCAAAAAGTGTGCGTGGGATGTCTACAGCTCTTTGGCCGTGATCCTTCCTGTCTTACGAGAACGTGCCACAACGCTAGTAGCACGTGTCTAGAGCTTGACCCCATTGCCTGCCGCCATAGCGACGATAGAGTCCGCCTTAAGGTGGGTATATCGCTTGAGCATCTTCCAGTCCTTATGACCTGTTACGAGTGCGACCTGCTGGATCTTGAGACCAGCCTCAAAGAGGCGGCTTGTTCCTTCGTGACGAAGGTCATGGAAGTGAAGATCGTCGATCCTCAGCTCGCCGCAGGCCCGGCGGAAAGCGGTCCCGATGGTACGTGGATTATAGGGAAAGATCCTGCCTTTCCGCTCATGATCAAGACGCTGTTCATTGATAAGTGCCCAAGCGTCATACCCGGTAAGGTCGACCAGGGGCACCTGCTGGTGGTTGCCATCCTTCTGTCTCGGATCCTTTCGGTCTCGCACGGTTACGATCCGGCGGCGCATATCCAGATCTTTCCACTCGATGGAGCAGATTTCCGATTGCCGCATCGTTGTTGCAATGGCGAAACGAACAATCCGGCTCATTGGTGCCCGGTAGCGCTGATTGGCATCGAAGAACGCCATCAGCTTGTCGAGTTCTTCCTGGCTCGGCCTACGGTCACGTTCATGGCTTTTTCCGACCAGGCCGAGACGGTTAAGCGCCGCACGGGCAAGATTGACAGCCTCGACCGGCGTTTGGATCCCGTGCACGGCATTGGCGTGGGTAAGGATGGTCTTCAGATAGGATATATCCATACCGATGGTCGCAGGGCCGGCGCCCTTGGTTGCGCGCAGGCGGCCAAATTGCACGATTGTCTCGCGGTCGATCCGATCGATCTGGATATGTCCGATGTCTTGCTTGAGCTTGCCGAGTGAGAAGGACTTCGAACGGCGCAGAGGCTTGCAGGACTCATGCATATCCGCGATGTGGAGGTCGATGAGATCGGAAAGTGTATTGAGATGTTTGGGGCGGGTTTTGGAGACGTTTTCGCCGCGGTCGATGCGGCGTTCCATGTCCACGGCCCATCCGTCAGCATCGCGGCGACGCTTGAAGCTCTTCGAGACATACCGCCCGTTTCGCCGCACTTGGGCCCGCCAGCTTCCGGAGGGAAGTTTTACAATTGTCGCCATTTCGTGTGCGCTCCGTGTGCACAGACAGATCAAAACCGGTACAAGCGTGTGCAAATTGGTCCAAAAAAGTGCACACGTTCTTGTTTTAGCCCTTTGAGGTTACTTAAAAAATGCAAATAAATCAAGTCTATATATTTTCCGTCGCACCCATGATGGACTGGACCGACCGGCATTGCCGGATGTTCCATCGGGCGTTGTCGGACCAGGCGCTGCTCTGGACCGAAATGGTGACGGCCGATGCCGTGATCCATGGCGACCGCGAGCGGCTGATCGGCTATAGCGCCGCGGAGCACCCGGTTGTTCTTCAGCTCGGCGGATCGGATCCGGAGAAACTCGCCGAGGCGAGCCGGATCGCCGAGGATTTCGGCTATGACGAGGTCAATATCAATTGCGGTTGCCCGTCCGACCGGGTCCAGTCCGGCCGGTTCGGCGCATGCCTGATGCAGGAGCCGGAAACCGTCGCCGCCTCAGTGGCCGCGATGCAAAAGGTGGTCTCCATTCCGGTGACGGTGAAGTGCCGTGTGGCTGTCGATGAGGACCCGCCGCGCGAGACCCTGTTCGGTTTTGTCGACACGGTGGCCGATGCCGGCTGCGAGGTCTTCACCGTCCACGCGCGCAAGGCCTGGTTGTCGGGGCTGAGCCCGAAGGAAAACCGCACTGTTCCGCCGCTGGATTATGGCTTGGTGGCCGAGCTGAAGGCCGAACGGCCCGGCCTTGCCATCATTCTCAATGGCGGCATCAAGACGATGAGCGAGGCGGCAGACCATCTGAAAACCTTCGATGGCGTCATGCTGGGGCGGGCCGCCTATCAGACGCCGGCGCTTCTGGCCCATGCCGACCAGCTGATCGAGACCGGCGAGGGCCGCGATGAGGTCGACATGGCAGCTTGTCTCGCTGCTCTGGAGCGCTACCGCCCCTATATGGCCGAGCAGGTGGCGGGCGGCACGAAGCTTTCCTCCATGACGCGTCACATGCTTGGCCTCTTCGCTGGCCAGCCAGGCGCCCGCGCCTGGCGGCGTGTGTTGTCGGAGAAGGCGGTGAAGCCGGGTGCCGGGCTCGACGTGCTCGACGAGGCGCTGGCGCAGGTCGCGCCGGAAGCGGCGCTCGCCTGATGGGAGAGTTTTTTGCCCAATATGGTGTGATGATCGCGTCGCTGGCAGCTGCTGGCGTGGCGGCCGGGATTGCGGCCGGCCTGTTCGGGATCGGGGGCGGGGCGGTTATCGTGCCGGTGCTCTATTTCCTGCTGACCGCGCTCGGCTATGGCGAGACGGCGATGCATGTCGCGGTCGCGACCTCGCTGGCGACGATCATCCTCACCTCGATCCGCTCCGTCATGGCGCATAACCGGCGCGGGGCGGTCGACTGGTCCATCCTTCGCGGCTGGGCGCCCTGGATCATGCTGGGCGCGGTGATCGGCCAGGCTATTGCGGGTTTCATCTCCAAGGAGACGCTAACCTTCATCTTCGGCGGGCTGCTGCTCATTCTGGCCATGCAGCTCTATTTCGGCCGGCCGAGCTGGAAGCTGGCCGATGATCTGCCCAAGGGCGCGCCGCGGGCCGGGCTGGGCAGCGTGCTGGGCGCGCTCTCTGCCATCATGGGGATTGGCGGCGGGACGTTCGGGGTCAGCCTGATGACGGTCTGCGGGCGCCCGATCCACCAAGCCGTGGCGACGGCGGCCGGTTTCGGGGTGGCAATCGGCCTGCCGGGGGCGGCCATGGCGATCGGCAATGGCATTGGCAAGGAAGGCCTGCCGCCATTCTCGGTGGGCCATGTGAACCTGCCGGCCTTTGCCCTGATCTCGCTTTGCACCGTGACCATGGCGCCCGTCGGGGCAGCGCTTGCTCACAAGCTGGATGCCGGCGTGTTGCGGAAGCTGTTCGGAGTCCTGCTCGTGCTGGTGTCGATCCGGATGATCTGGAAGGTTATTGCCGGATGATCAGCCGGTCGCCGCGAAACTCATAGGAATAAAGCTCACGCAGGAAGCTCATGCCGAGCAGGGACTGGGCCAATTCCTCGCGCATGACGACGGCATGGACATTCTCGATCTCGACCTGTCCGATCTTGATCGAGTCGATCACGACATTCGCGCCATATGTCAGCCCGCCGGCGGTGTTGATGCGGGAATCGTAGACGAGCGCATCCATGTCGATGCCCATCTTGCGCGCATCATCTTGGGTCAGCGCGACGGTGCTCGCGCCGGTGTCGACCATGAAGTCCACGCTGGCCTTCCGGTTCACCAGCGTGCGGCCCCAATAGTGGCCATCGTTGCGAATGGAGAGGACGGCCCTGCGGCGACTGTCGGTTTCCTGCGGTGTGACGGCGGCATTGACCGACGCCTCGGGGACGTCTTCCTCGACGAGCTGAAGATCGGCCTTGTCGAGCTTGGGGGCGATGAAGATCGCGACCGCACCGGCGACCGCGCAGGCGCTGAACAGCATGGACCCGATCCGCGCGCTCACGCGACCGGTCCCAGCTTGCCGAGGGCTTTCAGCCGCTCCATGCGCTCATCGAGCTCGGCCATGATGCGGCGGCGCTCCTCGTCGCTGAAGCCGCTCCATCCGCCGATTTCCTGCAGGGTCCGTCCACAGCCGAGGCAGAGACTCGTCTGGCCATCGACGGCGCACACTTTCTTGCAGGGGGTCAGGACGGGTTTCATACGAGACATATTATGGGGACGGCTGCGTTCTATCGCAAAAAATCACGAATCTTTCATTGACTTCAATTGTCGTTTCAGGCGCTTTGCTGACATTCCGGTGAATGGGGTAGGTCCGTGAGCGACGCAGCGTCTTCTGCAACGCCTTTCGATGATGTCCGCGATCTGGCGATGCGCCGCATCGAGCCGGACGAAAAGGATGCGGAGCGTGTCCGCGAGGCACTTCTGGGCATGGGCCGAGAAGGGGATTTCGGCCGGCTCGGTGAAGCGGCCGAGTGGCTCGCGCGCTGGCAAGGGCGTTATCCGCCGCGCATCGAGAATGCGACCCTGGCGCTGTTCGCAGGTGCCCATGGCATCTCCGGCGACCAGGTTTCGCTCTCCAGCGATGACAACACAAAGGCCAAGGTCGAAGACCTGCGGGACGGCAAGGCGCCGCTCTCGGCGATCGCGACGCAGGTCGGGGCAAACATTCGGGTTTTCGAACTGGCCATCGAGCAGCCCACGGCCGATTTCACGGCCGAACCCGCGATGACTGAGCGCGAATGCGCCGCGACGATTGCCTATGGCTTCGAGGCGCTTGAAGGCAATCCGGACCTGCTGGCCCTCGGGGTCATCGGGGCAGGTATTGGCACCTCGGCCGCGGCAGTGGCCTGTGCGCTCTATGGCGGCACGGCGGACTACTGGGTGCGCCCGGGGCCCATGACGCCGAAGGATGTCAGCGGCGCGCGCACCGAAATCGTGAATGCCGCGCTGAGACATCATCGCGGTCATCTGGACGAGCCGCTCGAGGCGCTGCGTTGCGTTGGCGGGCGGGAACTGGCCGCGTGTGTCGGGGCCATCCTGGCGGCGCGCATACAGTCTGTCCCGGTCGTTCTCGATGGCTTCGCAACGACCATCGCAGCTGGTATTGTACATGCCATGAACCCCGATGCGGTGTCGCATGTCCTGCCGGGCCATGTGACGCGGCGCCCGGCGCATGAAGCAGCGCTGGAGCGGATCGGCATGAACCCGCTGCTGTCGTTTGAATTCAATACGGGCGGCGGCATGGGGTCGGCCGCGGCGGTCGGTGTTCTGAAGACGGCTTGCGCCCCGTTTCTGGGCCGTCAGGCGGGTTAAAAAGCAGTCCCAAGCACTGATAGGGTGCGACACTGTTTACGTTGACGTATGCGTCAACTTGCGTTCCCGGCATCATGGGGGCACAAGGGTCACAAGGATAAAACAGATCATCGAGGACCAAGCGCATGAACCTTGAATTTACCCCGGAGGAAGTTGAGTTTCGCAAGGAAGTCAGGGCCTTCATCGAGGAGAATTACCCTGAACATCTGCGCGGCGTTGGCGCGCGCGAAGATCTCGGCAAGGAAGACATGCTGGCCTGGCACCAGATCCTCGGCAAGAAGGGCTGGTCCGTGCCGGCCTGGCCGGAAAAGTATGGCGGCACCGGCTGGACGCCGACCCAGAAATATATCTGGTCTGAAGAGAATGCACGCATGGACACGATCATGCCTCTGCCTTTCGGCGTCTCCATGGTCGGGCCGGTGATCTACACCTTTGGCTCCGAGGAGATGAAAGCCAAGCACCTGCCGGGCATCCGTGACGGCTCTGTGTGGTGGTGCCAGGGCTATTCCGAGCCGGGCGCCGGCTCCGACCTTGCATCGCTCAAGACGACTGCCGTGCGCGATGGCGACCACTATATCCTCAATGGTCAGAAAACCTGGACGACGCTTGCCCAGCATGCCGACTGGGGCTTCTTCCTCTGCCGCACGGACCCGAATGCGGCGAAGCCGCAGGAAGGCATCTCCTTCATCCTGGCCGACATGAACACGTCGGGCATCGAGGTGAAGCCGATCAAGACGATCGATGGCGGCCATGAGGTCAACGAGACCTGGCTGACCGATGTGCGCGTGCCGGTCGAGAACCTCGTCGGTGAAGAGAACAAGGGCTGGACCTATGCCAAGTTCCTGCTCGCGCATGAGCGTTCCGGTATTGCCGGTGTCGCCCGTTCCAAGCGCGGCGTCGAGAAGCTGCGCGCGATTGCGTCGACGGAGCTGCTCGAAGGCAAGCCGCTGATCCGGGATGACGAATTCCTGCGCAAGATCAGCCAGCTCGAGATCGACCTGACCGCGCTTGAGTTCACCGAGCTGCGCACGCTCGCAAGCGAGGCGGCCGGCAAGGGCCCGGGGCCGGAAAGCTCCATCCTCAAGGTGAAGGGCACCGAGATCCAGCAGCGCCTGACGGAGCTGACGCTCGAGGCTGTCGGCCATTACGGTCATCCGTATTTCCGTGGCTTTCCGGAAGACGGGTCGAACGAGTTCCCGATCGGGCCGGACTATGCCCATCAGGCCGCACCGACCTATTTCAACATGCGCAAGACGTCGATCTATGGCGGCTCCAACGAAATTCAGCGCAACATCATCTCCAAGATGATCCTGGGGCTGTAAGGCGATGGTCCGGGGGCTCATCCTGATGCTGGCGATTGTCTCGGCGGCACCGGTGAGCCTCGCGGACACGGTCTTCCGTCCGCCCGCGCCGGGCACGCTCGTGACCTGGAGCTATACGTTCGACAATGACAAGTTCATTCGCGTGAGTGAGGTTGTCGCCTCTGGTGAGGACTTCGTGATCTACGATCCGAACATTCGCATCTCGACAGGCAATGCCAGCGAGTATCTCGTGGAGTTCTCGGGCATCCACGTCCAGACCTGCGACGAGCCCCTGCCGGCAGACGATGACCGGGCGGCGTTGAAGGCCATGTGGCCTTTTGTGCGCGGGGCATCTGCCACGGTGAAGACGGGCCATGCCTCGGTCTACAAGGTCGGCGAACAGCAGAGCTTCGACCTGATCTCCACGACACCTGAGGCAGGCGATGTCTGGGCGGTCGAGGGGCGTTACGGTTCCATCGCGCTCGATCTGAAGGTGTCCCCGGCGCTTGGCATGCCTGTGGAGGTCGCGTGGCGCTCGGGTGGTTCGGGCCACGTCCTGGAAGTGGCCGAGCCGCAAGGCGATGCTGGTGGTGAACGCGACATGATTGGCAATCTTGGAGAGTGCGAGAAACTACTGAACTGAAAAAGCGGAGTTGCCGCGCCGTCAGGCATTGCCCTGCGGCCCGGTTCCGAGCTCAAAGACAGTAAGGCAAAGAAGGCTGCAAGGGGTGCGTCCGCCTGTGGCGACTTGGGAGAGATAACACAATGGATTTCAGTTTTTCCGAAGAGCAGACGATGATCCGCGACAGCCTCGCCAGGCTGCTGCGGGATCAGTATGATTTCGACACCCGCCGCAAGGTTGTCGAGAGCGAAGCCGGATGGCGTCCGGAGATGTGGCAGCAATTCGCCGAGCTCGGCCTGCTAGCCGCGCCGTTCTCCGAAGAGGATGGCGGCCTCGGCGGCGATGCGGTCGATTCCATGGTCATCATGGAAGAGTTCGGCAAGGCGCTGGTCGTCGAGCCCTATATTCCGACCATCATCTGCGCCGGTGGCTTCCTGAAGCATGCCGGCACACCGGCCCAGAAGGAAGAGCACCTCAACGCCATCATCGGCGGTGAGAGCGTCTTTGCCTTCGCCTATGCCGAGCCGCGCGGGCGCTATGACCTGGCTGATCTCGAAACCACGGCGAAAAAGGAAGGCGACAGCTATGTCCTTAACGGCCACAAGGCTGTTGTCATCGCGGCACCATGGGCGAGCCACCTGGTCGTGACGGCCCGGACCTCAGGCGAGCGCCGTGACCGTGACGGGATCTCGGTCTTCATCGTCAAGAAGGATGCTGACGGCATCACCACGCGCGACTATCCCACCGTTGATGGCCGCCGCGCCTCGGAAGTCTATTTCGAGAATGTCTCGGTGCCGGCCGACGGCCTGATCGGCGAAGAAGGCAAGGCGCTGCCGCTCATCGAGCGGGTCGTGGACGAGGCCACTGCGGCCGTCTGTGCCGAAGCGATGGGCGCCATGGGCGTCGCGCATCAGATGACCGTCGAATACTCCCAGCAGCGCAAGCAGTTCGGCGTGGCAATCGGCAAGTTCCAGGTGCTCCAGCACCGCATGGTCGACATGTTCATGGAGCATGAGCAGTCCATCTCCATGACCTATATGGCAACGCTGAAGCTCGACGAGGACGAAGAGACCCGCAAGAAGGCGGTCTCGGCGGCCAAGGTCCGCATCGGCCAGGGCGGCCGGTTCGTCGGCCAGGAAGCCGTGCAGATTCATGGCGGTATGGGCATGACGGATGAGCTGGCCGTTGGCCACTATTTCAAGCGCATGACCATGATCGACAGCGAGTTCGGCAATGTCGACTATCACATGCGCCGCTACACCCGGCTGACCGGCGAGCCGGCCAAGGTCGCCGCCGAGTAGGTCACCGTCTCCCGTCATTGACGAAGGCCCCCGTCCTGCCATGCTGCCGGGCGGGGGTTTTGTCTGGAAGGAAGCTCATGTTCGCAAGACTTGGCGGCGCTGCTCTCATCTTTGTCTCCGTTGTAGGGATGCAGGCACAGGCGCAGCAAGACGCTGCCGAGCGGGCCGGCCCCTGCAAGGCTGCGCCGTATCATGCCTTCGACTTCTGGATCGGCGACTGGCGGGTGACAGACCCGGCCGGTGAGTTTGCCGGGACCAACACGGTCACGCGTGAGGAGGAGGGCTGCCTTCTGGTCGAGCACTGGACGAGTGCCCGGGGCACGACAGGCCAGAGCTATAATTACTACGATCCGGGCAAGGGCGTTTGGCGCCAGATCTGGGTCAGCCCCAGTGCCGTCATCGATTATGAAGGCGGGCCGAACCAGGTCGGCGACATGATCCTCAAAGGCACGATCAAATACCGCAATGGCCGCTCGCACCCCTTCCGCGGGACGTGGACGGAGAATGAGGATGGCTCCGTCACCCAGCATTTCGAGGAGTACGATCCTGAAGGGGAACGCTGGGAAGACTGGTTCATCGGTACCTATCGCCGCAAATAGCGGGCTCGACACGAGGGGGTAGGGGCTGTCATAGACCTCTGCGCCCAACAACACGATCAAAGCGGAGGCCTTGCCCCATGTCCGTCATCAAACTCGAAAAATCCGGTCCGATCGCGACGCTCACGCTGACGCGCCCGGACATGATGAATGCGCTCGGCCAGGAAGGCGACGGGCCGTCGGTCGTGGCTGCCTGCGCCGAGATCGAGGCAGATCCGGACATTCGCGTGGCCGTGCTGACGGGGGAAGGTCGGGCCTTCTCGGCCGGCGGTGATGTGAAGGCGATGCGCGACAAGACGGGCGCCTTCGGCGGCAGCCCGAACGACATCCGCAATGGCTATCGCCGCAACATCCACATGATCGTGAAGTCGCTCTACAATCTGGAAACCCCGCTCATCGCGGCGGTGAATGGTGCGGCGATCGGGCTCGGCTGTGACGTTGCCTGCATGGCCGATGTGCGGATCGCGTCCGACAAGGCGAAGTTTGGCGTGACCTTCCTGAAACTGGGGCTCATCCCCGGCGATGGCGGGGCCTGGCTGCTGCCGCGTATCATCGGCAGTTCCCGCGCCGCCCAGCTGCTCTTCACCGGTGATGTCATCGATGCAGAGAAGGCGAAGGAGTGGGGGCTCGTTTCCGAGGTTGTGCCCGGGGATACGCTGATGGATGAGACGATGGCGCTTGCCGAACGCATTGCCGGCCAGCCGCCGCAGGCGCTTCGCCTTGCCAAGACATTGCTGCGCCATGGCCAGAACGCGCCTTATGATACGATCATGGAGCTTTCGGCCGCCTCGCAGGCCCTGATGCATGAGACCGACGACCACATGGAAGGCGTCCAGGCGATCCTGGAAAAGCGCGCCCCGAAATTCGACGGCAAGTAACACACCGGCCCCACCATCCATAATCTTATTCCAACGACGCCCGCCGTGACGTCATGGCTTGTGCGATGGCCATGGGCGATTATTGTCATGTGAAATATATTGAGCATCTATTCGGGGAGAAGAGCATGATTGGTGTCGTCGCAAAGCTGAAGGTGGCCGAGGGCAAGAACGCGGAGTTCGAGGAGATCGGCAAGGATCTGATGGCCAAGGTGAAAGCCAATGAGGCCGGCACGCTGACCTACCAGCTCTACCAGTCCAAAGCCGACCCGCAGACCTATATCTTCATGGAACAGTACGCCAATGAAGACGCGCTCAAGGCGCATGGCGCGACCGATTATTTCAAGGAAGCCGGCGCCAAGCTTGGCGGTTGCCTCGCCGGGCGCCCGGACATCGAGTATTACGACATCGTGGAATAGCGAGCAGGCCAGGATGGCCGAGGCTCCATGACCACGCGCAGAACCCCTGGACTGGCAACACGGATTGCCTTCGGCGTCGGCGGCGCCGCTGAGGGCATAAAGAATAACGGCTTCGATTATTTCCTGCTGTTCTTCTATAGCCAGATCCTCGGGGTTCCCGCCCATCTGGTAGGGCTGGTCCTTATCCTCGCCCTGATCGTCGATGCGGTATCAGACCCGGTCGTCGGCTACTGGTCGGACAATCTGCGCACACCGTTCGGGCGACGCCATCCCTTCATGTATGGTGCGCTGATCCCGGTGGCGGTGGCCTATTTCCTGACCTGGAACCCGCCGGATGGTCTGGCCGGCAGTGCCCTCTTCCCATGGCTTCTGGCCATGACCATCCTGGTGCGTCTCGGCTTCACCTTCTACGAGGTGCCGAGCACGGCACTCGCCGCGGAGCTGACGCAGGACTATGACGCCCGCACGTCGCTGATGTCGTTCCGCTACTTCTTCGCCTGGTTCGGCGGGCTGTCGGTCCAGATCCTGCTCTTGTGGTTCCTGTTGCAGGACGATTTCACCAATTTGGCAGGCTGGAACACCTATGGGCTGATGGCGGCAGGCCTGATCTTCCTGGCCGTGCTGATCTGCGCAGGCGGCACGCATCGGCATATTCCCCACCTCAAGGCACCGCCGGCACCGCGTAACCTGACGATCACGAAGATATTCGGCGAGATTGTCGAGACCGTCTCCAACCGCTCCTTCCGGGCGCTTTTCCTGGCGACGCTGTTCGGGCTTATCGCGACCGGCATTTCCGCAACCCTGAACCAGTACATCAATTCCATCTTCTGGGGATTCAGCCCGAAACAGATCGCCGGGCTGACCATGGGGGTCTATCTCTCGGCCGTCCTCGCGCTGATCGTGGCGCCTATGGCCGGCAGGCTCTTCGGCAAGAAGAGGGGCGCGATCGGGATTGGCCTGCTGGCTTTTACGCTGGCGCCGGCGCCGGTCATCCTGCGCCTGTTCGGCCTGCTGCCGCCCAACGGGACCGAGCTGCTCTACATCATCGTGCTCTGTGTTACCGTCTTCGATGTGGCGCTAATCATTGCCTATCAGATGCTCGCCGCGTCCATGGTGGCCGACATTGTCGAGGACAGTGAAATCCAGACCGGTCGCCGCTCGGAAGGGATCTTCTTTGCCGGGATCAGCTTCATCCGGAAGCTGTCCCAGGGCGCTGGCGTGCTGACCGCTTCGCTGGTCCTGTCGGTTGCCGGGATCGTGGCGGGGGCGGCCCCGGATCTCGTTGCCGAGGATTCCACGCGCATGCTCGGCATCGGTTATGCCAGTGGCCTGCTCGTCTCATGGACACTGATGCTGGTCTGTATCAGCTTCTACAGGATCAGCCGGGAAAGCCATGAGGCCAATCTCTCGCAACTGCGGGCCCTTGAAAGTTCTGAGGAAATGGGGCCGGGCAGCAGCCTCTAGCTTTCTGAATTGTCATGTCCTGCCCGATTGCGCTCATGAGCACGCCGCAATAGAGCCATTTTCATGATGCAATACAACACGATGACCCGACATGTTTCGAAATTGCTTCTGGCAAGCGTGCTGGCCGTGCTCGCCCTGCTGGCGATTGTCGTAAGCCCGCTCTTCCCGGCAGGGGCCGCAGGCGCTCAGGAGGCCCCGGCAACGACGCAGGAGGCCAACTTCTTTACCGGGGAAAAGCGTGTCCCGCGTAGCCAGGCGGAGATCGAGCTGTCCTATGCGCCGCTCGTCAAAGAGGTCTCGCCGTCGGTGGTCAATGTGTATTCCCGCAAGGTGGTCCGTCAGAGGGCTTCGCCCTTCGCGAACGATCCGGTTTTCCGGCAATTCTTCGGGCAGCCGAGCGAACAGGTCCAGAACTCGCTGGGCTCCGGTGTCATTGTGTCCGAGGACGGCGTCATCGTGACCAACAATCATGTCGTCAACGGCGCCGATGAACTGCTTGTCGTGCTGTCGGACCGGCGCGAGTATGAAGCGGAACTCATCCTCGCCGATGAGCGCACGGACTTGGCCGTGCTGCGCATCGATACCGAAGGCGAGCCGCTGCCGACCATCGCCTATGCCGATACGCGCGATACCGAGGTCGGCGACATCGTCCTGGCCATCGGCAACCCGTTTGGCGTCGGCCAGACGGTGACGACAGGCATCATCTCCGCGACCGCGCGTACCGATGTCGGCGTGTCGGACTATTCCTTCTTCCTGCAGACCGATGCGGCGGTGAACCCGGGCAATTCCGGCGGGGCTCTGGTGAATACACGCGGCGAGCTGGTCGGCATCAACTCCGCTATCTTCTCCCGCTCCGGCGGTTCTAACGGCATCGGCTTCGCCATCCCGGCGGAAATGGTGAAACGCGTTGTCGACGCTGCCGTGAATGAAGGCCGGATCGTACGGCCCTGGCTTGGTCTCAAGGCCCAGTCGGTCACCTATGACATCGCCAAGGCGCAAGGGCTCGACCGCCCGCTGGGCGTGATGGTCACCGAAGTCTTCGATGACGGCCCCGCCGATGAGGCTGGCCTGAAGCGTGGGGACCTGGTGACCGAGATCGACGGGCGCGAAGTGTTCGATGAGAAGGGCTTGAAATTCCTCGCCGCGACACGCTCGCCTGGCGAGAGGTCGACGCTCAAGGTGCTGCGCGGCGGCAATTATGAAGAGGTCGCGGTGACGCTTGCGCCGCCGCCTGGCGCGACCAAGGCCGAGCTGGAACTGCTGGAAGGCAAGAACCCGTTTTCCGGCGCGGAAGTCGCCGAACTCTCCCCGCGTCTCGCCGAGGAAATGGGACGCGACCCGTTCCAGTCGGGCGTGCTGGTCACGCGCATCCTGCGCCGGGCCTATGCCTGGCAGGTGGTGCGTCCGGGCGATCTCATCCTGTCGGTGAACGATGCCTCGATCGAAACGCTCAAGGATCTCAAGGAGGCGCTCGAGGCGGACACATCGACCTGGAAAATCGAGATCGACCGCAATGGCCGCCGCATCAGCGGGACGGTGCGACTCTGATTCTCGAACCGGCCTCTCGCTATACAGAGAGGCGGGTGCTAGCGTCCCCGGACGGTTCTGTCACGGGAGGCTTTCGATGGACATGAGATGGACGATGGCACTGCTTCTGGCCGGGGCGGGCGCGGCTTGTACCACGCAGACACCGGCTGAGAAGGTCAATGAGGCGGCCATCACCTCGCCACAGGAAGACATCGACCAGGAGATCGCCGACGCCCCGGCGCCGGTCGACACGGTGGAGCAATACCCGGCCGCCCTGTTTCATGAGACGACCGGCTACTCGCTGGGCTCGTCTGCCGGCTATGTCTTCTCCGCCGATGATGAAGCGATCCTGGCGTCCACGGATGGGACCGGCATCTTCAATGCGGTGACGCTGGACGAGGCGGGGACGGTCACGCCGCTCACTCATTCTGACGATCATGCCGTCTATGCCCAATCCTTCTTCCCGGCGGATGACCGCGTGCTTGTGACCTCCGACAGCGGGGGCGATGAGATCTACCATGTCTACGTCCGCGAGACCGATGGCACGCTGACCGATCTCACGCCCGGCGAGGAGGTGCGTGCGAGCTTCATCGGCTGGCGCGATGACGGCGAAGTCTTCTATGTCGCCACGAATGAACGCGATCCCCAGACCAATGACCTCTATGCCTACAGCACGGCGGATTATTCCCGCGAGATGGTCTTCGAGAATGACGGCAAGGAGATTGCCGACGTCTCACCCGACGGGCGCTGGCTGGCACTCACAAAGGAGCGGACCAATGCCGACTCCAACATCTATCTCGTGGACTTTCTGTCGGATGACCCGGCGCCTGAGCTCATCACCGAGCATGAAGGCGACATTGCCTATGGTGTCTACGATTTTACCGCAGACAGTGAGACGCTGATCTATGCCACCAATGAATTCGGCGAGTTCAACCAAGCCTGGACGTATAATCTGGCGTCCGGCCAGGAGAACGTTCTGATCGAGGCGGACTGGGATGTGTCCTTTGTCTTCGACAGTCCGACCGGGCGCTATCTCGTCTCGGCCATCAACGCCGATGCGGTCACCGAGCTGACCATCACGGACGTTGAGACCGGCAAGGCGGTCGAACTGAAGAACATTCCGGATGGTGAGGTCGGACAGGTCCGGTTCAGCCGGGATGAGAGCGAGATTGCTTTTGGCGTGAACACCGATACCTCGCCCTTCAACCTCTACTGGGCCGACCTGGAGACGGGTGAGGCGAGCAAACTCACCAATGCGCTGCCGGACGCGATCGACGAGGACGATCTCGTGACCGCCGAGATCGTGCGCTATGAGAGTTTTGACGGGCTGGAGATCCCCGGCGTCTTCTACATGCCGCACCAGGCCTCTGCGGAGAATCCGGTCCCGGCACTGGTCTGGGTGCATGGCGGGCCCGGCGGACAGAGCACCAAGGGTTATTCCGCCATCATCCAGCACCTGGTGAACCATGGCTATGCCGTACTGGCCGCCAATAATCGCGGCTCGTCGGGTTATGGGAAAACCTTCTATCACATGGACGATCGGAACCATGGCGAGAAGGACCTGCAGGACATTGTCTGGGCACGGAAATATCTCGAAGGCGTCGAGGGCATCAATCCGGACGAAATCGGCATCATCGGTGGGTCCTATGGCGGCTTCATGGTGGCGGCCGCGCTCGCCTTCGAGCCGGAAGCCTTCGACGTCGGAATCGACATTTTCGGCGTTACCAACTGGGTGCGTACGCTACAGTCCATCCCGCCATGGTGGGGCGCCTTCCGCGATGCGCTCTACGACGAGATGGGCGATCCGGAGACCGATCTTGAGCGGCTGAAACGCATTTCGCCGCTCTTCCATGCCGAGAACATCGTGAAGCCTATGCTGGTCATCCAGGGCGCCAACGATCCGCGCGTGCTGAAGGTCGAGAGCGACGAACTGGTCGAGGCCGCGCGCGAGAATGGGGCGACGGTGGAATATGTCGTCTTCCCCGATGAGGGCCACGGCTTCCAGAAGCGCGCCAACCGGATCACCGCGTCGGAGGCCTTTGTCTCCTTTCTCGACACCTATCTGAAGGGTGAGCCGAAACAGGAGCAGGCCATGACCGGGGACGGTCCGGCTGGAGAGTAGAGGCTCTGCCACACTATCCGGCGCGGCATTTCTGCTTGCCTTGCCATCTTATCATGGCGCCTTTGACCGGCTAGGGATGCCAGGATGAGCGATCTCTTTTCCGCATCGGGCATGGCCGACGAAGCGCCGCGGCCGCTGGCAGACCGGCTGCGCCCGGCCAGTCTCTCTGAAGTCGTGGGCCAGGACCATCTTCTCGGGCCGGATGGGGCGCTCGGGCGGATGCTGAAGACCGGGCGGCTCTCCTCCATCATCTTCTGGGGCCCGCCGGGCACGGGCAAGACCACGATTGCGAGGCTGCTGGCCAAGGAGACCGATCTCGAATTCGAGGCGATCAGTGCGGTTTTCTCCGGGGTGAAGGATCTGCGCGCGGCCTTCGACCGGGCCGAGAACCGGCGCACGACCGGCAAGGGAACGCTGCTCTTTGTCGACGAGATCCATCGCTTCAACCGCGCCCAGCAGGACGGCTTCCTGCCATTCGTGGAAGCGGGCATCGTGACGCTGGTCGGCGCGACGACGGAGAATCCGAGCTTCGAGATCAATGGCGCGCTTCTCTCGCGGTGCGCGGTGCTGACGCTGAAGCGGCTGACACCGCAAGCGCTGGAGGAGCTGCTGCAACGCGCGGAAAAGCTGGAAGGCCGCAAGTTGCCGCTGGAAAACCGCGCTCGCGAGGCGCTGGTCGATATGGCCGATGGCGACGGGCGCTATATGCTGAACTTGGCCGAGCAGGCCTTTACACTGGCCGACGAGGGCCAGGCGTTGAGCGCCGAGGAGCTTTCACAGTCGTTGCAGAAGCGGGCGCCGGCCTATGACAAGGATCGCGAGGAGCATTACAACCTCATCTCCGCATTGCATAAGTCCGTGCGCGGCTCGGACCCGGATGCTGCGCTCTACTGGTTCGCGCGGATGATTACCGGCGGGGAGGACCCGCTTTATCTCGCCCGCCGGCTCGTGCGCATGGCGAGCGAGGATATCGGGCTCGCCGACCCGACCGCTCTGATGATCGCGTCAGAGGCCGCGCGCACCTATGAGCGCCTTGGCAGCCCGGAAGGTGAACTCGCGCTGGCCCATGCCGTGGTCCACATGGCGACCGCGCCGAAATCGAATGCGGTCTATGTTGCCTGGAAGGCCGCCCAGCGCGCGGCGAAAGAAACCGGCTCTCTGATGCCGCCCAAGCACATCCTCAATGCGCCGACAGCATTTATGAAGGAAGAGGGCTATGGCAAGGGCTATGCCTATGATCACGATGCCGAGGAAGGCTTTTCCGGCCAGAACTATTTCCCGGACGGCATGGACCGCCAGGCTTTCTACCAGCCCAGGGGCGAGGGCCGGGAAGGCCCGATAGCAGAGCGGCTCAAACGTTGGGCAGAGCTGCGCAAACAGCGCGGCGGGTGATCCTGTCGCAATTGCGGTTTGCCTCAGACTCTGCTCGTATCACGCGCAATGGAAATTATGGAGCCTTCCTCATGAGCTTGCGTCTCTTTTCTGCCGGTCTGCTTGCCGGTGTCTGTCTCACCGGGCTTGCCGCCTGCAATGACTATGCTGGCGAGAGCGGCAGCCAGATCATGCCGCGGGCGGAGGCGCAGGAAGTGCCGGCCAGTGGTGTGGGCGTGTCTTCCGACGTGGTGAAGCTGCATCAGGGCATGCTGGTGATGGATACCCACCTCGATACGCCGGCCTACTTCCACTCAAGTGACTACAACTTCTCGAAGCGCCAGAGCTTCGAGGAAGACGGCACGCATGTCGACCTGCCGCGCATGAAGGAAGGCGGCCTTGATGGCGGCTTCTGGGTGATCTTCACCCCGCAGGGCCCGCTGGACGAGGCATCTTATCATGCCGCTCGCAACAGCGCCCTCATGCGCCAGACGGCGATCCGCGAAATGGCGGCGAAATATTCCGACGATGTCGAACTGGCCTTTACCGCCGACGATGCCGAGCGCATTGCCGGCGAGGGCAAGCGCGTCGTTTTCCAGAGCATGGAGAACTCCTACCCGCTGGGCACCGACGTCTCCCTGCTCGAAACCTTCTATATCGGCGGGCTGCGCATGGTCGGGCCGGTCCACTTCCGCGATAACCAGTTTGCCGACAGCGCCACCGATGTCTCCGGCGAAAAGTTTGGCGGGCTGTCACCGCTCGGTGAGGAGCTGGTGAAGAAAGCCAACGAGCTGGGCATGATCCTCGATGGGTCGCACGCGGCCGACGCCACCGTCTATGACATGATCGAGCTGTCGGAGACGCCGATCATTCTGTCGCATACCGGTGTCGACGGCATTTATGACCATTACCGCAACATTCCCGACGAGCTTCTTATGGCGGTCGCCGACAGCGGCGGGGTCATCCAGATCAATGCCTATGGCGGCTATCTCGAAGCGCTTGAGCCGACCCCGGAACGCACCGAAGCGCTCGAAGAGCTCAATGCCCAGTATGGCGATCCGATCAATATGGATGAGGATGCCATGAACGCGTATCGCGAAGCCCGCGAGGCGCTGGATGCGGAATTCCCGCCGCCGCGCTCGACCTTCGAGAAATTCATGGAGCACCTTCTCTATGCACTCGACAAGGTCGGTCCCGACCATGTCGGCATGGGCGCTGACTGGGATGGCGGCGGTGGCGTCGACGGAATGAGCGACATCACCTTCCTGCCGAAGGTCACCGCAGCGCTTCTGGATGCGGGATACTCCGAAGAGGACATCGCCAAGATCTGGAGCGGCAATATGCTGCGTCTGATGCGCCAGGCCGAAGAGGCCCGGACGTCTGAGCTGAGCTCCCCGGACGTCCTCAACTAGGACCGGACAAAAAGAGAGCGGGCCCGCGAGCCCGCTCTCCAGTCTTTTATTCTGCGTACGCCCTAGCTTAGCTGTACAGCTCGCCGAGGAAATCCTTCAGGGCCGCCAGCGAACGGCGTTCGGCATCCGGATTGTAGACCGTGCCGAAGTCCGGGTCGTTGGCGTTCGGATTCGTGAAAGCGTGCATCGTGCCGCCATAGGCGTGGAGCTGCCAGTCGGCGCCGGCGGCATCCATTTCCTTGGTGAAGGCCATGACATCTTCCGGCTTGGCCATCGGATCGTCCCAGCCATGCAGGACAAGCGTCTTGACGTTGGTGGACTTGCCATCGGTATTGCCCGGTGCGCCGAGCAGGCCGTGGAAGGAGGCGACGCCCTGAACTTCCATGCTCGTGCGGGCCATGTCGAGAACGCAGAGCCCGCCGAAGCAGAAGCCGATCGCTGCCGCCTTGTCGCAGCCGGATTCGGTGCGGGCGGCTTCGAGGCTGAGCTTCAGGCGGTTCTGGAGTTCCTCGCGGTTCGAGACCAGCGGCTCGATCAGGGCCTGGCACTCTTCCTTCGTCTCGCCGCGCTTGCCCTTGCCGAAGACATCGACAGCAAAGCCGGCATAGCCCCACTCGGCCATAAGCTTGGCTTTCTCATGGTCGAACTCACCTTGTCCGCCCCAGGCGTGGACGATCACGACAACCGCTTTCGGCTTCCCCTCCGGCATGGCGAGAAAACCTTCATAGGTCTGGCCGCCAGCTTCATATTCGAGCGATTTCGTTGATATAGCCATGGGATGATATCTCCTTTGTCCTGCTGTCCACACTTAGAGGCCTGAGGGCCTGACGGCCAGCCCTTGCCGGAACCCGCAGACTGGTTTCTTGTTCTGAAACAATGAGGAAACGTCAAATCATCATCGATTGCGACCCCGGTCTGGATGACGCGGTCGCCCTTCTTGCCGCTTTTGCGGCCAGCGACATGCTTGATCTGGTGGGCATCACCACGGTCGCCGGCAATGTCCGCGCAGAGCTTACGCAGCGCAATGCCCGCATCATCAGAGAGCTTGCCGGGCGGGGCAGGGAGATTCCGGTTTGTGCCGGGGCACCAGCGCCGCTCTTGCGCGATGCGGTGACGGCAGAAGCGTTCCATGGCTCCACCGGGCTCGGCAATATTGCCTTCCCGCGCCCGCGGGTGCGCGCATCCAGGGCGCATGCGGTGAATTTCCTGATCCGTACGCTGCGGGCGGGCAAGGGCTTTCCGCTGACCCTTGTCATGACGGGGCCGATGACGAACCTCGCCCTCGCCTTGTCCATGGCACCCGATATCACCGAGGGGCTGGAGGAGATCGTGGTCATGGGCGGGGCCGACAGCGAAGGCGGTAACATCACGCCTTATGCCGAGTTCAATGTCTTTGCCGACCCGCATGCCGCGGCGGCCGTCTTCCGGTGTGGCGTGGCAATGCGTGTGCTCAATCTCGATGTCACCCATCAGATCCGCACCAGCGACGACCAGATCGCCCGGGTGAGGGCGCTTGGCAGCAAGCAGGCGGTGGCCGCGGCCGATCTGCTGGCGGCCTCCAACCGGCTTGAAGAAAGCGCCAAGGGCCGCGAGGCCCCGCTGCATGACCCTTCCACCATTCTCTGCCTGCTGCGGCCCGACCTGTTCGAAGGCCGCCAGGCGACTGTCCGTGTCGTGACGGAAGAGGGAGAGCGCTTCGGCCAGACCGTGCCGGACTATCGCGAAGACGGCCATGTGCTCTGGTACAATCAGGCCGATGCCGACGCGGTTTTCTCCGAAATGCTGGGACAGATTGCGAGGTATGGAGAATGAGCCAGCCGAAGATCATCACCGTCGGGTCAGCCAACCTCGACCTTGTTGCGGCCTGCGAACACCTACCGGCGCCGGGCGAGACGGTGACCGGGGCGCGCTTTGCGCAATACCCCGGGGGCAAGGGCGCGAACCAGGCGCTTGCCGCTCGCCGGCTCGGCGGGGAGGTCGCCATGATCGCGCGGGTTGGCAAGGATGCGAATGCGGCAGCCGCGCTGGCGCTGCTGAAGGAGGATGGCGTGGATCTGTCCCGCATTGTCGAGGATGACGGCGCGCCGACCGGCGTGGCGCTGATCTTCGTCGACAAGGCTGGCGAGAACATGATTGTCGTGGCCAGCGGAGCCAATGGCGCGCTCGGTCCGGCTGATGTCGCCGGGGCCGGGCCGGCGGATGCCGTGCTCTGCCAGCTCGAAGTGCCATTGAGCGCCATCGAGGCGGCCGCCGACATCGAGAGCGGGCTCTTCGCCATCAACCTCGCCCCGGCCATGCCGATGCCAACCGACCTGCTTGAACGCGCCGACCTGCTTATCGTGAATGAGGGCGAGGCCGAGTTCTATGGCGACGCGCTCTATCGGGGCGAGGGGCTTGTGGCCAAGACACTGGGGCGCGATGGCGCGATCCTCTATCGGGCGGGCAAGGAAGTCGCCCGTATGCCGGTCTATGCCGTGCCGGTGATCGATACCGTCGGGGCCGGAGACACCTTTTGCGGGGCGCTCGCGGTCGCGCTGGCCGAAGGTATGGAAGAGGGGGCGGCCCTGCGCTTTGCTTCCGGTGCGGCAGCCCTTGCCGTCACGAAGGAAGGCGCGCAGCCTAGCCTGCCATGGCGGAAGGATGTGGAAGCCTTCCTGGCGGACAAGGCATGAAACATGAGCCAGATCCCTTTCACGCGGAGGCGCACCGAGGCGGAACGTGAAGCCGCCATCCGCGCGGCAGTGCGAAATGTCGAGACGTTGCCCTCGACGGCACATCATGCCCGGCTCGCAGAACCTGGTGATGAAAGGGATTTTCTCACCTTCCTTCAGTATCCGGAGGTTCGCGACTGGATTTATTCCCTGCCGCGTCCGCTGACGCTGGAGACGGTGCGTGGTCTGATTGTACGGGAAATGGCGGCCCGGGAGCGGGGTGAGGGGCTGCTCTGGCTGAATTTCGACGCCGAAGGTCGTGTGTCCGGCTATTCGGAATTACGGGTCTGGCCCCAATGGGCCGCCGGCGAACTGGCCGGGGCCATGCGCCCGGACCTGCAGAACAAGGGCCAGGGCGCGGCCGGCATGATGCGGACCTTCACATGGATGTTCGAGGCCCTCGACCTCGATCTGATCTGCAATACGACCGCGCTCGATAATGTCCGTATCCAGGCGCTCTTTAGGAAGACAGGCTTCGTCCACAAAGGCGATATCGAAAGCGAGCGGCCTGATGGCACGCGCCGCGCCTCGCAGGTCTGGGAGGTGACACGTGACACCTGGTTCGCGAAGCTGGGCGAGGGAGGGTGAGCGCTTGAAGCGTGGCGGGGCTAGGCCTTCACCAGCCCGATCTCGCGCAAGCGCTCCATCAGATAGTCCTGCGCAGTGATGGGGGGCTGCTGCTTGCCGCCTTCCTCAAGGCATTGCGGCAGCTGCTCGATCAGGAAGTCCTGATTGAAGTGCAGGAAGAAAGGCGTTGAATAACGCGGGAATTTTGCCCGCTCCGGCTCCGGATTGACGACGCGGTGTGTGGTCGAAGGCAGCACGCCGCCGGTCAAGCGGTCCAGCATGTCGCCGCAATTGATGACGAGGGCGTCGGGTGGCGGATTGACGGCCAGCCACTGGCCGGAGCGGTGCAGCACTTCGAGCCCGGCTTCCTCGGCCCCCAGAAGCAGGGTGATGACATTGATGTCTTCATGAGCGGCCGCACGGACCGTGCCTTTCGGCGGCGGGTTCTCTTGCGGCGGATAGTGCAGCAGGCGCAGGATGGAATTGCCCATCTCGACCTTGTCGTCGAACCAGTCCTCCGGCAGCTGGAGGTGCAGGGCGACGGCGCGCAGGAGATCCCGGCCGAAGGTGTCCAGCTCCTCGAAGAAGGCATAGGTCGCCTGGTCGAAGTCCGGCACCTCGACCACCGAAGGTGTCTCCTTCATCGTCTCGCGATACTTGGACTCTTCCGGCAGCTTGCGCCCGGTATGCCAGAATTCCTTCAGGTCGGCCTGGGCCTGCCCCTTGGCGTTTTCCGTGCCGAATGGGGTATAGCCGCGCTGGCGCCCGCCTTCGGCATCGTGATAGCGCTCCTTCACATCGCCGGGCAGCTTGAAGAACTGTTTCGCCGCGCCATTGGCGCGCGCAATCGTGACATCGTCGACCGGGTGGCCGGTGATGACGGCAAAGCCAGTCTCGCGGAAGGAGCGGCCAAGCTTGTCGGCGAAGGCCTGCTTGTCGGTCTTCCAGAGGGAATAGGGAATCGGGTCGAAAAGATCAGTCATCGGGGCGTCTGCCTTGCTTCCGCATGATATGGAGCCATGGCGGGATATAGGCGCCTGCTCAACGGGATTTGAATAGCCGATATCAGCCAGCACTGTTAGGCGTCATTGTGGATCATACCTAATCCCATGGGAAGGACATGCAGATGGATCGCGAGACCGTCCGGGAATATTATGGCGAAACCCTCGGCGGGACGGAGGATCTGAAGACCTCCGCCTGCTGTTCCACGGTGCGCCCGCCGGACCCGGTGCTGAAGGCGCTCGACGCGGTCCATCCCAATGTGAAGGCGCGCTTCTATGGCTGCGGGGTTGTCGTGCCGGAGGCTGATATGACCGGCTGGCATGTCGTGGATCTCGGTAGCGGCTCTGGCCAGGACGTTTATGTGCTTGCCCAGCTGGTCGGCGAGGGCGGCTCCGTGACCGGGGTCGACATGACCCCGCAGCAGCTGGACGTCGCTCGCGCTCATGAAGACTGGCATCGTGAGCGCTTTAATTATGCGCGCTCGAATGTGCGTTTTCTCGACGGTTTCGTCGATGAGCTGGAAACGCTGGCAATCGAGCCGGCGAGCATCGACCTCGTCGTGTCGAACTGCGTGATCAATCTCGTGGCCGACAAGGCAAAGGTGTTTGCCGGTGTGGCGTCCATCCTGAAACCGGGCGGGCGTTTCCTGTTTTCGGATGTGTTTGCGGACAAGGCGGTCCCGGCCGACGTTGCCGCCGATCCGGTGGTGCGTGGGGAATGCCTTGGCGGGGCGATGACGCTCGAGCAGTTCGAAACACTGCGCGAGGCCGCCGATTTCGTGGCGTCGGCGTGGCGCGAAGTACGCCCGCTAAGTGTCGATGATCCGGATATTGCCGCCAAGCTGGCCGGGCACAGCTTCGAAAGCCGGACCGTAGAACTCATGAAGCGTTAGAATTCGTCATCCGGCCCGCGCAGCATGCGATGCACCGGCCACTCGGCAAAAGCGAGATAAAAGAAGGAGGCGATGTTCACGATGGGTACGAACATGAGCAGTGACCATGCGCCCCGGAAGCCCGCCTTCTCCCAGACCCGCCACCAGGCGAGAACGAAGACGCCGATAACGGCGAGATAAAAAATGAGCACGGTCAGATAGGCGATGATCATGGCGAATGGCCTCCTGGCAGGGGTCGGGCATGTGATCTTTACCCTATAGGGCGCGGGCGTACGCCGCAAAGGTCGGGCGTCTGGAAACCATGAGGCAGGCCCTGTTCACCCAAAAACACTCCTTCCTTAATGTCAGCCTACATATTGTTAAGACACAGAGGGTTTTTGGCCTTTTCCGTTAACCATCCGGCAAAGCTCTGAGGGCACCCTTCTCCCTGTCACCGAGGCGTGACGTGATGGTTTCAGACACCCGGCAAATGGCCGCCAGGAAGAGCGCCAGCCGGGGTCGGGTGAAGGAGAAGACATATGCCATATTCAGAGATGGCCATGGACGTTGCCCCGGAAACGGGGATCGGTCCGAATGCAAGCGGCGAAGAGCTTTATCGTGTCGGTCTTGCTTATTCGACAGGTGTTGGTGTGAATGCCGACATGGTTGCGGCGCACAAGTGGTTTAACCTTGCCGTGCTCAAGGGCTCGGAAGATGCCAGGGAATACCGTCAGCAGATCGCCGACATGCTCTCCAGCGAAGAGATCAAGCAGGCCCTGCGTTCGGCGCGTGACTGGCTGAACCTGATGAATTGATCCGAGGGCGGATGGGGCAGACGTCAGTATCCGCTTACCGCCCGCGAATGTCGCCGGATATATCGTAATAGAGCGAGAACTGGACCGGCAGGGCCGCGCGGAACCATTGCTGCATGAGGAGGTTCTCCTCGGCAATCGCCGAACGCGGCACATAGACAACGTCAAAGCGCCGGAGTGGGGTCCATTCCGACAGGCGCGGATCGTTGATGCCTTTCTTGATATCGAAGACCGCAGTCACGATCTCGCCACCGGGCATGCGCCGCATCAGCGCGACCTGGCGTGGCTGGGCCTGGTCAGTGAAACCGCCGGCCATGATGATCGCCTGCAGCGGGTCGATCTGGCCGGGCAATGGCATGAGGCCCGGGCTCTGTACCTCTCCGCCGACGAAGATCTGCTGGCTGTCGAACCCGGTCGGGATGACGTCGATATCCGGATCCTTGAGTTCGCTCCCATAGGCCTGGATGAGATTCTCGCGCAGCTCGCCGGCCGAGCGCGCCGAGGCCTGGACCGCGCCGACATAAGGCAGGCTGATCGAGCCATCGGGCGCAATCCGTGTTTCGCGGTCAAGCTCGGGGGCGGTGTGGAAGATGACCTGTAGCGTATCGCCCGGCGCGAGCAGGTAGGAGGCGTCCTGGCCATCCTCATGGCGCCACTCTGCGGCGGCAAAATATTCGCTCGGCTGCGGGTCGACGCTGGCCTGGCAGGCGCCAAGCAGGAGGATGAGCAGCATGGAAATGGAGAGCGCGCGAGTCATGTCCGCTTTATGGTCCACTGGCAGTGAGGTCTGGTCTGGACTGTTACCTCGCGCAGGCTCGCGGTTAATGTTTAAGGAATTATCAAGCCAGCTGGGGCAAGGCTGGGCTTAACCATGAAAAGCAACAGGGGCAGGCATGGCAGCGACAGGTGACTGGGGACCGGCGGGGGCCTCCCATGCCGACACCGGACCTGTCCGGCACCGTCCGCGTCTCGGCGCGGTCGAGATCGTGCTGCAGCTATGGCGCGCGAAGTTCCTGATATTGCTGGTTTTCCTGCCGATCTTCCTGCTCGGCTTGCTGGCCGCCTTTCGCATGCCGACAGAATATGAGGCGACCTCGCGGCTCTATGTCCGTCTGGGCGAGGAGAGCGTCTATCGCCCGAAGGTGGGCGATGAGGGCGCCGGCGCGACCCCGGAGCAGGAGCAGCTGATCCTTGCCGAGCTGGAGATCCTTCGCAGCCCGGTTGTCGCCGAACGCGCCCTGCAGCATTTCCCGGTCTCGCGCGTGTTTCCCGACCTTGCCAAGGCGATGGATGAGGAAATGGCCGAAGCCCCCACGAATGAGCATGAAGCGATTGCCGAGGAAACCTTCCAGAAGGCAGTGGGCGCGCTGCGCAAGAAGTTCGAGGCCGGCACCGCGCCGAAGACGCCGGTTATCGGCACATCGCTCAAGCATGAAGACCCGGCACTGGCCGCAGAGCTGCTCAACGCCATGATCGGGGCTTATCTGCAATATCGTGCCCAGGTTCTGGACGGTGGCGGCTCGGACACGCTACGCGACCAGCGCAAGAAGTTCGAGGCACAGCTCCTTGAGGTCGAGGGCCATGTTCGCGCCTTTCTCCAGGAGAACAATATCGGCGATTTCGAGACCGAACGTCAGACCGCCCAGCAGCTCTATTCGACGATTTCCGGCGAGCTGCTCACCAACCAGTCGCGTGCCAGTGCAGTGCAGGGGCAGCTCGACATCTACAACCGGCAGCTTGCGAACATGGAGCCGCAGCAGGATCTCTATGTCGAGGACAGCTCGGCCCAGCGGCTGCAGGAGCTGCGCATGGAGCGCGAGGATCTCTTGTCGCGCTACACCGAGGATTCCCGGGCCGTGCAGGCCATCGACACGCGGATCGAGAAGCTGGAAGACTATCTCAATTCCCGCGAGGGCCTTTCCGGCACGACGCGGCGTGGGCCGAACCCGGTCTATCAGCAGGTCGAGCAGGCCGCTTCCAACCTTGAAGCCGAGGCCCAGTCGCTCGCCTTGCAGGAAGCCGAGTTGAAGCGCCAGCTCGAGGCTGTCGAGACTCGGCTTGACCGGCTCAACGATCTGGCGCCGCAATGGCAGGCCCTCCAGCGGCGCAAGTCGCTCATGGAGGCCAATGTCGAGAACTTCTCGGTGCGCGAGACTGAGGAGCGCGCCTTGTCCGAGATTTCCGACACCGCTGCCGAAAGCGTGCGCGTCCTCGAGCCGGCCCGCCCGCCGATCGAAGGCTCCAGCCTGAAACTGCCGGTGGCCGCGCTGGCCTTCCTATTTGCCGCCTTCACCGCGTTTCTGGCCGGCCTGCTGCGGGCACTGACGCGGGAAGGCTTTCCGACGGCGCGCTCGGTGGAGCGCACGACAGGGCTTCCGGTGATCGGCTCGATTGGCACGGCTTGAGGCCGCAAGGCTGCCTGTCTATTCGATAACGATCCGGTCAGGCTCGTGCCGCGAGATCGAAAGCCCGGTTCCCTTGATGGCGGTGGTAATGGCCTGGCGCGGACTCATCTCGCCCTTGATGGAGGTGGGCTCGCGGCTTCCGGCGCTTTCCAGGTTTTCGATCTCGATGAAGCAGCCGGTCCCGTGAGCGATCTGCTGTGCCGCCGTGTCGAGGCGGTCGAAATCGATGTCATAGGTCAGCATCTTGTCGCACTGGCCGCCAAGATCCGGGGCGGAGGCCGGCTGGGTGGCGGCGGTCTCTGTTGAGCACGCAACAAGGGCGCTGGCGCCGGCGAAAACGGTCAGGGCGAGTCTGAACAGCATGAATACTATACTCCATTGAAACTGGTATGAGCCTGTTTCCTGTCACGCCACTATGACGAAGCTTGGGCAGGGAGAGGGCACTCCAGCGGCGCTTGCCCGGCAAAGGGGCCTGGTCAGCATGACGGCTGGTTAAGAAAAGCATTAACCACAAGCATGATAGCCCGAATCCGCAATAGAAGATGGGCCGATGCGAGATCTTCGTGACCAGATGGACAGCGTATGGCGCGCTGCGTCCCGCCTCACCGCGGAGCGCGGCGGGCGCTGTGTCATGTTCATCTCTGCGCGCGAAGGCGAAGGCGCGTCGAGCCTGGCCGCCTCCTTTGCACTGTTGGCTGCGCGCCGCTCGGAAAAGGCCGCCTGGCTTATCGATCTCGATCTGAGGAATAACCGCGCCTTCGAGGCGTTCGAGAAGGGCTTTGCCCGCGGGGCTGGAAAGCCGGGCCGGGCCTATGATGCCTCCTTGCGCACCGATCCGATCTATACGCTCTCGCCTGGCGCCGTGCCAGGCAAGGGGAAGGGCGCGGCCAGCAAGCTGCTCGCTGTCCACGAGATAGAGAAAACACGCCTGCTTGTGACCCGTTTCCGCAATGAATTGCTGGCCCGGGGTCAGCGTGTGCAGTTGCGCACACAGCCCGGCTGGTGGCAGTCGGTGCGCCGTGCGGCTGACTGGATCGTGGTCGATGCACCCGCGCTCGCGACCTCGCCGGCAGGCCTTGCTATGGCAGGCCAGATGGATGGTGTCATCCTGGTTGTCGAAGCCGATTCGACCGGAGCCGACGAAGTGATCGCCCTGGCCCGCGAAGTCGAGTCGCATGGCGGCAAGGTGGCCGGAGTTGTCTTGAACAGGATGAGGGCCGATGCCCGCTTCGCTGACCGTCTCGCAGGATAGGCCGCCGCTCGCGACGCTTGCGCGGATCATGGAGTTGGCGGCTGTCTTTGCCTGCCTGGTGCTGTTCACCGAAGGCTTGCTGCCGCGCCTGTTCGCGAGCGAAGAGAACCCGGACAGCGCCTTCCTGCGGCTGTTGTGGCTGCCGGTCTATGGGCTGGTTGGCCTGGGCTGTCTCTTCAAATTCCGCGCTGTCCTGCATGCGACCATGCGGCTGCCGTTTCTCATGCTCATCCTCGCCCTGGCTTGTCTGTCCTGGCTGTGGTCGATCGATCCGGCCGTGACCGAGCGGCGCGCCATCGCGATTGCGGCGACGACGGCCGCCGGCCTGTTCCTGGCGGTACGCTATGACTGGCGCACCTTGCTGCGCATGCTGGGTGCGGTCTGGCTGTTTCTCGGCGTCATCTCCTTTGCGGCGGGCATTGTCGTGCCCGCTTTTGCGGTCATGGACGATATTCATGTCGGTGCCTGGCGGGGGCTCTGGTGGGAAAAGAATGCCATGGGCGGGCATATGGCGCGGGCCGCTTTTCTGATGGCGTTCCTGGCCCTGATGGATCGGCCCTGGCGGCTGATCTGGGCGGGCGGTATCGTGCTATGTACGGCGCTCGTCGTGCTGTCGACATCGAAGACCGCGCTGCTCGGCCTGCTCACCGGCTTTGCCGTTCTGGGCGCGGCGGTATGGATGCGCCGAGGCATCGTCTCGACGCTCTCCCTGATCTGGCTTGGTGCCATCCTTACCGGGGTGATCGGCCTCGTCCTGATCGTGAATCCGGCCTTGTTCTTCGAGGTGCTGGGGCGGGATGCGACGCTGACGGGGCGGACCGATATCTGGACTGCGCTCTTCGATGCGATCGGCGCGCGCCCCTGGTTCGGCTATGGCTATGCCGCTTTCTGGGGCGCGGATTCGCAGCCGGCCTATATGGTGCGCCTGGCGACGGAGTGGGCGGTGCCGACCGCGCACAATGGCTGGATCGAGACCGCACTCAGCATCGGCCTGGTGGGGCTGGTCGGGTTGGCCCTGAACTTCCTTTTGATGATCGCCCGCTCGGCCTGGTTGGCCGTGACCGACTGGACGGGCATCTATGCGCTGGGCATGTGCGCCCAGTTCCTGCTGTTCAGCATCTCCGAAAGCATCGCGCTTCAGCAGAACACGATTGTCTGGGTCACTTATGTGGCGATTGCCGCCAAGGTCGCCGTGACCGTGCGGGAGAAAACACTGGCTTCGCGCCGGATGCCGGCGCCGGGCAGCGTCTCAGCGATTGGCCGCAAGCGCTTTGCCCGGCCGGTTCGGCGCCCGGGGCTCGTCCGCACTCGCTGAAGGCGCAGGCGTCGTCTGGCTAACGGTTGCCGTGCCGTAGAAGCGCATCGGCTTCCAGAACAATACCTTGCCGAGCCCGCGCACAGCCTTGTCGAGCTGGAAGGCGCGGCGCGGATGGCGCGTGAGCCAGAGACCGAGCCAGGCCGTGCCATGAACGGCGAACTTCGCCGCACCAATCCCCATCCACATGACAAGGCTGCCATAGCGCGGCGGATCGGCCCGCAGGGCGAGCGTGCAGGGCCCCTGGCCATAAGCGAGCGCCCGGCGCAGCGTATAGGCCAGCGTGATGCGCTGGGGCAGCGGATGTTCGTTCACCGGAGCGCGGGCCGCCCAGGCGAAGGTGCCGCCGGCCTTTTTAATCCGCGCGAAGAGCAGGTCGTCTTCGCCGCCGACCTCGTTCATGGAGGTGTCGAACCAGGGCTTGCCGCCGGGGATCTGGCGCGTGTCCAGCAGGGAGTTGCCGCAGCCGAAGGGCTTGTCGATCAGCCCGGAGTCGAGGCCCGGATCGCGCGCGAAGAACGCTTCGAAATAGGCGCGGTGCGTGGTCACCGTATCGGGCAGGGCGGTAAGGACCGGCCCGAAGGTGACGGCTGCACCGTATTGCTTATAGGCCTCCATCAGCCCTTCCAGCCAGTGGATCGGGGCGGTCTGGTCATCGTCCAGAAAAGCCGCAAGCGGGGTCTTCAGTGCGTCCATGGCTGCATTGCGGGCATTGGCGACGCCAGGATGCGGGGCATGGAGATAGGACAGATGGATCGTCTCTGGCGCATTGGCTTCCAGCGCATCGAACGCGATACGGGCGGTGGCTTCGCGCGAATTGTCGACGACCAGAACGTTGAAGCCTGTGCGCCGCGCCCCCTGCCAGAACAGGCTTTCCACCGCGCGATGCAGGCTGTCCGGCCGGTTGAAGGTCGGAATGATGACGGTCACGTCCTTTGAGGTCATGACATGGTATTACCCTGAATGGCGGCGAGGGCCATAGAGGGCGTAACCATTTCTGCACCTGTGTCGCGTGCAAGCCGCACCAGCCGGCGCAGTTTGTCCGGGGCGACGCCCCAGGCGCTGTGCTTCTCGCGCACATCATGGGTAAAGATGAAGATCCAGGCCGGGTGGCGCGCAGCGTGTTCGATGGCCGCGGCGGCACGCTCGATATTGGCGTCGTTCTCGTCGAGCTCATAGGCCGATAGCTGCATCAGGTCCGCGCCCTTGCGGTTGGTCCCGGCGAGAACGCCGCGGACAGCGTGAAAGCGCTCGGTCAGCTTGGGCTTGAGCCTCGTGCGCGTCTCGCCATAGGGCCAGGCAAACTGGGTGACGGGCAGGTCGTGGCCCATCGCGTCGAGATTGGTGAGGTTCTGGCGAATATCGGCCAGCACCTTTTCGTCGCTGGCACGGGCACAGTCGAGATGGCTTTCGGTGTGCGCGCCGATTTCGTGACCGGCCAGGCGCAGGACCGTCAGGTCTTCGGCATCGAAGAGACGGCCCATCTGATTGGAGGTCCCGGCCATGCCGGTACAGGCATAGAAGCAGCCTTTTGCGTCCACTTCATCGAGAATCTCTGCGCCGGTATCGGCGGCCGATTTCGGAAAATCGTCGAAAGTGAAACAGACATAGCTGCGTTTCGGCTGCACTCTCAGCGGTTCGGCCACCGACCAGCGGGTCAGACGCCGGCGGACCTTGGCGCCGAGCGAACGGTCGGGCTGATAGGCGGTCATCGTCATGACTGTCATCTAGAGATCCTCCGAGTAACGAAGGGCACGGTAGAATTTCAGGGCGAGCAGGCGCTGATTGTCGGGAATCCAGGTCTGGCGGGTGCTCCAGCGGGCAAGGCTTGTCAGCGTCTTGCGGGCCGGCAGGGCCTTGAACCGTCTGGCATGGCGCCACAGTCGCATCGAGCGCAGGGCCTCCGGGTGGCGCCCGACAAGCCGGGCGAAGTTGGCGCCGGAATTGCCAAACTTGTCCAGAAGGGTCTCGGTGTCGTCGAGGCCGAGATGGGTGGCGGTATTGTCGATATGGATGACAGGATAGCGGTCTGCGACGCGCAGGCCCCAGTCGACATCCTCCCAGCCCCAGCCCTTGAAGCCGTCATCGAAGGCCACGGCTTTGAGAATGACCTTGTGGACAAGGACATTGGACGTGAAGATAAAGCGGCCCGGCGCCTTGGCGCGCTGGTCAGCCGACAGGCATTCCGACCGTGCCGACTGGGCCGCATGCAGGGCCGTCTCACGGGTTGGGCGCACTTGCTGCAGCGAGAAACCGCCTGCGATCAGCGCGGGGCCGTCGGTCTTGTGTAGCGCATCCACATAGCGCGTCAGGAAGTCTTCACGGTCCGGGCGCATGTCGGCATCGAGGAAGAGCAGCCAGTCTGTCTCCGCCATGGCGACCAACCGGTTGCGGGCATGGGCGCGCCCCTTGTTCATCGAGGCTGTAATCAACCGTGCCGGGCCGGGAAAGCCCATGACATGACAGGCGAGCCGGCGAGTTGTGGCTTCGTCGCCAGACCCGTCATCATAAAGGATCAGCGTTGCCCGGGCAGCTTCGGCCATGCGGGCCAGCGTCACGATCAGCGGATCCGCGCTTTCCCTGTAGCAGGGCACGCAAACTGTCAGCGTGGCTTCGCCGGAGACACCGTTGGACAGCATGGCCTCGCCCTCGTCGGTGCGGCCGACAAGGCCGGTCAGATTGTCCGGCTGGCTCAGGGGAAGGGTATCCGGCATGCCTGGCGGCTCCTAGCGTTGGCGGCGCCAGTCGCCCAGGAGGCAGGGCGCTGTCGCCAGCATGATGAAGAGATCGAACCAGACCGAGGCGCGGTTCACATATTCCATGTCGAGGCGCACGCGTTCGCGCACTTCCTCACGGGTGTGGACCGGCCCGCGCGAACCGTTGATCTGGGCCCAGCCGGTAATGCCGGGTTTGACGCGGTGGCGGTGGGCATAGTCGCTGACCAGGCCCTGCACTTCGGCATCCTCGGCGGTCATGCCGATGGCATGCGGGCGCGGACCGACAAGCGACATCTCCCCCGAAAGCACGTTGAAGAGCTGTGGCAGCTCGTCGAGTGATGTCATGCGGATGATGTGGCCGACCCGGGTAACGCGCGGATCATTATGCACCGTTTGAGCGCCCATCCGAACTTCGGCGGCCGGGTTGTGCTTCATCGAGCGGAACTTCCAGACGCGGATGATCTGGTTGTTGAAGCCATGCCGGCGCTGGCGGAAGAAGACCGGGCCGGGGCTGTCGAGCTTGATGGCGAGCGCCGTTAGCAGGAGAAGTGGGCTGAACAGCGCCAGGAGCAGGGTGGCGAAGACCACGTCGAAGACGCGCTTGGCCGCAGCCCGGCGCACATCGTTCGGCTGGCCGGAGACATAGGCCGCCGGCGATCGGGCAATCTCGGCCAGTGACTCCGTTTCGGGGTCGAAGCCATCGAGGTCGAGCAGCAGGACGACGCGTTGCGGCAGGACCCTCAGCCGGTCGACAAGATGGCGCACACGCTCGCGGGCCCCGGAGGTGACGGTGACGATGATGCGGTCGATGTCCGGCAGCCGATCCCAGTTCATCAGGTCGTCGAGCTGTCCGAGGACAGGCACGCCGGACATCGAGTCCGGGGCGCGCGACAGCCGGTCGTCGAACACGCCGACGACATTGAGTTCGCGAGTGTCGTTATTGCGCTCCAGCAGGCGCTGCGCGTTCGGAGTGGCGCCGACGAGGACGACGTTTTCCGACAGTGCGCCATTACGGGTCAGTATCTTGAACAGGACGATGACATGGGCGTGCAGCACCATGATAAAGGCAAAAGCGAGATAGGCCGCGCCCATGACCCAGCGTGTATGCGTGCCGGAATAGAGCATGGCTGTCAGCGCGACGAGGCCGGCCAGGGGCAGGCCGGCACCCAGCGCAGCCCGCAGCATCTGCTCGGTGACGGGGCGGGTATAGGAATAGCGGTAGGCATCGGCGTGCCGCAGGCCCCAGCTGACGCAGAGCGGGACCAGGGCAAAGGGGGCGATCTCGGCAACGCTGGAATTCAGCAGGCTGAAGCCCGACACATGCAGCGCCAGCCAGGCCACAAGAGCCGTCATCACGATGTCGGCGGCTTTCAGGACTTCGCGCAGCAGCGGCCGGTTGATGGCATGGCGGCGCAGCAGAATGCGTTCGGCGCCTCGGGCAAGGTTGATCGCGCGGGAGCGCTCTGGCAGGTGCGCCTCGGTGGCACCGGGCGGCGTATTGGAATTTGCCGCCATCCTCATTTGTGAAAGCCCGTCGGCCATTCGGTGAGTCCCGTCACAGTCATCGCCCTGAGCTGTGCCAGATTAGGATCAAGATCAGGTTTCGGCTTTATGCAAAATTTGATCCAATTGCGCTTGAAGCGGGATCTCGTGCATGTGTCTGGCTGTGTTGCCATGAAGACAGGACGCGGCTGACAGCCGCCAACGGCATGGCCCTACCATCCTGGGCGGTGCGGTTCAGATCTTGTCCTTGTACCAGTCGCGGGTCAGGAAGCCGTCGATCATGTCGCAAACGAGCCCGATCTCGGTCAGCGTTTCGATGAAACGGTCCGGGTCCACCAGCGGTTTGAAAACCGACCCGGCTTCGAACTGATCGCCCGCCTCAAGCGCGATGGTGACATGGCCATCCTCGAAGACGCCGCGCAGCTTGCCGCCCTTGAAGTGTCGCTCCAGCGCGATGAGGCGTTCCATCCGGTCGGGTGTGAGCAGGGTGCGCGCTTCGACCTGGTCGGTGGAATAGACGGTGAAGGCGTCTTCAAGCTCCTTGGAGACGAGGGCGACCTTGTCCATGCCGTCGGTCCGGCCCCAGCTCCACCAGCCGTCACGGGCGATGAGGGTGCGTCCGTAAAAGCGGTCGGGATAATCGATATTGAACAGAATGCCCTGGAATTTGGTAACGGTGCGCCGGTTCTTGCCGGACCCCTGTTTCTCGGTGAGCTTGCACTCGACCATGGTGAAATCCGCCTCCGCGCGTTTGCCCTCGATCAGGTCCTCGAATTTCGAGGTGTCATGAGAGGGCAGGAGCTTGGCGTCCTTCAGCCGGTCGAAAGCCGGTGTCGGTGGCGTCTTGACGCTGGCAAAGCTGGTGAAGGATCCGCTGGTGGACTGGCTCTTGATCCAGCTGCCGAGGGAGCGCCAGTCGGAGATGGCGCTGACATCGGGGTGCAGCGTCTCATACCGGAAGCCGAAGCATTCGCAGGCCGCGCCAACGACGAGCTGTTTCGTCTGTGACTTCATCGAGAAGACCGGCACCCAGACGACCGCCGATGCGATGACAATGGCGATGATCCCGAAGAAGATGCCGAACGGGAAGATGACGGCGCCGCGGGTCAGGATGGCGATGATGGCCAGCGCGGTTGCCACGATGACCGCCGCGGTCACCGTGCGCGTGATGGCGCGCTTGATGACGGCCTTGCGCTCGGTTTCCATCTCTTTCAGGCGCGGGGCGAGCCGGTCGCGCCATGTCGTGATGGCGGCCTCGAATTCCGGCCGTTTTTGGCGGATTTCATCGAAATAGATGTCCAGCGCAGCTTGCATCGCCTCTCCCCTCCCATCGCCTCACCGTCAAGACCAGCCGGCTTATTCCTCCGGACCGGCCGACCAGAGGTCTCGTTCCGGCGAGGCTATATGCGCCAGACGGGTTAGCAGGCCGTGAAGCATGCGCGCCTCCTCCGGTGAAAGCGAAGCCAGGAGTTCGCGTTCATAGGCCAGGGCCCGCGGCTTGATCGCGGCGTAGATCTCCTTGCCCTTCTTCGTGAGGCGCAACTCTGCCTTGCGCCGGTCGGCATTGTCGGAGGTGCGCGAGATCAGGCCGCGTTCGGTCAGGCTGGCGGCGGCGCGGCTGACGGCAGGTTTGTCCATCAGCGTCTGGACGGCAACCTGGGTGGAGGTCAGACCTTCATGTTCGCCGAGCACCGCGATGATGCGCCATTGCCAGATCGAGATATCGAAGTCGCGCTCATACATGTCAGCAATTTTTCGCGAGACCGCGTTCGACAGGACAGACAGCCGATAGGGCAGAAATCCGTCGAGCCGGAGGGTCTCCCGGTTTGCGTCCTGTGTCGCATCTGTCGAATCCGTCATCCGTCTTTACGCCTCCGGCGGTTGATTTAGTTGCAGATGCAACTATTATGAGTCATGCAATCTAGCGGAGGATAAAGCACATGGCGGACCTGTTTGAAAATCCGGCTGGCCTCGATGGCTTCGAATTCATTGAATTTTCTGCCCCTGAAAAGGGCCATCTCGAAAAGGTTTTCGAGACGATCGGCTTTACGAAAGTGGCCCGTCACCGCTCCAAGGATGTGGAGCTCTGGCGCCAGGGTGGCATCAATCTGATCACCAATTACGAAAAGGGCACACCGGCCTATTACTTTGCCAAGGAGCACGGGCCGAGTGCTTGCGGCATGGGTTTCCGCGTGCGCGATGCGAAGGCAGCCTATGACCATCTTCTGGCCAATGATGCCGAGCCTTGCGACATTCCCACGGGTCCGATGGAGCTGAAACTCCCGGCTGTGCGCGGCATTGGTCACTCGCTGATCTATCTCATCGACCGCTATGACGACGAGAAGGGCGACGGCCTGTCCATCTATGACATCGATTTCGAATATCTGCCGGGCGTGGAGAAATATCCCGAAGGCGCCGGCTTCAATAAGATCGACCACCTCACCCATAACGTCTACAAGGGCCGGATGAAGTATTGGGCGGAATTCTATGAGACGCTCTTCAACTTCCGGGAAATCCGTTATTTCGACATCAAGGGCGAATATACCGGCCTCACCTCGCAGGCGCTGACGGCGCCGGATGGCAAGATCCGCATTCCGCTGAATGAGGAGGGCGAAGGCGGCAAGGGCCAGATCGAGGAATTCCTGCGCGAATTCAACGGCGAGGGCATCCAGCACATCGCCCTCATTTCCGACGATCTCATCGCTTCCTGGGACAAGCTGAAAGAGCTTGGCGTCCCGTTCATGACACCGCCGCCGGACACCTATTACGAAATGCTGGAAGAGCGCCTGCCCGGCCATGGCCGCGATGTGGCCGAACTGAAAAAGCGTGGTATCCTGCTCGACGGCACGACGGAAGACGGAAAGCCGCGCCTGCTGCTGCAGATCTTTGCCGAGACGCAGATCGGGCCGGTCTTCTTCGAGTTCATCCAGCGTGTCGGCGACTATGAGCAGGGCTTCGGCGAAGGCAACTTCAAGGCCCTGTTCGAGTCCATGGAACGCGACCAGATCAAGCGCGGCGCGCTGAAGGTTGATGAGACGGAGGATGCATAATGGCCGATGCCCCCAAACTCGGTGGGGTCCACCACGTTGCCTATCGCTGCAATGATGCGAAGGAGACTGTCGAGTTCTACAACAAGCTGCTCGGCATGGATTTCCAGCTCGCCATTGCGGAAAACAAGGTGCCCTCGACCGGGGCGCCGGACCCGTACATGCACGTCTTCCTGAATGCCGGGAACGGCAATGTGCTCGCCTTCTTCGAGCTGCCCAACAGCCCGGAGATGGACCGTGACCGCAACACGCCGGAATGGGTCCAGCACATCGCCTTCAAGGTCGACACGATGGACGACCTGATGAACGCCAAGGCACGCGCTGAAGAGATGGGGCTCGACGTGGTCGGGCCGACCCATCATGGCATCTTCAAGTCGATCTACTTCTTCGACCCGAACGGCCACCGTCTCGAGCTGGCTTGCGACATCGGCACGCCTGAGCAGATGAGCGAGCTCAAATCGGTCGCCTGGGACATGCTGGACGAGTGGTCGCGCACCCGTAAGGCGCCGCGCCACGCCGCCTGGCTGCACGAGAAGATCGCCGAGGAAATCGACTGAGGATCCTGCATTCGATAGAGTGTTCATTGAGGCCGTCCCTTCGGGGGCGGCCTTTTTTTCTAAGCTACTCCCCGGCTTTCCATTTGCCGGCCCGGTCGGGCTGGCGCATTTCGCTGCCGGGCTTGCGCGTCCGCGTGGAGGCCTTGCGAAGCGGCGTGAACCGGATGCTGAGCGCCCGCAGGTCGGCGCAGGAATTGAGCAGCGCCATTTTTTCCTTTGTGGTCAGCGCGCCAAGATAATCGCGCACGGAGGTGGCCCGTTCCGCCCGCGCCCTGGCCAGTGCCAGCGGCTCATAGACCTCATATCGGTCCAGCGGCCAGTAAGGGTCGACCAGGAATTCACGGCGTGCCTGCGCTTCGCGGTCCATGAGCAGGCCCGACAATTGCGGCGGGTGCACGGTGCGGAAATTGCCGCGGGCGTCCTGCGAGGTCTGGAAGGAGGGCGGCGCGTCCAGGTCCGAAGGGGTGACGAGGATGCCGGCCTTTCGGGCGGAGTCTCCAGCCGAGCGCAGGCCCGTCCACCAGGTGATCGGCGCGCTGAGAATGAGGCCCACTGTTGCCGGGGCAAGCCAGGCTGCGAAGACTGGCGAGATCGCCACCGCGGAAACCGTCAGCACGATGCCGAGCAGGGTGGCCGGGGCATTGTGGCGCAACGTGGCGACAAAGGTGTAGCCGCCTTCGGCACGCTGCTGCGGCGACCAGCCGGCGTCGCGGCCGAGAAGGACGCTGATGACGGCGCCGGTCTGCGTGGCCATCAGGATCGGGGCGATGAGAATGGAGAGCGCGGTTTCAGAAATCACGCCGACAAAGGTGCGCCATAGCCCCACGGTGCGCCGCCAGTGCTTGCTGGCAAAGCCATAGAGCAGGCCGTAGATTTTCGGCGCGAACAGGATCGTCATGGTCACGACGAAGAGTTTCAGCGCGCGCTCGGAGTCGATGACCGGCCAGGACGGGAAAAGCGAGGCACCGTCGCCGAAATAGGTGGGGGTGAGGAAGCTGTTCTGCAGCGACAGGAACATGCCGATTGTAATGAAGAGCAGCCAGAAGGGCGAGGCGAGATAGGAGAAAATGCCAGTGATGAGGTGGAACCGGCTCGTCCAGGTGAGCCCGCGCGTCTTCAGGAGGACGGCCATGTGCTGCATGTTGCCTTGGCACCAGCGCCGGTCGCGGATAACGAGATCGACGATGGTCGGCGGGCCCTGTTCATAGGAGCCTTCGAGATCGGGGCGGATATCGACATTCCAGCCCGCCCGGCGCAGGAGCGCAGCCTCGACGAAATCATGGCTGAGGATCGTCCCGCCAAAGGGCGCGCGGCCGGGCATGACGGGCAGGCCGGCGGCTTCGGCCAGCGCCTCGATCCGGATGATGGCGTTGTGCCCCCAGAAATTGCCTTCCTTCTGCGCCCACCAGGCGATGCCATGGCCGAGGACGGGGCCGTAGAGCGCCGAGGCGAATTGCTGATGATGGGCAAAGAGGCTTCTTGCACCGACCAGCTGCGGGATGGTCTGTATGAGGCCGGTCTGCGGCGCGGCCTGCATTGCGTCGACCAGCTTCAGGATCGTACCGCGCTCCATATAGCTGTCGGCATCATAGACGATCATATAGTCATAGCGCCCGCCCCAGCGGGTGACGAAGTCGCGGATATTGCCGGCTTTGCGGTGGGCATTGATGGTGCGACGGCGATAGCGGATGGCGACGTCGGAGGGGGCTTGGTCACGAAGACGCAGGAAAGCCGCCTCTTCGCGCAGAGCCGTGTCCGGATCGGTCGTGTCGCTCAGGATGAAGCATTCGAAATGGCCCGGCGCGCCAGCCAGCATGCGGGCCGTCGACAGCACCGTGGCGAAGACCTCACCCACGGCTTCGTTATAGATCGGAAAGCAGATGACCGTGCGCGCATGGGCCAGGCGTTCCGGATCGGGTTTCGCAGGCGCCCGCCTCAGTGTGCCGAGCGCGGCCAGGAAGCCGATCGTGGCATTGATGAAGGCATAGCAGACCCAGCTGATATTGATCGCGAAGATGGCGAGCAGGATCCATTCGAGGATGGTGAGGCCGGAGACCGTCAGCACCTCGTACATTTCGCGTGTCGTCCAGATCGTCAGGGCGAGCGAGGTGACGAGGATGAAGAGCTTGCGCCAGAGATAGGATTTCGGCCGGTTCGCCGGCGTCTCCGGCACGCGCCCGAAGGACTGGTCCGGCATGGTGACCGGAAATTCGGTCGGACGGGGCCTTGAGACACTCATTCGGCTCTCCAGCGGTATAACCAGGTTTCGGTCAATGGCTTGCCGGCCCGCACCAGCAGGGCTCGCAGCTCGGCGACATTGGTTGCCTGGGCATCGAGTTCGAAGCTGAGGCGCACCTTGTCGGAGTTGGGCAGGCGCTTGATCACGGCATTCTTGATCTCGCCGGCAGAAGACGAGATCTCCGGTTCGGCGCCTTCCAGCATGGTGGCATCGGGCACGTCATAATCGATGACGAAGATCTCCCGCTTGCCATCGAGCGTCTTGCCGGCCCGGGTCGCCTTGACCGCGATGGTGGAGGCGGCAGGCGAGGACAAGCCCCAGCGCATCCTGTAGGAAACATTATAGACATTGCCCTTGGTCCAGGCGTTCTCGGGGCGCCAGAAAGCGACGATATTGTCGTTGAATTCATTGATGGTCGGGATCTCGACCAGCATCAGCTCGCCATCCTGCCAGCCGCTTTGCGGTTCGATCCAGACATTCGGGCGGTGATAGTACTGGGCCTCGAAATCGGAATAGGCGTCGAAGCCGCGCTGGCGCTGGATCAGGCCAAAGCCACGCGGGACAGATCCGGCAAGGGCCGAGACCTGCAGCGCGGCTGGATTGACCAGCGGGCGCCACGCCCATTCGCCATTCGCCATATGAATGGCGAGCCCTTCGGAATCGTGCACCGCCGGGCGGAAGTCATTGGCCTGCTTGCGCAGGTCGTGCGGCGAGAAGAAGTACATCGAGGTGATGGGCGCCAGGCCAATGCCGTTGACCTCTCGGCGCGGATAGAAGCTGGCCTCGACATCGACAGCCGTCTGGACACCGGGCTGGACGGTGAATTTGAAGGCACCGGTCACGCTCGGTCCGTCAAGCAGGGCATAGAGTGTGACCTGTTCGGTGCCGGGCTTCGGCTTTTCCAGCCAGAACTCTGTGAAATAGGGGAATTCCTCGCCTTCGGGGGAGGCGGTGCCGATCCCGAGCCCGCGCGAGGAGGCGCCATAGACGCTGCCTGTGCCGAGCGCGCGGAAGAAGCTTGCCCCGCGAAAGCTGATCACTTCGTCGAATTTGCCAGACTGGTTGAGCGGGGTCAGCACGCGGAAGCCAGCAAAGCCGAGCGTGTCTCGCACCTTGCCCGGAACCGGCAGGTCGAGAAAGTCAAAATCCTCCGGGCGGTAGGGGCGCGGAGAGACTTGCCCCTCCTCGACCAGATTGATGGTGATTTCCTGGTTGAAGAGGTACCCTCGCGGGTCGAGCATCACGCGATAGCCATGCTCGCCCTCCGGCCAGATCGCCGCTTCGTCATTGAACTGAATGCGTCGATACTGGTCGTAATTGAGGCTGGACGCTTCTTTCGGCGCACCCGCTGGGGCCTTGTAATCCTTTGCGGCAAGCGCCTTCGCTTTCTCGCGCACCTGGGCGAAGCTGAATCGGGTCAGCGCCGGTGTCGCGGGATTGGCCGGGGACAGGGTCAGCGGCGCAATGACAGGCTCGCCGTCTGCCGACGTGGCAGGCATGCCGGACGTTTCGGAAGCGGCTGTCTCCGACGCAGGGGCCCCAGTGGTTTCGCCGGAGCCCGGCAGCGCGTTCGGGGCGGTCTCGACCGGAAGGGGGGCAATCGTCTGCAGGTGAGCAGCCGGGCTGATGTCTCCGGTCGTGTCAGCTTGTTCCGATGGCTCGGATGGCTCCTGAGAGGCGCTCTGGGGCGTTGGGGAACAAGCCATGATGGAGAAGGCGAGGGCCAAGCCTGCCATATTCCATCCGCCCCGGACACATGGCGTTGGTCTCAAGCTCCACGCTCCCTCACCAATGACGGCTTTAGCAAGCCGCCCGGCCTGCTGCAGCGCAACAATCCATTAAACGTACTAGTGCGTGAGGAAGGATTTGGTTGCCAAACAGGCTGCAGTGATTTGCGCTGAGGCAATTAAAAATCGGACAGGCAGGCGCGCAAGCCGGATCGCTTGCGCGCCTTGGGAACCTAGTCGTCAACGACCATCGAGGCCATGCGCTTCTTGATGATGGTTTCGGCGTCGGCGACGATACGATCGATCAGGTCTTTCACGGTCGGGATGTCGTGGATGAGGCCCTGGATCATGCCAGCCGACCAGATGCCGTCCTCGGTGTCGCCTTCTTCCATGGCCTTGCGCCCGCGCACGCCGGCGACGAGGTGCTGGATGTCCTCGAACTTGGCGCCGCCTGCGCCTTCGATGGCGACGACTTCCTCGCTGACCTTGTTCTTCATGACGCGTGCGGTGTTGTGCAGGGTCCGGAAGATGAGCTTGGTGTCGCGCTCGTCATTCTCGACCATCTGTTTCTTGAAGTTCTCATGGATGGGCGCCTCTTTCGTGACGCAGAAGCGCGTGCCCATATTGATGCCGTCGGCGCCCAGTGCGATGGCAGCGGCCAGCCCGCGCCCGTCGCCGAAGCCACCGGAGGCGAGCATCGGGATCTTCACTTTCTCGGCTGCCGCCGGGATCAGGATCAGGCCGGGGATGTCGTCTTCACCAGGGTGGCCGGCGCATTCGAACCCGTCGATGGAGATCGCGTCCACGCCCATGCGCTCGGCGGAGAGCGCATGACGAACGGCGGTGCATTTATGGATGACCTTGATGCCGTGCTTCTTGAATTCATCGACATGCTCCTGCGGCTTGTAGCCGGCAGTCTCGACGATCTTGATACCGCCCTCGATGATGGCCTGGCGATACTCGGCATAGGGCGGCGGATTGATGGCCGGCAGGATGGTGAGGTTCACGCCGAACGGCTTGTCGGTCATCTCCTTGGTGCGCTTGATCTCCTTCGCGAGATCCTCCGGTGTCGGCTGAGTGAGCGCTGTCAGAAAACCGAGGCCGCCGGCATTGGCGACGGGCGCAACCATTTCGGCATAGCCGACCCATTGCATGCCGCCCTGCACGATGGGGTGCTGGATACCGAATTCTTCCGTAAATCTGGTCTTGATCGCCATGATGTTGTTTTCCTCCGAAAAGTTTGTCTGATGGTGTTTTAGTCGATGCCGATATAACCGAGCGTGGTGGCCCGCCGGATGGCTCGGGCCTTGCCGGAGACGCCCAGCTTCCTGGCACTGTTGGTGATGTGAAAGCGCACCGTGGGCACCGAAATGTCGATGATGGTGGCGATTTCGGAATCGGTCTTGCCGGCCGCGGCCCACTTCAGGCACTGGATCTCCCGGCGGGTCAGATAGACCGCTGGTCCTTTCGGCCCGATGGCATGGGCATCGTGATAGGTCGCAATGAATTTGAGCGCCAGCGCATGCAGATATTCGGCATGGGTCTCGAAAACGGGTTTGACGTCGAACGCCTTGTCACTGGCCCAGACAATGGCGCCTATGACACCGCCCGGCAGGTGTACGGGCGCGACAATGGCGCATTCCACATGCGCCTGCAGGTACTGGTCGGGATCGTTCGTGGCCTGGAGCGCCTCGTTCGGGCGCCAGCTGCCAAGCTCGCCCTCGGCGAAATAGAAAGGTTCCGCACAGGTGCGTGTGGCGTGAACGAGCGCGGATCGCAGCGCGAAGGCACGATCCTTCCAGTATTCGAGGTCCGGATCGATCCAGCGGAACAGCGTTTCCGCGAAGGGCCGACCTTCGGCGTCGACCATGGGTTCGGGGCTGCCGATGTCGGCGCTGACGGCGATGTATGGCAGGCCCAGTTTACGGCCGGCCTCATACACCTCCCGGGCACGGGCGGCGACCTGATCTTCCAAAAAGTCAGACGGGGAGGAATGAGGCATGCGAGAACGACGGTTGGAACCCTATTACAACTGGCAGCTTGTCCGGTGTTTGCGCCCACTGCAAGCTTGACCCCAAGGCAGCTCGCCCAAGTTCAATAATGGTAGAGAGGGCAACACATGCAACTGGCGCTGGAAGAAAAACACGAGACGTTTCGCCAGGAGGTGCGCGCATTCCTCGAAGAGAAACTCCCGCCGGAGCTGGCGGAGGCTGGACGGCTGACAACCAGCGTCTTCATTGATCCGGAATACAGCCTGCCCTGGCAGCGTATCCTGAACGAAAAGGGCTGGGCCGCGCCTCACTGGCCGGAGGCTCATGGCGGGCCCGGCTGGGACGAGATGCAGAAATACATTTTCGCGTCCGAATGCGCGAAAGCCGGCGCGCCGCCCTTGGCACCCATGGGGCTTAACATGGTCGGACCCTGCATCATGGGCTACGGCACCGAGGAACAGAAGGCCTATTACCTGCCGCGTATCCTTTCGGGTGAGGACTATTGGTGCCAGGGCTATTCCGAGCCGGGCGCGGGTTCCGACCTCGCCAGCCTGTCGATGAAGGCCGTGCGCGATGGCGACGCGTACATCCTCAACGGCTCCAAGATCTGGACCACCCATGCCCAGTTCGCCAATCGCATGTTCTGCCTTGTTCGCACCGATGGCTCCGGCAAGCCCCAGCAGGGTATCACTTTCCTGCTGCTGGACATGGACCTGCCGGGAATCCGGGTGGAACCGATCATCACGCTGGCCGGGGAGCATGAGGTCAACCAGGTCTTCTTCGACGATGTCCGGGTGCCGGTATCGGGGCGCCTTGGCGAGGAGAATGATGGCTGGACGGTCGCGAAATATCTGCTTGAATTCGAGCGGGGCGGTGGTTCGTCGGCCGGGCTTGAAGTGGCTTTGCAAAGGGTGCGGGACATTGCGCGCGCCGAAGCGCTGAATGGCGGGTCCGTGGCCGATGATCCGGACTTTGCCCGGCGTCTGTCCGACACGGAAATCGCGCTGGAATCCGTCAAGATGACCGAGCAGCGTGTCACCGCCGCGCTGGCTGGCGGGAAGAATCCTGGTCCGGCCTCGTCCATGCTGAAGACCGCCCGCACCGAAACCATGCAACGCATCGATGAACTTGCCATCGAGGCCGCCGGTCTCTACGGCAATGTCGATCAGATGGCCGCACGCCAGCCGGGCTCGAATGTCGAGCCGATCGGGCCGGCGCACAGCCTGACGGCGATGCCGCGTTATCTCAATAACCGGGCCGGGTCGATCTATGGCGGCTCGAATGAGGTACAGAGAAACGTCATGGCAAAGCTTCTTCTCAAGCTTTGAAGCCTGCCGAATCTGTAGCTTTTACGGCGCCCTGTCATTTCCGATAGCTTGTGCATGAGGCCGGCTTTGGGAACCCTCTAAGGCATATTCGACATCCGGTAAAAACGGATGCGGCCTTTAGGGAGGAAAACATGGTTCCATCAAAAACATTCCGTCTGAGTCTCGTCTCAAGTGCATCCTTTGCAATCCTTGCCGGCCTGGCGCCGGCAATGGCACAGGAAGCGACCACCACGCCCCAGCCCGCCGCGAGCGATGAGGCACCCGCCAGCGAGGCGGACCAGAACATGCGTCTGCAATCGATTCAGGTGACGGCTCAGCGCCGTGAAGAATCGATCAACGACGTCGGCATGAACATCCAGGCGTTCGGCGAAGACCAGCTGAAGGATCTGCGCGTCAAAGGCGTCGACGACCTGCAATCGGTCGTGCCGAGCTTCTCGGTCTCGCAGTCCTATCAGGGCGTGCCGACCTATACACTGCGCGGCATCGGCTTCAACACGATCAACCTCTCGGCCACCTCAACGGTCGGGACGTATGTCGACGAAGTCGCTTATCCGTACCCGATCATGAATTCCGGCCCGGTCTTCGATGTCGAACGCATCGAGGTGCTGAAAGGCCCGCAGGGTACGCTGTTCGGCCGCAACACGACGGCCGGCCTGATCAACGTTGTGACCAATAAGCCCTCCGAAGAGTTTGAAGGCTTTGCCGCGATTGATGTCGGCAATTACGAAACCATCAACTATGAGGGCATGATCAATGTGCCCTTCAGCGACATGCTCCAGGGGCGCCTGGCGGCTCGCTACGAGACCAGTGACGAAGGCTGGCAGGAATCGATCTCGCGCGGCGAAGACCGCGGCAAGATCGACAAGCTCGGCTATCGCGGCGCTCTTGCTTTCCAGCCGACCAGCAACCTGAACATCGATTTCTCGATCAATGGCTGGGTCAACAAGTCCGACACGGTTGGCGGGCAGGGCATCGCCTTCACACCGGCGACCGATCCGGCGAACGGCAACACGTTCAACGAGCCAGGTCTGGCCGCCTTCCTCGCCAACAATCAGCCCGACAGCGCCAAGGATGCCGACTGGGCCCCGCGCTCGGCGCGCGAAACCGATATCGGTATCGGCGACGGTGTCGATGGTCCGCTTGAGGAGGATACCACCTTCATAGGCTACAAGCTCGGTGTGGATTATCAGTTCAGCGACAATATGCGGATCGTATCGCTGACGGGCTACAATGACCTCGATCGCGAGGCCAATCTCGACTGGTCTGGCGTGCCTTACCAGATCCTGATCCAGGACGTAGATGGCGAGATCACTTCCTTCAGCGAGGAAATCCGCCTGGAAGGCTCGACCGACAAGGTCGATTGGCTCATCGGCGGCTATTACGGTAAGGATGAAATCACCGATTCGAACCGGACGCTGCTGCGCGACAACTCCAACAGCAACCAGGTCAGCACGGTAGCGGCTGGTCTTGCCACCGCGCCGGTTCCAACCGTCGCGGCCATTCTCGGGGTAGATCCCTCGCTTCTGCCGCCTGCGCAGATCGCGCAGATCAATGCGCTGGTCGCTGGCGTGAATGTCGATCCGGAAACCGGTCAGCCCTATGCGATCACGGACATCCTCAATTCCTTCCAGACCTATCAGGACATTGGCGAGTTCGAGACCGAGACGGTCAGTATCTTCGCGAATGCCAACTGGCAGCTGACAGACGAGTTCGAGCTGATCACGGGCATCCGCTACACCGAAGACAGCCAGGACTATGTCGGCTGTTCGCGTGATGTGGACGGCTCGATGCAGCCGAACGTCAACATCTTCAACCGCGTCTTCTATTCGCTGACCTACGGTGTCGCACCGCCGGCTCCGCTGGAGGAGAACCAGTGCAACACCTACAGCGAAACAGATAATGCCTTCGGCAACGTCACCTCCGACCTCAAGGAAGACAATGTTTCCTGGCGGGTCGTCGGTAACTATACGCCGCAGGAGAACGTGCTGCTCTTCGCGTCAGTGTCGCGTGGCTTCAAGTCCGCTTCGACCCCGGTCAATGCGGCCTCCAAGGCCGAACAGAACGCCCCGGCCACGCAGGAAAAACTGACAGCCTACGAAGTGGGTGTGAAAGCCGGCCTCCTGAACCAGACGCTGCAGACCAATGCGTCCCTGTTCTACTATGACTACACCGACAAACAGGTCTCGACCTTCTTCCCGGACGACATCTACACCGCGCTTGCGCGCCTGCAGAATGCGCCGTCGGGTGAAGCCTACGGTCTCGACGCGGAAGTCACCTGGTTGCTGACGGATTATCTTACGGCTGTCGGCGGTCTTACCCTGCTGCACACCGAGTTTGGCAGCTTCCCGACGACCGACTTTGCCGGTGACCCGACCAATATCGAAGGCGATCCGTTCTTCTACAGCCCTGAGCGCACGATGAGCCTCAGCCTGCTCTATGACGACACGCTGACCGATACACTCGGCCTGCGCGCAGCGCTTTCGGCTCGCTGGCAGAGCGACTCGACGGCTGGCGACCCGGACAACCCGCTGTACGATATTCCGTCCTATGGCGTCCTGAACGGGACCATCGGTGTCTACGGCCTCAACGATAACTGGGAAGTCAGCCTGTGGGGCAAGAACCTGCTGGACGAATATTACTGGCAGCAGGTTACGTCGAACGCGAACGTTATTCTGCGCTTCGCCGGACGTCCGCGCACCTTCGGCGCTTCGCTGAGCTATCGCTTCTAGGAGCTCTCCTAGCACGAACTCCCGTGTCTCCTCCCGGGTCGTGCTCTTGGCGCCGGATCCCGCTTCTCCAAAAAGTGGATCCGGCGTCCCTTTCAGATCATGTCAGAAACCCCGCCACGGCGGGGTTTCTTTTTGTCTGGTCATGGCTGGCAGGCAAAAGGCCATTATTACGAAAAATTTATGCAAGCCGGAATTGAAAGCGACCCCGTTTTCAGCCAAATGCTTGCCTCGTTAGCAGTCGATGGAGTCGAGTGCCAAAAACCGGTTCCGGCGGTTGCTGACACCCCTGTTTCAACAAAACCCAATCTGGATTTCAGGAGGCATCAGCCATGTCATTCCGTCCGCTCCACGACCGCGTTCTCGTGCGTCGCATCGAAGAGAGTGAAAAGACCGCGGGTGGCATCATCATCCCCGACACCGCCAAGGAAAAGCCGCAGGAAGGCGAAGTCGTCGCTGTCGGCTCCGGTGCACGCGGCGATGACAATGCGATCATCCCGCTCGAAGTGAAAGCCGGCGACCGCGTGCTGTTCGGCAAGTGGTCCGGCACCGAAGTGAAGATCGATGGCGAGGAGCTGCTCATCATGAAAGAGAGCGACATTCTCGGCATCATCGAAGCCCAGGCCGCCGCAAAGAAAGCGGCCTGACCGTCCGTTCCAACCGTTTCTTTTCAAGGAAAAAGAAGAAATGTCTGCAAAGCAGGTTGTTTTCAGTACCGATGCCCGTGAGCGGATGCTGCGTGGCGTCGACATTCTCGCCAATGCCGTGAAGGTGACGCTCGGGCCCAAGGGCCGCAACGTCGTCATCGAGAAGTCCTTCGGCGCGCCGCGCACCACGAAGGACGGTGTCACCGTCGCCAAGGAAATCGAGCTTGAAGACAAGTTCGAGAATATGGGCGCCAAGATGCTGCGCGAAGTGGCTTCGAAGGCGAACGATGTGGCTGGCGATGGGACCACGACGGCCACGGTTCTTGGTCAGTCTATCGTGCGCGAAGGCATGAAGCGCGTGGCCGCGGGCATGAACCCGATGGATCTCAAGCGCGGCATCGACAAGGCCGTTCAGGATGTCGTTGAGCATCTCGGGACAGATGCCAAGAAGGTCTCTGCCAATTCCGAGATCGCCCAGGTCGGTACCATCTCTGCCAATGGCGATACCGAGATTGGCGACATGATCGCGAAAGCCATGGAAAAGGTCGGCAATGAAGGCGTGATCACGGTCGAGGAAGCGAAATCGCTTGAGACCGAACTCGACGTCGTCGAGGGCATGCAGTTCGATCGTGGTTACCTGTCGCCGTACTTCGTGACCAATGCCGACAAGATGACGGTCGAGCTGGATGATCCCTACATCCTGCTGCACGAGAAGAAACTCTCTTCCCTGCAGAGCCTGCTTCCCGTCCTTGAAGCCGTTGTCCAGAGCCAGCGTCCGCTTCTGATCATCGCTGAAGACGTCGATGGCGAAGCGCTTGCCACGCTGGTCGTCAACAAGCTGCGCGGCGGCCTCAAGGTCGCGGCTGTGAAGGCGCCTGGCTTCGGTGACCGCCGCAAGGCCATGCTTCAGGACATCGCCGTCCTGACCGGTGGCCAGGTCATCTCTGAAGATCTTGGCATCAAGCTGGAAAATGTCTCGCTCGACATGCTCGGCACCTCGAAGCGCGTCTCGATTGCCAAGGATGATACGACCATCGTCGACGGCGCCGGCACCAAGGCCGACATCGAAGCCCGCGTCTCGCAGATCAAGAAGCAGATCGAGGACACCAGCTCCGACTATGACAAGGAGAAGCTCCAGGAGCGCCTTGCCAAGCTCGCCGGCGGTGTTGCCGTGATCAAGGTCGGCGGCGCCACCGAGATTGAGGTGAAGGAACGCAAGGACCGCGTCGATGACGCGCTCAACGCGACCCGCGCCGCTGTCGAGGAAGGCATTCTGCCGGGCGGTGGTGTGGCGCTGCTGCGCGCCTCCCGTGCGATCAAGGCCAAGGGCGCCAATGCCGACGAGCAGGCCGGTATCGACATCGTTCGCCGCGCCCTCGAAGCGCCGATCCGCCAGATCGCCGAGAATGCCGGCATGGAAGGGTCGGTTGTCGTCGCCAATGTGCTGGCCAAGTCCGACCGCGGCTATGGCTTCAATGCCCGAACCGAAGTCTATGAGGACCTCGTGAGCGGTGGCGTGATCGACCCGGCCAAGGTTGTCCGCTCTGCCATCCAGAACGCTGCTTCGGTGGCTGGCCTTCTGATCACGACCGAAGCCGGTATCGCGGAACTGCCGAAGAAGGCCGGGGCGGGCATGCCCGCCGGCGGTATGCCGGACATGGACTTCTAGGCGTCCCCATATCCCTGAACAGAAAAGGGCGGCTCCCGAGGGGCCGCCCTTTTTCATGATAATTTGCATCCTAGGGGTTTCTACGGATGCACTGCCTCTTCGGCTCAAGGCAGGGTGGATGATGCTGACGTCCGGTAGCTCACTTCATTCTTGATGTCTGCCGACGCTTGCCGGTTTCGCACCAGCCGGCATTCAGCACCCCGGCGGTTTGGTGGGTTGAGGGGCCCGCCAGACTGTTCTGGCGCCGCTCGGAATACACTTTCCGGGCGGCGCATTTTTTATCTAGTCTTATCTAGCGGCCTTTCCAGACGGGCGCGCGCTTTTCCAGGAAGGCGCGCGGGCCTTCCTTGGCATCCTCGCTTGCGAATACCACGGCCGAGGCTTCGTTCGATGCGGTCCAGAGGTCTTCCTCCGTGCCGTCATAGGCCTGGCGGGCAACCTCAAGGCTCTTGCGGACCGCGAGCGGCGCATTCACGCCGATCTGGCGCGCGAGCTCATGCGCTTCGCCGAGCACCTCGTCGGCGGGCACCATGCGGTTGACCAGGCCAAGCTGGTACATCCGCTCAGCCGGCATCGGGTCCCCCGTCGCGACAATCTCCAGCGCGACATTGCGGGGAAGGGCGCGAGGCAGACGGAAGACCCCGCCAGCTCCGGCGAAGATGCCGCGCTTCACTTCCGGCAGGCCAAAGCGGGAATTGTCGGCGGCCACGATCATGTCGCAGGCCAGTGGCAGTTCGCAGCCCCCGGCAAGTGCATTGCCGCGTACGGCCGCGATCCACGGCTTGGTACGTGGATATTTTACGAAGCCGGCAAAGCCACCTTCCTTGGTCGAGAGGGCCCGGGCATTGCCCTTCGAAATTTCCGACAGATCGGCTCCGGCGCAGAAGGTCGAGTCCAGCGATGAGGCCAGGATACAGGCGCGCACATCGTCATCGCGTTCGGTCTCTTCACAGATCCAGCCAAGGGCGGAGGCGACAGCGCCATTGACGGCATTGCGCTTGTCGGGGCGGTTGAGCGTGACGACCGCGATATGATCCTTCACCTCATAGAGCACTTCATTGCCAACGCTTTCAGGTTTGTCCGACATGGAGCTTCTCCTTATCCTCTGATGCCTGTCAGAGAGCATGCAGGGTTGGGCTGGACAAGTGTCACGTTGGGGCAGGACCGAGGACACGTTGAAAGGGGGCTGGACGGAGAAGGCCATGCGGGATTGTCCTTATGGATGTGGGGCGTAACCTCTCTCAGGAAGGGGCATGAGCAATATGGCTGAGACAGGCCTCATCATCGAGACGCTGGAACGGGCCGGCACCCTCTGTCCGGATCCCGGACCGCGAATCTATAAGCGACTGTTCGAGTTACGCCCGGAATTCGCGGACCTGTTCGTGATGGATGCGGGCGGCGAGGTTCGCGCAACGATGCTGGAGACCAGCCTGACTTGTCTCATCGGGATTGCCGAGGGCGACGAAACCCAGGCCATGCAACTGGCTGCCAACCGAAGCCATCACGAAGGCTATGGCATCGCAGAAGACGAGTTCGACATCATGTTTACCGCCATGCGGGACGTCTTCCGCGATCTGCTGGGAGTGGCCTGGACAGAGGCACATGAAGAGGCGTGGCACGCGCTTTTGGGCGAGGCCGCAGAAGTCCGTCACAGCTAAGCTGCGCGCGCCTCGGATTTCGATCCGTTAACCCGTGGAACGCTGTCAGGGCCATCGTGTTGGTGGGGCATAAGAGGAAGCCTTCGGGAGAGGTGCCGGGCGTCTAGAAGAAGGCTCGCCGGCGTCGCGGCCATGTCAGGATCGTCCTGAGCCCGAACCCCTCAAAGGGCGAGCCGGAATGGAGGTTAGCCATGCAAATCCGTGACATCATGCATCGTGATTGCAGCTTCATCGGGTCCGACGAAAGTCTGCAGCTTGCGGCGACCAAGATGGAGCGCGAAGGTATCGGGGCGCTTCCCGTTGCCGATAATGACAAGCTGGTCGGGATGATTACCGACCGGGACATCGTCACGCGCGCCGTGGCCACCAACAGGGATGTCCGTCATACGAAGGTGCGCGAGCTGATGAGCGACCGTGTGCTGTATTGCTACGATGATGAGGACATTGAGAAGGTCGCTGAGAACATGGCCGAGCAGGAAGTCCGCCGATTGCCGGTGATGAACCGGGCGAAAGAGCTTCAGGGCATGGTTTCGCTTGGCGATATCGCGGCCAAGGCGTCCGGTAATGCCGCCGGCGAGTCGCTGAAGCGGATTGCCGAAGCGGCCTGATCAGGAAGCGATGCGCGCGCCAGCGGTGTCTGGCTGGCTTGCCGGCACTGGATAGCGCTGGCGCCTGATGGGGCGGCCGGGATCCTCTGGCTGCTCGGCGCAGACCACGCGGTCGCGTCCGCGCGTCTTGGCGGCATAAAGCGCCGCATCCGCCATGGGATAAGCGTCCTCGAACAGGGTCCGTGCGCCGAGTTCGGCAACGCCGAAGCTGGCGGTAATGTTGGCGTGATCGGGCAGCTGCGCAAGGCTGAGGTCTGCCAGTGTCCGTTTCAGGCGTATGGCCAGTTGACGCGCGCCCAGCATGTCGGTGCCGGGCAGGAGGAGGCAGAATTCTTCCCCGCCCATCCGGCCAGCCAGGTCGCTCGACCGGGTCTGGCGCATCAGAAAGGTGCCGAAGGCGCTGATGACGGCATCGCCGGCGGCATGGCCGTATTCGTCATTGATCAGCTTGAAGTGGTCGATGTCGATCAGGATGAGGCTGGCGGCGATGTCACCGGAGCGGTTTGCGCAATACTGACGCGCGGCTTCTTCAAAGGCGCGTCTCGTCTTCAGGCCGGTGAGGAAGTCGCGTTCGGCATCTTCGCGCAGGGCGTTCAGGCGCTGCATGACGCAGACGGCGATCAGGCTGCCGCCCATCGCTAGCAGGGACAGGGTGGAGATAACATTCATCGTGCCCCAATAGACTGTCTGGAAAAAAGTCTCCGGGGTGATCATCGAGCGGATGATGTTGTAGGGCGCCAAGGTCATTGCGTTGAGGGTGCAGAGCAATAAGGCTGCATAGGTGGTCGCACCGGTCCAGTTGCGCTTCCAGATGCCCCAGAGCGAGAATGCGCTGACGACAAACATGCAGCCCTGCAGCGTGTTAATCCAGAGAATGCGCTGGCTGAGTTCGGCGGGCGAAGCCTGTATGATGGTCGCGCCGACAACGCTGCTTGTGCCGATCGCTGCCAATATCAAAACGGGCATTTTTTTCGAAAAGGCGCGGTGGATACCGTCGAGCAGCAGGTAAAGGCCAGCTGCATAGAATGTATTATGAGTGATCGCATTGGCGAGCGTGTCCTTGGCCAACACGAAATGGTTCAAGGTGAAGCCAATAGCGCCAAAAGCGAAGGCGACTGCGAAAGCCAGCGTCGCCTTGTCCTGGCGGTTATAGTACCAGAAACACAGGAAGATTGCGCACATGCTTCCTGCAACTGCCGGTACGGTCAGCCCGATGGTCGCTGCCTGATCCAAAGGCTCTGCCCCTGTCCTCATTCCTACAGTCAAGCATGTATCAGCTATACGAGAATGAATGCTTAAAGCGTGTTTGGAAATTCGTGAGACCCGTCGGTTTTCAAGGAAAATCCGCCGTTTTCGTCCTCTGCAGTCATGGCAGCGTGTGATGCCGCTAATGCTCAGGCAGAAGTGGCCCTCCTGAGAGGTAGGCGGCGGCCAAGTTCGTAAATATATGTCACGATAAACAGGTACAGGGCCGTTTCCTGGGCTTCGGATTCTCGCGGCACCAGATCGACCATGCCAAAACTCTTGCGGGCTTCCTCGGCCAGGATCCAGAAGATCACGGTCGCGGCGCTGGACATGCAGACGGGGCCGGGCAGAAACACACCAAAGCGCTGGCGGACGTCTGACAGCTTTTCCATGTGACGGATGGCAGGCGCCAATATCAGGGTGAAAAGGGCGGCCAATTGAACAAGCGCTCGGGGTTTGTGGTTCAGCCAGGCGCTCGTATTGTGAAGATTGGTTTCGTCCTGGACATTGATGGCCGACCAGCCTTCTCCGGTCGACCAGCCAAAAAAATGCTGGCCCCAGCTGGCCTCTTCTCCAGCAATATAGACACAGCCCAGGGCAAATATGATCAGCCACGGCTTCATGAGCGGGATATGACCGGTCTGGCGTGTCCCGCGATAGAAGATCGCCAGCCCGGCGCCGATGAGCGGAATGATGACCTGGGACATTTCGACCGGCGGCCAGCCTTCCTCGAACAGCCAGGCGCTGAGTTCCGGGGCTGTGAAATGGATCAGGATAACGACCAGGCTGAACGCAATCGGAAGCGCTGCGAGCGCCAGGAAGCATGGACGTGAAATGGGCGTGTCTGGGAGAGGGCGATCTGCCATACTCTAAATCTCCGATTTAAGTCTCCCAGACTTCGATCGGCGATATGGGGCGTGACGGATTTATGACAATATGCGATTTATTCACGAATGCGCGAAACCTGTGGATAAGAGACGGGTCCTGAGGCTGTTGCGATAACAACAGGATGCGCGTGGGGCGAAGTGTTGTGCGGCCGGATAGAGACGGTGGGCATGCCACAAGCTTCTCCCGGCTCACGCTCTGGGGAGTGCAAGTTTCGGTTGAATGCTTGTTTTTAGCTTGCGCAGCCGATGCAGCGTGTGGCGGCCGGGTCGGTTTTGAGCCGGCCGGGCGCGATCGGTTCGGCACATTCGGTACAGTAGCCGAACTCGCCGTCTTCAAGACGCTGGAGGGCTGCTTCGAGGGCCCGGACACGCTGCTGACGCCGGGCCTCGGCCGCTTTCGACATCGCCTGGACCTGGAGCGAATCGATGCGCGAGACACGCCCGATGCTCTGCTGGTCGAGTTCGACCGGTTTGCGGTCACCTTCCGACCGCTCGCGCAAAGCTTTCAGTTCGTTCAGCTCCTCGCGAATGAGGGGCTCAAACATGAGGGCAAGCTCTTCATCGGTCATGGGCGCCATTGGACCAGACTGTACCCACGGCGCCAAGTCAGGATCCTGTCGCGGCAGGGCTGAAAAGGGCAACAGACTTTGCGTCTTTGAGAATTTTGCGAATATTTGCAAATTTTGCGTGATCTGTCGTGCGCTAAAAATGGCTTTTCATTACCACTTAAAGGCACAATGAGCGAGCTTTATCGCAATCATGGCGGAAAAGTGAAGATTTTGGTTTGCAATCTTTGCGCATTTTTGCGATACGCTGTCAGCGACGAGATAAAAGCTCGCATTGTCAGGGAGGAAAATATGGCAATCACGGAGTCCATCCGGGGCAGGCTGCTTGCAGGCGCTGCGACTGGGGCCATGCTGATGTTCGCTGCGCCCGCGCAAGCGCAAGAGACTGACACCGAAACAACCGCGCAAACGCCCGCCACCGTCGATGAAGAGACTGGCCAGGAAGATGGCACGGCGCGCCTCGATGTGGTGACCGTGTCGGGTATTCGCGGCTCGATCCGAAATTCCCTGAATGTCAAAAAGAACGAGACCTCCATCGTCGAGGCGATTTCCGCGGAAGACATCGGCAAGCTGCCGGATCTGTCCATTGCCGACTCGCTGGCACGTTTGCCGGGTGTCACTGCGCAGCGTGTGCGCGGCCGTTCTCAGCAGATCTCCATCCGTGGCCTTGGTCCGGACTTCTCGCTGGCGCTTCTGAATGGCCGCGAGGTCGTTTCCGCCGGCAACAATCGCGGCGTCGAGTTCGACCAGTTCCCCTCCGAACTCATCGCCCAGGGCGTGGTCTACAAGTCGCCGGATGCGACACTCGCCGCGACCGGCATTGCCGGGGCGGTCGATCTGCGCACGGTGCGCCCGCTCGATTATTCGAACCGTCAGTTCAACCTGTCCGGCAAATATGTGCTTAACGACAACGGCCAACTCAATCCCGATTTCGACGATGACGGCTATCGCTATTTCGCTTCCTATATCGATCAGAACGAGGCCGGCACGATTGGCTGGTCGCTGGGCGCCACCATCCAGTCCAACCCGACGCAATTCTATTCGCGCGAACTGAAGACCAATCAGGGGCAGACCTCCTCGACCGAGCCGGGCGGTGGAACGATCTATCCATCGGACAATCCGCGCACCGGCGTTTCCTCGCGTGAGTTCGAGCGCACATCGGTTGCCGGCACGCTGCAATTCGAGCCGAGCGGCCGCTGGCAGACGGTGGTCGATGGTTTCTATACGGATACGGAAGACTCCGGCATCTTCCGCGGTGTCGAAACGCCGATTGCCTCGTGGAGCGGGACGAGTGCGGATGTCACGCCGGGCAATGGCGCTTTCGCCGACTCGGCCACCTACGCGCCGGTCAATCCGATCCTGCGCACCGATACCGAGGGCAGCCAGGCGGAGATCCTCGCGCTCGGCATCAACTCCACCTACGCCGTGACCGAGCGTCTGAGCATCACGGGCGATGTCAGCTATTCGAGCCTCGACCGCTCCGACGTCGACTACGAGTCCTATGCAGGCACCGGCTTTGCCGGCTCCGGCCCGACCGACACGCTGCGCTTCACCTTCCCGGACAATGGCGAGTACAGTATTGGCCACGATCTTGACTATACCGATCCGGGCACGGTGGTGCTGACCGATCCGGGCGGCTGGGGACAGGTCGGCTTCCTGCGTGAGACCGACATCGAGGACGAGCTTTCCCAGATCCGTCTGGAGGCGGAATATGCCCTCGATGTGCCCTTCATTTCAGGCCTGACGGGCGGGGTGCTCAAGACTGACCGCGAGAAGACGTTCAACGACAACCCCTTCTATCTGCGCGAGTCCGAAGCCTTCACCGATGGTGAGGTGACGATCCCCGATGGCTCCGTCATCGGCCAGACCGATAGCGGCGATATCGGCCTCGACATCATTGCCTACAATCCGGGGCCTCTGCTGAGCGACGGCACCTATTTCGTGCAGGATTGCGAAGAGGTCGCCGGCTGTGTTGAAACCGAATGGGTCGTCGAGGAAGACGTCACGACCTGGTACGGCATGGCGACCATCGACAGCGAGATTGGCGACATGCCCCTGCGCGGCAATGTCGGCTTCCAATATGTCGACACGACGCAGACTTCGACTGGCACGCTCGCCGGTAGCGGGACCCAGACCATCGAGGAAGACTATACGAACTTCCTGCCGAGCCTGAACCTGTCGCTTGAGGTGATGCCGGATACGCTGGTCCGTTTTGCCGCGGCGAAGACGCTGACGCGCGCCCGGCTCGACCAGCTCGCGGCGAACCAGAGTTTCAACCGCAACACACTGGTCTGCCCGGACGGCAATGGCGATGGCGTGCCCGATGCGGTGGTCGATGCCGATCCGCCGGAGCGGACCTGTTCGACCCTGGAGGGCGGCAACCCCTTCCTGCGGCCCTACAAGTCGACCCAGTTCGACATCGCTTTCGAGAAGTATTTCGGTGAGGCCAGTGCCCTGTCGGTCGCTTTCTTCCGCAAAGAGTTCGACGACTGGGTGCTCGACCGCTCTGTCATCGTCGACGGTACCCAATATTATGAGGCGAGCGGGCTTGGCGATTTCGCGGCAAATAATCCCGAGGTCGTGCCGACGCGTCTTAGCGGGCCGGTCAACTTTGCGGATGGCTCGATGGAAGGCTATGAGCTGACCGCGCGGATCAGCCTGGATGATGTGGTCGAGATGCCCCCGGCGCTGGAAGGTTTCGGTTTCGGCGCATCCTACACCTTTACCGAGAATGGGTTGGAGGACGAGACCGGCAATGAGATCACCATTCCGGGGCAGTCGGACATCGTCTGGTCGGGGGATGTCTATTACGAGAACCATGGCTGGCAGGCGAAGTTGAGCGCGCGTCGCCGCTCCGGCTTCCTCTCGGAAATCCTGCAGTTCGACGGCACGCTGAGCGGCGCGCGGGCGATGGACGAAACCATTCTCGACGCCCAGATCGGTTATGAGTGGGGTAGCGGTCCGCTGGAAGGCTTTGCGGTCAATCTCGAAGTCTACAACATCACCGACGAGCCGTTCCGCACCGAGAACCAGCTCTTCTATGATCCGGCCGTTGCCGGCGGGCCTGATGTTCCGACATCGGAGTATTTTGTCAGCCGTCACGAGCTTTACGGCACGACCTATAACTTCACGATCTCAAAATCCTTCTAGGATCCTCAATTACCTCCCGGATCGTGAGTGGCCCGCCCCGACCAGGGCGGGCCTTTTTTCTTGGGCTGGCAGAGCTAAGCTTTGCGGTCAGTATGAACAGGACAAGGGCATGGCGCGGCCGCAGATCGAAAAGGTGGTAATTGCCGGTGGCGGCACGGCGGGCTGGATCACGGCGGCTGCCCTGCGCAAGCTGCTGCCCGCCCATCTCGACATCACGCTGATCGAGTCCGAGCAGATTGGTACGGTCGGGGTGGGGGAAGCGACCATCCCGCAGATCCGCCGATTGAACGCCATTCTCGGCCTCGACGAGGATGCCTTTGTCCGGGACACCCGGGCGAGCTTCAAGCTCGGCATCGAATTCTCCGACTGGGGGCATATCGGCGAGCGCTATCTCCACACTTTCGGCGATCCGGGCATCAACCTTTCCAGTCTGCAGTTTCATCATTACTGGCTGCGCGCGCGGGCCGAAGGCAGCGCCGCCAGCCTGTGGGACTATTCCCTGCATCATCGTGTCGCCTATGCGAACAAGTTCGGGCGGATGGAACGGGTCGGTAATACGCCGATGACGGGGCTTGCCTATGCCTTTCATTTCGATGCCACGCTCTATGCCGCCTGCCTGAGACGCCATGCCGAGGCCGCTGGCGTGAGGCGTGTCGAAGGGCGGATCACCGGCACCGATCTGAACGGCGAAACGGGTTTTATCGAGGCGGTGCAGCTGGAAAACGGTGAGCGTGTCGCGGGCGAACTCTTCATCGATTGTTCCGGTTTTCGCGGCCTGTTGATCGAGGGCGCGCTCGGTGTCGGCTATCGTGACTGGTCCCACTGGCTGCCCTGCAACCGGGCGCTGGCCGTGCCCTCCGAACAGACCGAGCCGCTTTTGCCCTACACCAGGGCGATGGCGCGCGAGGCCGGTTGGCAGTGGCGCATTCCACTGCAGCACCGCACCGGCAATGGCCACGTCTTCTGCGACGCGTTTATGGACGAGACGCGCGCGGCAGACCTGTTGCTCGCCAATCTCGACGGCCGACCGCTCGCCGACCCGAAGCCCTTGCGCTTCACGACCGGGCGGCGCGAGCGGTTCTGGGCGAAGAATTGTGTTTCCATCGGGCTATCGAGTGGTTTTCTGGAGCCGCTTGAATCGACCTCGATTCATCTCATCCAGTCGAATGTCTCGCGTCTCGTCGAGCTTTTCCCGACTCGCGATTTCGAAGCTGCCAATATCGAGGAGTATAATCGCCGGGTCGGCCACGAATATGAGCTGATCCGCGATTTCCTGATCCTGCATTATCACCGCACCGACCGCGATGACTCCGAGTTCTGGCGCTATTGCGCGACTATGGATGTGCCGGACAGCCTGAAGGCGAAAATGGCTCTCTTCGAGGGCGGCGGGCACCTGTTCAAGGATCCGGAAGACCTTTTCCGCGAGTCGAGCTGGGTGCAGGTCATGGTGGGGCAGGGGCTGATGCCGAAAGGCTATCACGCCATGGCAGACCGTCTGTCATCGGAGCAATTAGCGCGTTTCCTCTCCGACGTGCAGGCGATCATCGCCAAGGCCGAAGCCCAGCTGCCGGGGCACACCGACTTCCTGCGTTCTCACTGCAAGGCTGATTTGCAATAGCGCTCGATATAGGCGCGATGGTCCGGCATGGCGGCGACGGCGTCTGTCATCGCCGCGCGGACCTGTGCCATGCGCTCTTCGACCGGGACTTGGGGGCGAAGGCCCGAGAGCGCCGGGGCGCGCTCCGGGACAATGCCCTGGCCGAGATAGACCGCGATCCAGCTCGGATTGGCGAAAAGTTCGCGCTCATCGGACACGATCATGCCGTGGCGGCGGAAATGCTCGATCTTGTAGGCGAGCCGGTCGGGTATCTCCATCTCCGCACAATGGCGCCAGAAGCCGTCGCCACGCCGCTCGGTTGCCTTGTAGTGCAGGATGAGAAAGTCCCGAATGCGCTCATATTCGGCCATAGTCAGCGCATTGTATTCTTCCGCCAGAAGCGGCGACATTTGCCTGTCCGGGAAGAGGGCGAGAAGGCGCATGATGCCATACTGGATGAGATGCAGGCTGGTCGATTCAAGTGGCTCCATGAAGCCGGCCGACAGGCCGATGGCAACGACATTCCGGTTCCAGAATTTCCGCCGGCGCCCCGTCTGAAAGCGCAGATGGCGCGGGTCGGCCAGTGGCTTGCCCTCGATCGAGCGCAGAAGCTCGGCTTCCGCATCGTCTGCTGAAAGATGGTCGGCACAATAGACATAGCCGTTGCCGACGCGGTGCTGCAGCGGGATGCGCCATTGCCAGCCCGCTGTCTTCGCTGTCGATTGTGTATAGGGCAGGAGCGATCCACTGCCCGTGCAGGCGACGGCAACGGCGCGGTTGCAGGGCAGCCAGTGCGACCAGTCCTCGAAGCCTGTCTTCAGTGTCTTCTCGATGAGCAGGCCGAGGAAGCCCGTGCAGTCGATGAAGAGGTCCCCCTCGAAGGTTCGCCCGTCTTCCAATGTTACTGATCGAACGAACCCGCTTTCGCTGTCCTGATACACGTCCACCACGCGACCTTCGGTGCGGACGACGCCGCGCTGTTCGGCATGGCCACGCAGAAAACGGGCATAGAGGGTAGCATCAAAGTGATAGGCATAATCGAAGGTCGACTGGATGAGACGTTTGTCCCGCGCCGGATGCTCGAACTTTCCGGCTTTCGCCGCCGCCCAGGCCATCGTGTAGTCATCAACGGTGGTTTCGCGTCCGGCGATCAGTTCCCGGATGAGGTATTGGTAGAAGGGCACCTCGTCGAACTCGGCGCCATACTGGCCGAAGGGGTGGGAGTAGGTGTGCCCCTCCCGGGTCCAGTTCCTGAACTCAATGCCGAGCTTGAACGTGCCGCTGGTCTCGCGAAGGAAGGTGGCCTCGTCGATGCCGAGGCGGGCATTGAAGTATTTCACGGGCGGAATGGTGGCTTCGCCAACGCCGATCGTGCCGATCGCCTCGGACTCGATCAGCGTGATCCGGCAGGCGCCCTGCGTGGCATTGGCAAGCGCAGCCGCCGTCATCCAGCCGGCCGAGCCGCCGCCGACAATGACCACATCGCGCACAGGATCCCCTGTCATGACGGGTCTCCTGCAGTTGCTGCGGTGCAATGTCGCAGCTTTCCTGATATGAAACCTGCAAGAGAGCGGGGAAACGCGAAAGAATGACGGACAACGCTGACCAGCTTGGCCAGACGCTGCCTTATCATGTCCTCTATCCGGGCGACGAAGGCGAGCCCGTCGTCGTCATAGACGACTTCTTCTCCAGTCCGGATGCGCTCCAGGAACAGGCGGCTCGGCAGGATTATGCGCCGGGCGGGCGTCACTATCCAGGCCATCGGGCGCCGGCCCCGTCGGGTTATCTCGCTGAACGGATCGACCTGTTGCAGGATATCCTGACCGATGTTTTCGACATGGAGGCAGGCGCGAGGCTTGTGGAATGCAACTTCTCCAGGGTGACAACGCCGCCGGATGAACTGACGCCGATCCAGTGCCTGCCGCACTTTGACGGGACGAATCCCGGTTTCGTCGCCCTGCTGCACTATCTGAGCGGACCGGAGTATGGCGGGACCAGCTTCTACCGGCATTGCTCCACGGGGTTCGAGACGATCAGTGCTGACCGGTTCGACATCTATGACCGCACGCTTCAGGCCGAGGCCAACGCCATTGGCCTTCCGCCGCAACGCTATTTTTCCGGGTCCACCGACCAGTTCGAGCAGATCGGGCAAGTCGAGGCACGGGTCAATCGCATGGTGCTCTATCGTGGCCTCTGCCTGCATTCCGGAGATATTCCGAGGGCGGACTATATTGGCGAGCCGGACGAGGAGGCGCGCCTGACGGTGAACACCTTTCTTGTCGCGCGAAATCGATAGACAGGTCATCTCTCGACAGCCTCACGTGCGGCCTGCTGAGCCAGCAGCAAGGCCCCGGTGACGCCTGCTGCCTCGCCGAGGCCTGGCGGGACGATATAATCGGAGAGATCGCCCGATAGTGCCCCACGACGAACATAGCCGGCCAGGCGGTCCTGCGTTTGTTCGCGCAGCGCCTCGATCAGGCCGGGTGTCTTCATCACGCCGCCGCCGACAATGATGCGGCCTGGCATGTGCGCGAGGATGATGGTGAGCGCCAGCTGCGAGAGATAACTTGCCTCCAGCGCGACGGCGCCTTCACCGAGGTGCGACAGCGGCTCGCCCCAGCGCGCCTGGATAGCCGGGCCGCAGGCCAGCCCCTCAAGACAGTCGGCATGGAAGGGGCAGTGGCCGCCATAGGTGTCGTCCGGGTCGCGGCGAACCGGGATATGGCCCATCTCGTAATGGCCTGTGCCGTTGCGCACGCGGCCGTCATTCACGATGCCCGCGCCGATGCCGGTCCCGACCGTGACATAGGCGAGCGTCTTCTGATGGCGCCCGGCGCCATGGGCGTATTCGCCGAGGCAGGCGCCAGAGACATCGCTTTCGATCTTGAAGGGCACCGTGAAACCCGAAAAGGCCTTGAACCAGGAAGCGCCCGTCCAGCCGGGCTTCGGCGTATTCAGAACCTGGCCATAGGTCTTCGAGCGCTTGTCGATGTCGACCGGCCCGAAAGCCGCCACGCCAATGGCGCGGACGGAGCGCTGGGCTTTCAGGAAATCGCGGATGTGGCCGAACGTCTCTTCCGGCGTGGTGGTCGGGATCTCGATGCGCTCGCGGATGTGGGCGGGGTGCTCCGCCACGGCGCAGACCATCCGGGTTCCGCCAGCCTCGATCCCTGCGAGCATCCTCGTCTGTGTCCTTATCCACCCTGCTTCGTGAACACCCTGTAGCTCCAGGCGGGCAGGTCAAGCGCGGTCTTTGCGTCGATTGTGAGAGGTTTGCCCGAAAAGTATTCGGTATACGCGCCCGCATAAGGCCCATCGGTGAAGCGCACGGTTTGTCTTTCTGGTGAGAGGTTGAGCACGGCGAAGACCCCGCCATTGCTGTCGAACCGGGTGAAGGAAAGCACGGCGTCTGGCGCTGTGTTCACCACCGGCACCATCCGCGCCCCGGCGGCCCCATTGTGGAGGGCTGAGGTCTCGGTTTTCAGCTCGATAAGAGACTTGAAAAGATCGCCCACCGGAGAATCGCGCCACGCAATCGGGTCTTTCTCGAAGAATTCGAGTTCCTTCGTATTGCCCGCTTCCTGGCCATTATAGATGAGCGGCAGGCCCTCGCCGACAAAGGAGAGGACGATGGCCGCTTCATATGCGTCGCCATAGATGTCGGGGGCCGCGCCGTCCCAGGCATTCTGGTCATGGTTGGAGGTATAGGTCATGCGATAGGCGTCGTGCGGCCAGGCGCCGTCCGTCTCGGCATAGTATCCGAAAAAGGCATTGGCGCCGGCTTCGCCCTCGGCAATGGCCTGCATCGTATTCTTCCAGTCCCATGCGTAAGAGGCGTCGAAAGCGCGGGCATGGACGTCGCGCTGGTCGAATTCAGCCAGCATGAAGACCGGCTTGATGGTGTCGAGCTCGGCGCGCACCGTCTCCCAGAAGTCGAGTGGGACATAGCCCGCGACATCGGCGCGGTAGCCATCGATGCCGGCTTCCTCGACCCAATAGCGCAGCGCCCCGGCCATGTATTCGCGGACCTCCGGGCTGGAATAGTCGAGATCGATGATGTCCGACCAGTCCCACCAGCGTGTCGGCATGAAGTCGCCATCCCAGTCGGTCTCGTACCAGTCGGGGTGTTCGGTCACGAGCGGATTGTCCCAGGCGGTATGGTTGGCGACCCAGTCGAGAATGACGTGCATGTCTCTTTCATGGGCGGCATCGACGAAGGATTTGAGGTCATCCAGCGTGCCGAATTCCGGGTTCACGCCATAATAGTCCTTCACCGAATAGGGCGAGCCGAGGCTGCCCTTGCGGTTTGTCTTGCCGATCGGGTGGATGGGCATCAGCCAGAGAATGTCGACACCGAGCGCGTCGAGCCGGTCGAGTTCTTTCTTGGCCGCCGCGAAAGTGCCTTCGGGTGTGAACTGGCGGGTATTGATCTGGTAGAGAACAGCGTCCTTCGCCCAGTCCGGATGGTCGAGCTTCACATAAGGTTCGGGCTGCCACTTCGTGTCGGTGTCCTGCGCGAGCGCCGGGCCGGACATAAGCGCCAGCGTGGCGAGGGTGGTGATCAGGGCTCTCATGTCTCGGCTCCTATGGGCTCAGGCGAGGCCTCTTCCGCGGTGTCGGAGACAAAGAGGACGGCGATAGCGGCCAGGGCGAAGGAGGCGGCCGCGATGGCAAAGGCCCAGATCGGTTCATTGCCGAAAAAGGTGCGGAGCAGGAAGCCGAGCAGGGTGGCCGCGACGAGCTGCGGCACCACGATGAAGATGTTGAAGATGCCCATATAGACGCCCATTTTCCGCGCCGGGACCGAGCCGGCGAGGATGGCATAGGGCACCGAGACAATCGCCGCCCAGGCCACGCCGACCCCCACCATGGGCAGGACCAGCGGGGCCGGATCGTCGATCAGGATCATGCCTGCAAAACCAAGCGCACCGAGGCTTATGCAGATCGCATGCAGCTTGCGCCGGTCGACCTGCGCGGCGAGCCAGATGATGGCGAGCGCGGCGGCGGCAGCCACACCGTTGCGCACCGCACCAAGCAGCGCCCACCAGTTGCCGGCTTCCTGATAGAGCGCGGTTGCCGCATCGCTGGTGCCGTAGTGATGCTCGGCCACAGCGGGCGTGCCGTAGATCCACATGGCGAACAGGCCGAACCAGGAGAAGAACTGCACCACGGCGAGCTGTCGCATTGTTTTCGGCATTCGGAAGAGGTCGCCGACGACTTCCATGAAGCCGTTCTCGCTCTTTCCGCTTGAGCGTATGGTGCCGGCGACGAGTTGGATCACGCCGAAACCGGCGACCAGCGCGGCAAAGACATAGAGGTCCTGCTTGAACTCGACATCGCCCAGCCAGGTGAGCCAGCCGGGCCGTGGGTCCATCCGTCCGGCATGGAAAAAGGCGGCAAGTAGCAGACCGACCGCGAGCCAGATCAGCCCCCCTGTATAGAAAGCCCGGGCTGAGCGCGGCGGGGGCGTATCTTCGGTCTCGTCACCAAGGCCGAGCGCTTCGCGCCGGGCGGCCTCGAAGCGCTCCATCTGTTCGGGCGAATATTCCGGCGTGGTCAGCACGGTCACCAGGACGGCGAGGAAGAGCGCGGCCCCGCCTGCATAGAAGGCGAGATGCACCGTCATCGGGATCTCGCCTTCGGGCGCGGTGTTCGAGACGCCGAACTCGGTCATCAGCCAGGGCAGGGCGCCGGCAATGACGGCCCCGAGGCCGATGAAGAAGCTCTGCAAGGCGTAGCCGGTGGTGCGCTGCTGGTCGGGCAGCATGTCGCCGACAAAGGCGCGCGTCGGCTCCATGGTGATGTTCAGCGAGGCGTCCATGATCCAGAGCGTTCCGGCCGCGACCCAGAGCGCCGGAGAGTTCGGCATCACGAACAGGGCCAGGCTCGCCAGGACCGCACCGACCAGAAAATAGGGCCGACGGCGGCCGAGCCGTCCCCATGTCTTGTCGGAGAAATGTCCGACAATGGGCTGGACGATCAGCCCGGTCAGCGGGGCCGCGATCCAGAGGATGGGCAAGGAATCGATGCTGGCGCCAAGCGTCTGGAAGATGCGGCTGACATTGCCATTTTGCAGGTCGAAGCCGATCTGGATGCCGAGAAATCCGAAACACATGTTCCAGATCTGGCCGAAGCTCAGCTTGGGTTTCTGCATCGCTTTTACCTCCCCGGCCATCTTCGTATCGTTCAGCAGGCGCAATCTCTTCTGCCGGCTATCGCCCGGCCACCAGCCGGACCGCTGCCCCTCCGGATGACGCGAGGGGCAGTTCCAGCGTGTCCGGGGCCGTCACGGTGCGACTTTCAATGGTGATGGCATAAGGGTTGGTCTGCCAATCGGCGTCCTCGCCGTCGCGATAGATCTCAGCGGTGTAGCTGCGGCCGTCATCAAGGAAATCGAGGGGGACGGACACTGTACGCGCGGTCTCGTCCGTCAGCGCGCCGACATACCAGTCATCGGATTTCCTGTCCTTGCGGGCCTGGACGATGAAATCTCCCACCTCGCCATCGAGCGCGATGGAGGTCTCCCAGTCGGCCGGCACATCCTTGATGAACTGGAAAGGCTCCGGATTGGCTTCGTAATTCTCCGGCAGGTCTGCGGCCATCTGCACCGGGCTGTAGATCACGACATATAGTGCGAGCTGTTTTGCGAGCGTCGTCTGGATACGGTTCTCGTTGTCCTCGCCATTCGGCATCAGGTCGAAGATGCCGGGCGTGAAGTCCATCGGGCCGGCGAGCAGGCGGGTATAGGGCAGGATGGCAGTGTGCTCCGGCGGATTGGGTGGGCTGCCCCAGGCATTGAATTCCATGCCGCGGGCGCCTTCGCGGCTGACGGCATTCGGGTAGGTGCGGCGAAGGCCAGTGTCCTTCACCGGTTCGTGCGCATTGATGGCGAGGCCGTATTCATGCGCCTTCTTCAGCACATTAAGGTCATGGACAACCCGCTCCTGGCCGGCATGCCAGCCATAGCGGCGGAAGCCCTCTTCATCTTCAAGCACGAGGTCGCTCGCATCGGCGACATAGCCGGTCTTCACCGTGGAATAGCCATTGTCCCGATAGAGCTGGAAGGCCGCATCGAGCTGGCTTTCATAGTTCGGTAGATTGGCGGCGGTTTCGTGGTGGCCGATCAGTTTCACGCCTTTGTTGGCGGCGTAGTCCGACAAGGCTTCGATGTCGAAATCCGGGTAGGGTTCGGCGAAGCGGAACTTGTCGCCATTGTTGAACCAGTCCCCGTCCCAGCCAATGTTCCAACCCTCGACCAGCACGCCGGAAAAGCCGTTCTCGGCCGCAAAGTCGATATAGCGCTTCGTGTTCCCGGTTGTTGCGCCATGGTCTGGTCCCGAGCCCCAAGTGTATTTGTTGATGTGCATGCCCCACCAGATGCCGACATATTTTCCGGGTTCGAAATAGGAGACATCGCCGAGCTGGTTCGGCGCGTTGAGGTTCAGATAGATGTCGGCGCCATTGACGAGCCCGGCTGCGGTGTCGGCGATCTGGATGACGCGCCAGGGCGTCTTGAAGGCGCCGTCGATCTTGACCTTGGTGCCGTCATGGCGTGGGGCGAGTTCGGCCTCGAGGACGCCCGCACGGCGCTGGTCCAGCCACATGCCGGCATAGTCGACTAGAGCGGCCTCGTGGATGGCGAGATAGGGGCCGTCGGCGCCTTCCACGTCGTATTTCAGCGTATAGGGTGTGTGGACGCGGTAGATGTCGCGCACCGGGGTCGTCTTGTAGATGTATTCATAGCGGTTGTATTCGCCGGCCGGTGTCCACCACGATGTGGCGTTCGGCTCGACGGCGAATTCCGTGATCTCATCGACCAGCGCACGCTCGCCCGTATCCGGCACTTCATAGCGGAAGGCGACGCCCGCATCGAAAACGCGGGCGCGGACGGTAAAGCTGCGCTCCGGGCCATCATCGGTCGATGTAAAGCGTGCCGTGATCTCGTTGTGAAGATCGCGCACAGTGCGCTTCTCGCCCCAGGGCTGCTGCCAGGTCTCGTCGTGGCTGTCGGCTGCGGTCTCTGTGATTTCGAAACCCCGGTCGAGATTCGCGCCGCTGGCAAAACGTAGGCCGAGTTTCGATTGGGCGATGAGCGGTTTGCCATCGCGGGTGACGGTATAGACGGGCTGGCCATTGGCTGTGGCAAGGCTGATTTCGGTGCGCCCATCGGGGGAGGTTGCGTCAACGCTGGCCGAGCTGGCGGGCATGCTTTCTTGCGCCACTGCGACGGAGGGGCTCAGAGTCGCCGGGCCAATGCCGCCGAGCCCTGAGAATCCGGCAAAAACGAGGGTGAGGGCCTTTAAGGCCTTGGCCTGTGTCATGGCGGATCCTCCCAATGGTCCGGTCTATTCTTTGGCGGGAAGAGTGCGTTGCAAACTTGTGCAAGTCAATTCAAAATTTGAAATTCAGATGACCTGGGCGGTGAGAGAATTGGGCAAGCTTTGATAGAAAGAAAAGACGATTCTGGCTTGCGGTGTATGGATTTTGTTATTTCGGCCTTGCATCCGTATCTGCGCATGCTAGCAATGCAAAAAGTTGCGGAAGCGATAAAGAAAATCCGCTCGGACGAGGGAGGAGAGAATGCGCCTGAATGCCGCTCCACTGCGTGGCCTGATGCTGGCTTCAAGCGTGCTCGCCGCGGCCTGCGCGAGTCAGGCGCAAGGCGCAGACACGCCGTCCCCGCCGCCCATCTCCGACCGGCTGCCGCAGGACGAGATCATCTATTTCGTCATGCCGGACCGTTTCGAGAATGGCGATCCGTCGAATGACAAGGGCGGCCTTTCAGGTGGACGGCTCAAGACCGGCTTCGACCCGACCGACAATGGCTTCTATCATGGTGGTGATCTGAAAGGGCTGACCGACAGGCTGGACTATATCGAGGCACTGGGCGCAACCGCCATCTGGCTGACGCCGATCTTCGAGAACAAGCCCGTTCAGGGGCCGCCCGGCCAGGAGTCGGCCGCCTATCATGGCTACTGGATCACCGATTACCTCAACGTCGATCCACATCTCGGTACGCGGGAAGACTTCAAGGCCTTTGTCGATGCCGCCCACGCACGTGGCATGAAGGTCTATATGGACATCATCACCAATCATTCCGCCGACGTCATCCAGTACCGCGAATGCGCGGCGACGGCGGCGCCGGGCGATGCGACCGAGGAAACCTGTCCCTATCGCAGCATCGGCGACTATCCCTGGACGACGCGCGGCGACGTAACGGGCGAGGCGATCAATGCCGGTTTTGCCGGGACCGATCCGGCCCATCACACACATGAGAATTTCGAAGAGCTGGCCGAGCCGGGCTGGGCTTATGAGCCGTTCGTTCCGGAGGGGGAGAAGACGAGCAAAAACCCGGCCTGGCTGAACGATCCGCTCTATTATCACAATCGGGGCAATTCCGCCTTCGAGGGCGAAAGCTCCCGCATGGGCGATTTTGGCGGGCTGGACGATCTGATGACGGAAGACCCGCGCGTGGTCGCGGGCTTTATCGACATCTACAAGCAGTGGATCACCGATTTTCGGGTCGATGGCTTCCGCATCGATACGGCCAAACATGTAAATCCGGAGTTCTGGCAAGCCTTTGCGCCCGCCATGAAGGCGCATGCCGAAAGCCTTGGCATCGAGCACTTCCATATCTTTGGCGAAGCCTATGAGTTCGATGCCGGTCGGCTATCTGCCTATACGACCCGGGACGGTCTACCGTCCGTGCTTGATTTCGCCTTCGAAGGTGTGGTGCGCGACGTCGTCGTGAACGGGGCGCCGGCCCGCCGGCTGGAAGAGCTGTTTGCCGTCGATCACTCCTATGCCGATGGTCTCGAGACAGCCGCCATCCTGCCGACCTTCCTCGGCAATCACGATATGGGCCGGTTTGCGGGTTTCCTGCGTGAGGCGCATCCGGAAATGAACGATGCGGAGATGCTGGAGCGGCTGACGCTCGCCCACGCCATGCTGATGTTTTCGCGCGGCGTGCCGACCATCTATTATGGCGACGAACAGGGCTTCGTGTCCGATGGCGGGGATCGCGGCGCGCGTGAAGACATGTTCGAAAGCCAGGTGCCGGACTATCTCGACAATGATCTTGTCGGGACCGACGCCACAACCGCGGATGTCAATTTCGATACCGGCCATCCGCTCTTCGAAGCCATCTCGCAGATGGCGGCCATTCGTCAGGCCCATCCGGCGCTGCGGCGCGGCCATCAGCTTATCCGTCATTCTGACAAGGCGGGCGGTCTCTTCGTCATGTCGCGCTTCGACGCCGCCCGCAGCCGGGAATATTTGATCGCGTTCAATGCGGGCAATGACACGCGCGATTTCAATAGCCTTGTCGATGGCCGGGCAAAGCGCTGGACGGCCGTGCACGGAGACTGTGCGGCGCAGGTGCAAGCCCCCGGCAGCTATGCGATTTCCATTGCGCCGCGGGATTTTCTCATCTGCTACAGTGATCTTGAGGAGTAGAGTTGTGGACGACTGCATGACCAACAGGCCAGCCAGCGCCGCCAATGCGACCCCCTCGCCGCAGCCGGGGGCAGACGCGCCGTGGTGGAAAGGCGCGACGATCTATCAGGTCTATCCGCGCAGTTTTCTCGACACCACAGGCGACGGCATCGGGGACCTTCAGGGCATCATCAAGGGTCTGGATTATATCGCCTCGCTTGGTGTCGATGCGGTCTGGCTGTCGCCCTTCTTCGCCTCGCCGATGAAGGATTATGGTTATGACGTCGCCGACTATTGCGACGTCGATCCCATGTTCGGCACGCTCGCCGATTTCGACCAGCTGATCGAAAAGGCACATCGTCTCGGCCTGAAGGTCATCATCGACCAGGTCTATTCCCACACCTCCGACCAGCATGCCTGGTTTGCCGAGAGCCGTGAGGACAAGATCAATCCGAAAGCCGACTGGTATGTCTGGGCCGATCCGAAGCCGGATGGCTCGCCGCCCAATAATTGGCAGTCGGTCTTCGGCGGGCCGTCCTGGGAGTGGGACGCCCGGCGCCAGCAATACTACTTCCACAATTTCCTCGTCTCCCAGCCGGACCTGAACGTCCATAATCCGGAGGTGCAGGATGCGCTGCTGGCGGCGGCGACATTCTGGCTCGACCGGGGCGTTGACGGGTTTCGACTCGATGCGATTAATTTCGCCATGCATGACCGCGAGCTGCGGGACAATCCGCCCTCGGGCCTGCCGATGGAGAAGGTCACGCGCCCCTTCGACATGCAGCGCCATGTTTACAGCATGTCCCAGCCGGAAGTGCCGGCCTTCCTGGAGCGCATCCGCACGCTGCTCGACCGCTATGACGGCAGGTTCACGGTCGCCGAGATTGGCGGGCCGGACCCGATCGGCGAGATGAAGGCTTTCACCGAAGGCCAGGGCCGGCTGAATTCCGCCTACAGTTTCGACTTCCTCTATGCCCAGAGCTTATCGCCGGCGCGCATTGTGCGCTCGCTCAGCGAATGGGGCGGTGTGGCGAATGAGGGCTGGCCGAGCTGGGCCTTTTCGAACCATGACGCCCCCCGCGCGGTGACTCGCTGGGCGGCGCCGGAGGACCGCAAGCAGGCTGCCGACATGCTGCTGCTGCTACTGCTGGGGCTCCGCGGCAATGCCTTCCTCTATCAGGGCGAGGAGCTTGGTCTGCCGCAGGCGAAAGTGCCGTTCGACTACCTCAAGGACCCGGAAGCCATTGCCAACTGGCCGCGCACGCTGGGCCGGGATGGCGCGCGCACGCCGATCCCGTGGGTGGCCGATGCGACCAATTCGGGCTTCTCGACGGGCGAGCCCTGGCTGCCGGTCGATCCGCTCCACGATGCCCTCTCAGCCGACCGTCAGGAGGCGGACCCGGTGTCGACGCTGAATGTCGCGCGCTCGCTCATCAAGCTTCGCCAGTCCCTTCCAGCCCTCAGGCTTGGGACGCTGCATTTCCATGAGGCGCCCGAGGGGATCCTCTTTTTTCAGCGCGAACATGAAGGAAAGAGCGTCGCCTGCGTCTTCAATATAGGAGCTGAGCCTGTTGAGTTTGTGCCAGCTGCTGCGAACCAGATGCAGGTTCTTGCAAACGAGACGGGGGCTGTTAACGCTTCCGTTTCACTGCCAAGGCAAATTGAACCCTGGTCCGGTTACTGGGCACTGCTCGACGAGGCAGGGGACTGAGGGGACGGAAAAAGGATGGCGAAAGACAATTCGCGCAGCGCCAGAAAGTCGACGCGGCTGGAGGACCTTGCCAAGCGGGCGGGGGTCTCGATCTCGACCGTGTCGCGGGCGCTGAATGACAGTCCGGCGATCAACCGGCGGACCAAACAGGCGATCTGGGAGCTGGCGCGAGAGCTGGACTATCCCTTCCGTCAGCGCATGCCCGCCGGCCCGATCGGGGCCGAGGCGACCATCGCCGTGGTCGTGCCGCAGCCGCAGGCGCGTGACGGGCATATCTACGACCCTTTCTTCTTCGATCTGCTCGCCGGTGTCGTCGAAGCCGCGCGTGAGCGCAATTGCGACGTCCTCGTCAGCCACATCACGCCCACTACCTATGAGGATCTCGCCTTTGCGATGAGCACGAGCCGGGCCGATGGCGTGATCTTCATCGGGCAGAGCTCGCTGCATGTGGAGTTCAACCGGCTGGCGGCCAAGGACAGCCGGTTCGTCGTCTGGGGCGCGGAACTGCCGGAGCAGTCCTATTGCTCCATCGGCAGCGACAATACGATGGGCGGACGCCGGGCGACCTCGCATCTGGCGCGGCTGGGCCGTGAGAAGATCCTGTTTCTTGGCGATACCGAAGCGCCTGAAGCCATGCAGCGCTATCGTGGCTATCTCGAAGGGCTTGAGCGGGCCGGTATCGAGGCACAGCCGGACTGGTATCTGCCTGTGCATTTCGAGGTGGAGTCGGCCGAGGCCGCGATCCACAGCCTGATCGAGAAGGGCACGCCATTTGACGGGATCGTCGCGGCGAGTGACCTGATCGCGCTCGGGGCCATCCGGGCCATTCAGGCGTCCGGGCGTAGCGTGCCCGACGATGTCTCCGTAGTCGGCTATGACAATGTTCCGTTCAGCAAGCTCACCAAGCCGTCGCTGACGACGATTTCCCAGGACACCGAAAAGGCCGGGCGCCTTCTGGTCTCGAAACTGATCGACTCGCAGGGCGGATCGCGCAGGTCCGAACGTTCGCCGACCGATCTGATCGTGCGCGAATCCTGCGGCGCCTGATACGGTTTCTTTAAAAGACACGCGTTGCGTTCGCGCTGAATGTCTCTAGCCTGCCTGCCAGATACAAGATCGGCAGGGAGGGCAAGGATTATGGCTGAAGGCGACAAGCGGCCAGACCACAAGGCCTATTGGCGTGAGACAGTCAGGCTGACAATCAGCCTGCTCATCATCTGGTTCGCAGTGTCCTACGGGGCAGGTATCCTGTTTCGCGATTTTCTGGACCAGGTCTCGATCGGCGGGGCGCCGCTCGGCTTCTGGTTTGCCCAGCAGGGCGCGATCTATGTCTTCGTGGTGCTGATCTTCGTCTATTGCTGGGCGATGCGGCGGATCGAGAAGAAATACGGGGTGGAGGCCTGACATGCTCGACGCCTGGACCCTCTTTTTCGTCATCACGACCTTCGCGCTCTATATCGGCATCGCCATCTGGGCGCGCGCCGGCTCCACTGACGACTTCTATGTCGCCGGCCACGATGTTCACCCGACCGTCAACGGCATGGCGACGGCGGCCGACTGGATGTCGGCGGCGAGTTTCCTTTCCATGGCGGGCCTGATCGCCTTTATGGGGTATGGCGGCTCGGTCTATCTCATGGGCTGGACGGGCGGCTTTGTGTTGCTGGCGCTCCTGCTCGCCCCCTTCCTGCGCGAGTTCGGCAAGTTCACCGTGCCGGACTTTGTCGGCGACCGCTATTATTCGACCACCGCGCGCATCATCGCTGTGGTCTGCGCGCTGTTTGTCTCATTCACCTATATCGCCGGGCAAATGAAGGGGGTGGGAGTCGCCTTTTCCGGCTTTCTCGGTGTGCCCTTCGAGTGGGGCATCGCAATCGGCATGGTGATCGTCTTCTTCTATGCCGTGCTCGGCGGGATGAAGGGCGTCACCTATACGCAGGTTGCGCAATATTGCGTGCTTATCTTCGCCTTTACCGTCCCGGCGATTTTCATGTCGCTGATCATCACCGGCAATCCGGTCCCGCAGCTTGGTTTCATCGGCGAGGCGAAAGGCGAGGGCGTGGCGATGCTCACAAAGCTCAACACCGTCCTCAACGATCTGGGCTTCGGGGAATATACCCGCAGCGACAAGGCCCGGATCGACATGTTCTGTATCACCGCCGCGCTGATGTTCGGCACGGCCGGCCTGCCGCACGTCATCATCCGTTTCTTCACCGTGAAGAGCGCCGGGGCGGCGCGTGTCTCTGCTGGCTGGGCGCTTGTTTTCATTGCGCTGCTTTATACGACAGCACCGGCAGTCGGCGCCTTCGCACGGATCAACTTCATCGATACCGTCAACGAGTCCACCTACATCGCCGACAATGAGGATTATGACGCCCGCGCCGCCGAGATCGAGGCCGACGGCGGCAAGCCGGTGCCGACCTGGTACAAGACCTGGGAGACGACGGGCCTTCTCGCTTTTGAAGACAAGAATGGCGACGGCGTCATGCAGTATCGCGGGCCCGATGCGCCCGATGGTGTCGAGAACGAAGTGAGCCCCGACCGGGACATCTTCGTGCTTGCTAATCCGCAGATCGCCAATCTGCCGGGCTGGGTGATTGGCCTCGTCGTGGCCGGCGGGCTGGCGGCGGCGCTGTCGACGGCTGCGGGCCTGCTCATGGTGATCTCCTCGGCTGTCAGTCACGACCTCTGCCGGCGCACGATCTTCAAGGACATGACCGACAAGGATGAGCTACGCGTGGCACGGGCCTCGGCGGCAGGGGCCGTTCTGGCCGCCGGTCTGCTTGGCATCTTCTCTTCGCAGCTCGGCTTTGTGGCGCAGGTTGTTGCCTTCGCCTTCGGCCTGGCGGCCGCCTCGCTCTTCCCGGTTATCTTCCTCGGCATCTTCTGGAAACGGATGAACCGGGAAGGCGCCATTGCCGCCATGGTGACGGGTCTGGCGACCACATTCGGCTATATCTACTGGTTCAAATTCGTCGACACCGATCCCGCCCACTGGCTGTTCGGGGTCTCGCCCGAGGGCATCGGCTTTGTCTTCATGTGGGTGGCGGCAGCGGTCGGCGTCGTCGTCGCGCTCGCCACCAAGGCGCCGCCGCAGGACATTCAGGATCTGGTCGAGGATATCCGCGTGCCCGGCATGCGGACCCCGCACGGCAGTGGCGATACCGAGATGGCGCCGCTCTCCGACAGATAGCGGCCATGTAAAGCCGCTGAGGCGAGCTGCCTACTCGGCTGGCTGCTGGCGGTTGGCCTCGCGCAGTTCCTCGTCCAAGGCCCGCGCTGCGCTGGCGCGTGTCTTGGAGAGGCTTGCCACACCGAGATAGATCACCGGTGTCAGGAAAAGGGTGAACAGAGCAGCGAGCCCCAGCCCGCCAAAGACAACCCAGCCGATGGAGTTGCGCGATTCCGCGCCGGCCCCGCTCGAAAGGATCAGCGGCAGCGCGCCGAGCACGGTCGAGATGACGGTCATGGCGATCGGGCGCAGGCGGATCGTGGCGGCTTCCAGCACGGCATCGTGCACCGAGCGGCCTTCCGCGCGCAGCTGGTCGGCGAACTCCACGAGCAGGATGCCGTTCTTCGCCATCAGGCCGATCAGCATGATCAGCCCGATCTGCGAATAGATATTGAGCGAGACGCCCGTCATGGCGAGCGCATAGATCGCGGCAGCCAGTGCGAAAGGCACGGTCAGCATGACCACGACCGGGCTTGTAATGCTCTCGAACTGGGCAACGAGCACGAGCAGCACGATGACGAAGGCAAAGCCATAGGTCAGCATGATGTCGTGATTGCTTTCCTCCAGGGTTGCCGCCTCGCCCTGAAGCAATGTGCTGATGTCGTCCGGCAGGACCTCGTCGGCGAGACGCTCGAACTCTGCGATGGCATCGGCCAGCGGCATGCCTGGCGGGGTGTCCATATCGACCTGGATGGCGCGGCGCTGTTCGGTCCGGTCGAGCTGGGCGGCGACGCCTTCCTCGCGGATATTGGTCAGGGTCGAGATCGGCACGAGGCTGCCGGAATTGGACCGGACATAGAGGTTACGCAGCCCTTCCGGGTCGCGGATCGCGCCGGACTCCGATTCCAGGATGATCGGGATGGCCTGATCCTCGACATTGAGGTCGATCAGGTCTTCGCCGTCGACCATGGCGCGCAGGGTGAGCGAGATCTCGTCCAGCGGCACGTCGAGATCAGCCGCGCGGCGCCGGTCGACCTGGACCGACAGTTGCGGCTGGGTCGGCTGATAGGAAATGTCGGGGTTCGACAGTATGTCGGATTCGGTCTCGATGGCTTGGGTGAGAGCGCGCGCAGCGGTGTAGATTTCCGGGTACTCGTCGCCGAGCAGGGCCACCCGCAGGCCGCCACCGCGTCCACCACGGCTTTCCAGGCTGGAGCGGCCAAAGACCGAGACGCGTGCGCCGGGGATGTTTGACATCGGGCCCTGCAGTTCGGAGATGATTTGCTGCTGGCTCTTGTCGCGCTCTTCCCATGGGGCGAGCCGGGCGGTCACGCCGGTCCGGTTCGGGTCCCAGCGCCCGACGACGGTGAAGAGCGACTCGATCGTGCCATCATCGACATAAGGCTGGAGGATGGCTTCGATTTCGTCGGTTTCGCGCTCCATATAGGAGAGGCCGACCCCATCCGGACCGGTGGCGAAGATCTCGATGACGCCGCGGTCCTCGGCCGGAACCAGCTCCGACGGCAGGGTCGTGTAGACGAAAAGCGCGCCGCCGGCTGTCAGAAGCGAGACAAGAACGACGATGAGCGGATGGGCGAGGCAGGCCTTCAGGCTGGTCTTGTAAACGCCCAGCATCCAGCGACCGGCCCGCTCAAGCGGGCTGTCGGCAGACTCCGTGTCGCTGAAATGGAATTTGGAGGCAATCGCCGGGGCGAGTGAGAGCGCGACAAAGGAGGAGATCAGAACGGCCAGGGAAATGACGAAGCCAAACTCCCGGAAGAGCCGGCCCGTGGTCGAGGGCAGGAAGGAGATCGGGACGAAGACGGCAATCAGCACGGCTGTCGTTGCGATGACGGCGAAGAAGACCTGTTGTCCGCCGATAGCGGCGGCCGCGCGCCGTTTCAGCCCGTCGGACTGTTTGCGCTGGATGTTCTCGAGCACAACGATGGCGTCATCCACGATGAGGCCTGTGGCGAGGACGAGCGCCAGCAGAGTGAGCAGGTTGATCGAGAAGCCCAGCGCCCAGATGCCGGCCACGGTGCCGATCAGCGAGACCGGAATGGCCACAGCCGGGACAATGGTCGCTCGCATGGAGCCGAGGAACAGCCAGATCGTGCAGACGACGATAATGATGGTGATGGCGAGACTGGCGAGCACCTCGGTGACGGACTTCTCGATAAAGATCGCCTCGTCGGAGGTTACCGTCAGCGAGATATTGTCGAAGCGCTTGTTCAGCTGGTCGACCTTCTTCTTGGCGGCCTCGGAAATCTGGATCGTGTTGGAACGCGCCTGACGAACGATTCCCAGCCCGATGATCGGCTCTCCGTTGAGGCGCAGGAAGTCTTCCGCATCGGCCGGGCCGAGTGCGACCTCGGCGATATCCCCGATGCGCGTATTGTCCCGGATGATGATATCCTTGATGAGTGCCGGTGTGGCGGCTGTCGCTTCGGCGCGAACGATCAGCTCCTGATCGCTTGAGCGGAAACTGCCGACAGGCACGTCAAAGGGGGCCTCACGCAGGGCATTGGCGACATCCCCGGTCGTCAGGCCGAAGCGGCTCAGCCGCAACGGGTCGACGACCACGCGCATCTGGCGCTCGCGTGTGCCGAATTCCTGGACGGTGGCCACCCCGTCAATCGCAAGGAATTCCGGGATGATGTCATTAGTGATGATCCGCGTCAGTTCCTCGTCGCTATAGGCGTCACTGATCACGGCGATGGTGAGGACCGGTCGGCCTTCATCGTCGGCCTTCGTCACGAAGAGGTTTTCCAGCCGGTCGGGCAGCTCGCGGGTCACACGGCTGACGGCTTCGCGCACATCGGAGGCCGCGGTGTCGAGATCGACACCGGGATTGAACTCGATGTGCATGCGGGAATTGTTTTCCTCGCTCGAGGACTGGATCTCGCGCACGCCGGACACGCGCGCAACCGCACCTTCGAGGATACTGGTCACTTCCGCATCGATGGTTTCAGGCGCCGCGCCGGGCAGGTTGGCACGCACGGAGACGACCGGGCGGTCGACATCCGGCAGTTCGCGCACCTCGACGCCCAGAATGGCAGCGAGCCCCGCGATCACGATCAGAAGATTGAGAACGGTGACGAGCAGGGGGCGCCGGACGGCCAGTCCGGGCAGGCCTGATCCGGGTGGCATCATGGCAGGCCAGCGGTCGGGCCGCCCTCTGCATGCCGTGTGCCGCCGGGCCCGGCGAGCGACTGGGTCTGGCCGGGTGTCTCGACAGGTGTGCCCTCACGGACTTTCTGGACGCCTTCCTCGATGATCCAGTCGCCTTCCTGAAGACCGGCCTTTACAAGCACATAGCCTTCTTCCCGCGAGACGATGGTCAGCGAGACCCGTTTGGCGCGGCCATTGTCGACAGCCCACAGGAAGGCGCCATCGCCGCCCCAGACGATCGCGGCGCGGATCGTATAGGCGCGGGTCGTCGTATCGATGGAACTGTCGATGTTGACGATCTCGGCCTGATAATGCTGGTCGGGCTCGGAGAAGGGCTCGATGCTGATCACATCCCCCGTCTCGACGCGGCCGAAGGTCTGTTCCGGGGCCGGGAAATCGACATAGAGCACATCGCGGTCGTCCAGGCGGGTGATTACCGTGTCGGTGGTGATCCGTGCGCCGGGATCGATATCGGTGAGCCCGACATAGCCGGTAAACGGCGCGCGCACGGTGCGGCGCTCAAGAGCATCCTGGGCGATGTCGAGTTCGATCTCGGCGGCATCATAGGCGGCCTTCGCCCGGTCAAGCTCATTGCCGGCAATGACGCCGGGGGTGCTGACACGGTCATAGCGGTCGATCAGGCGCTGGGCATCTTTCAGCGCGACTTCTGCCTGCCGCACGGCCAGACGCTCGGCGCGCGCTTCCAGCTGTACGAGAACCTCGCCTGTCTCGACCCGGTCACCCGCGTCGAAATTGACCTTGGTGACCTCTCCGCTTGTTTCGGGATAGATCGTGGCTGTCGTCCGCGCCCGTGCCGTGCCGACAGCTTCGACACGCGTCGTTTCCGTCACGAAGGAGACCTGGTGTGGCACGATCTGTACGGCGCGTTCGGAACGCGCGGCAGGCGCACTTTCCTCACCGCCCTGGCAGGCAGTGAGCGCAAGGGCAGCCAGCGCCAACAAATATGATCTTGTTCGGGTCGTCACACTGACCTTCATACCAAACCAGTCCTAAAGTTTCGTCACTGCAGCAATGACAATTGCGTGAGGATATGCGGAATATCTGCCGCCGTCCTGTCGCGAGCCAGTCTCGCGAGCTTCGCCTGCGCTTCTGACACGATGGTCATGTAGTCCGGACAGGCGATTCAACCAACAGTATCTCCGTCTCTTTGGGCAAAATTATGTGCCTGCACAATGAGCGGGTTTCCGTTGCGCGAGCATCGGGCAGAGTGGCAGGGCGAAACCGGCCCCGGGCAATGAGAAAACGGGCCACTTGCCATGATCGCCCCCGTGACTCCGGGCAGGGGCGGCGCCTATAGTCGATCTGGTTGATATTCGGGGGCATGGAGGCTGGTTTGAAGCCACAGAGCAAGGCGACGCGCAGGCCAGGCACATGGTCCAACTGGTCGGGCAACCAGACGGCCGCGCCCGAACGCATTGCCGAACCGCGCGATCTCGACGCGCTCAAGGTGCTGGTAAAGGCTGGCACGGCGCCGGTGCGGGTCGCCGGGGCCGGTCATTCGTTCACACCCGTCGCCATTACAGAAGGCACGCTCCTGAAGCTCGGCCATCTTGGACTTGTCCACAGCGTTGACACGGAAACGAAACGCGCCTGGGTGAATGCCGGGGCACGGCTCAGGGATCTCTCTCCGGCGCTGGAAACGCATGGTCTCGCCTTTCGCAATCTCGGCGATATCAATGCCCAGACGCTGGCGGGCGCCATCTCGACAGCGACGCACGGGACCGGTGCGAGCCTGCCCTGCCTGTCGGCCGAAATTACCGGACTGAAGATCATGCAGGCGGATGGCGAGATGCTGACGGTTTCGCGCGAGGCGGATGCGGATGTGTTCGACGCCGCCCGGGTTTCGCTCGGAACGCTCGGTGTTCTGGTGGAAGCAGAGGTGCAGCTGGTCGATGCGTACCGCCTGCACCGCACGACCTGGGCCGAACCGCTCGACAGCCTGATCGGTCATGCGCCATCGCGCTGGCAAACGCGGCGCAATTACGAATTCTTCTACATCCCCTTTGCCGGCTACGGTATCTGCATCTCGCACGAGGAAACCGGCAAGCCGGAGACCGAACGCCCGCCGCGCGATGATGACGAGGCCGTGCTCGGCCTGAAACGCGCCCGCGATTATGCAGGCGATGACATCAAGGGCCGCAAGGCTTTCCTCAAATCGGCCTTCGAGAATTTCCAGGGTGAGGATGTCGTCGGCAATAGCTGGGAGCTGCTGGCGAGCCAGCGCAACATCCGCTTCAATGAAATGGAGTATCATCTGCCGGAAAAGCGGGCGCTGTCGGTTTTCGAAGAGGTGGTCAGGACAATCGAGAAGAAACGGCCGGATGTTTTCTTTCCGATCGAGGTGCGCCGCACGCGGGGCGACAATATCTGGCTGTCGCCGTTTAATGGCGGCGGCCGGATCTCGATTGCCGTGCACGCTTATCATGAGGATGATTACAGCTTCTTCTTTTCGGAGATCGAGCCGATCTTTCGCAAGGCGGGCGGACGGCCGCACTGGGGCAAGCTTCACAGCCTGAAAGCTGCGCAACTTTCAGACGTTTACCCTGACTTCGTGACCTTCTGTAATGTCCGCAACCGGCTCGATCCGAAGGGCCGGTTCCTGACCCCTTACCTGCGCGCGCTGTTTGGCGCGAACGGGGCCTAAATGGCCGGCGATCCAGCTCTCTCCCGCGACTATTTTGACAGTCTGTCGGCAGCGCTTGTCGAGGCCGGCATCGCCCAGCCGACGTTGATTGTCGACCGCGCGCGGCTGGACCGGAATATCGACACCCTCATGCGTCATCTGCCGGACGGCATGGGCTATCGCATCGTGGCGAAGTCGCTGCCATGCCTGCCGCTGATCCGGTATATCCGGGAGTGCACCGGCACCGACCGGCTGATGACCTTCAACCTGCAGATGCTGTTGCAGATCGCGCATGATATGCCGGACGCCCATCAGCTGCTTGGAAAGCCGATGCCGGTCGCCGCGGCCCGGCGTTTCTATCAGGAGGCCGGCCCGGAGGCGCGGGTCCAGTGGCTGGTCGATACACCGGAGCGGCTCGCGCAATATATCGCGCTTGCGAAAGATCTGGCTGTGCCGCTCGATCTCGTGCTGGAGGTCGATGTCGGTCTTCACCGGGGCGGGTTTGCGCCCGATGAGGCGCTGAAGCAGGCGGTCGAGACGATGGAGGCCTCGAACCATGTCCGCTTTGCCGGATTGATGGGCTATGAGCCGCATCTCACCAAACTGCCGGAAAAGGGCGGTCTCAGAGAGCGGGCCGCAGAAAGCGCTTGGGAGATTTATGCCAGGGCCAAGGCGTTGACCGGTTGTGCAGACGGGCCGGCTGGCCAGCAGCCGCTCACGCTCAACACGGCGGGCAGTCCGACCTACCGGCTCTACCGGGATACCGGTCTGGCCAATGAGGTCTCTGCCGGCTCGGTGCTGGTCAAACCGACCGATTTCGATACCGATCTTCTGGTAGATCATCTCCCGACCAGCTTCATCGCGACCCCGGCGCTGAAAGTGCTCGACGGGGTGAATGTCGCCGGGTTCGAATTCGTGCCCGGTCGTGAACCGGACGTGCCGGACGGGCATGCCAAAACGGTCTACACCTTTGGCGGCAACTGGATGGCGAAGCCGGTCTGGCCGGACGGGCTTGTCCTCAACGATATGTATGGCCGCTCCAGCAATCAGCAGATGCTGACCGGGCCGGCGGATCTTGATCTTGAAGCCGACGACTTCGTCTTCTTCCGGCCGACCCAGTCGGAAGCCGTCTTCCTGCAATTCGGCGATATCGCGGTGTATGAAGACGGTCGGATTGTCGAGACATGGCCGGTCTTTCCGGCCTCAGCCTGACGGCAACTGTAGCGGATGCCGCAGGATTGTGCCTGAGACTTGCGGCGGGTCCGATTTCCGCCGAATATCGGCGTGATGGGACAGACAGTTGCAAAATCGCGCGCCGGGCAGGCGGATGCGCCGCTCAACAAGGACCGGATCGTCGAAGCGGCCCTGGGGCTGCTGGATGAGGTCGGCCTTGAAGGGCTGAGCACGCGCCGGCTGGCAAGCGAACTCAGCATCAAGAGTGCGTCGCTCTACTGGCATTTCAAGAACAAGGACGAGCTTCTGGATGCGATGTGCTCAGCCATGTTCAACGAGAATATGAGCATGCTGAAGCCGCGGGGGGCGAGCTTCGACTGGGCAAAGTGGCTGGCCGATGGCGCCCGCAGGATCCGCCAGACAGCGCTCTCGCGCCGCGATGGCGCACAGATCATGGCGCGGGTGCGCCCGCATGGTGAACGTTCGACCGAGCGCACGCGGCGCAATCTCGAAATGCTGGGCGAGATCGGGTTCGGCGCCGATGAGAGCCGCTACATCATCGTCACGCTGAGACGCTACGCGATTGGCTGTGCGATGCAGGAGCAGGCCGACATCGCCGCCGGGAAGATCCCGACAGAGGGCGATGGAACCGCCTCATTCGAGTTCGGCCTTGGCCTGATCATCGACAGTCTGCGTGCACGTGTGGCGCCGGCCTGAGCCTACTCCGCAGGCGGGGCGACGAGCCCTTCGGCCGGATAGTCCATCTCTCTCAGGATGCGCTGCTGAACTGCCGGGCGCTTCCAGGCGAAGTTCCAGGGCAGGCCCAGCCGGATGGCGGCGTCTGCGGCGGGATAGCCTTTAACCGGAATCCGGTCCGCTGTCTTGCCCAGCGCCTTGATCGTCGTGCGGGCGATCGGCGAGAGGTCGTATTCCGGTCCGAGTTCCAGCACTTCGCGCACTTTTGGCGGCAGGATCGAGACCGATGCGTTGGCGAGGCTCGACTGCAGCGCTTTCGGGACGCCCTTGGCGGCGCGCCCGGACTTCATGATATCAAGGAATTCGGTGTTGATCTCATGCGGCTCGAACCGTGGCAGGAGCTTTTCCAGCATGGCATCGAAATCTGCCGGGGAGCGCACCGGATTCTGGACGCCATAGAGCCTGGCAACAGGCTCACCTTCCTCGTAGAACTGGCACTTCTCGGCCTCGGACAGCGGTTTCACGAAGCGGTCATAGGCAGTCATGAAGCCGTAGCTGGCGGTCGCGGATACCCAGTCGAGCAGCTCGACGTCCAAGGCCTCGTAATGCTCACCGAACGGCGTCTCGCCCTTTACGCGCTTGTGCATGTTGGTGACGCCCTGGATAACCCGGCGCGCGGCGCTGGCCGGGCCGTACACGCCGACCATGGCGGCGGTGCCAGTGCGCTGCGAGCGGCCGATCGGATCGGTCTTGAAGACCGAATGATCCCAGACACCGGAGCGGATGCGGGCATCGGCGAATTCGAGAAGGACGGCGGTCACGCCGCCAATCGCCAGGGCGATCGGGTTCTTGAAAACGCGCCATGACATCGAATCCGGTGCGGCATAGGCCGGCTCGCCGGGCGGGGTTTTGTAATCGATCTTCCAGCCGAGATAGGACTTCATTTTTTCCATTTTCGGGTCTCCCAGTTACAGGCGAGTCTCTGACAAAGCGTCCGGATCGCCAAGCTGTTGGAAGTAACAGGATCATATCGTGGTTAAGGGGGCACGCGCAATTCGGCGGGTCCGGTTGCCGCGCGCTTAAGGGGCAGGGCCTTAGAGTAGGATCGACGTAAACTGACCTGAGGGCTTTTCGCCATGCAATTGTCTCCTGTCGTGACACTCATCCTCTCCATCGTTTTCGGGGCGGCCGCCGTCATCGGGGCACGTCTCTGGATTGGCTCGACGCAGAACGAAGAAGCGGCTGTGGAAACGGCTGCGCCGGTCGAGGTCGAGACAAGTGAGGTGCTGGTTGCGGTGCGCGACATCCCGCGCGGCGTGACCCTCAGCGCCGACTGGTTCCAGACCGAGACCATGCCTGTCACCGATATCCCGCGGGGCGCCTTCAGTTCGAAGGCCGATTTCGAACGCACGGGCCAGGGCCGGCGCACCCTGATCGAGATCGCTTCTGGGGACGTCCTCTCGGAGAAGCTTTTGCTGGCGCCGGGGATGCGCGCCTCGCTGTCGGCCAAGATAGAGCCGGGCATGCGCGCCTATACCATCCGCACAACGGATGTGAGCGGTGTTGGCGGTTTTGTTCTGCCGGGCGATCGGGTGGACGTGATCTTCATCGAACAGCGTGCGATTGAGAGCCTCGCCGAGGGTGGAGCAGGGCAAGCGTCCCGGGCCATCAGCCCGACGTCCGAGGTCCTTCTACAGAATGTTGAAGTTCTGGCCGTCGATCTCAATGACGACATGACCGGCAATGATCCGGGTGTCTTCCGGACGGCCACGCTTGGCGTGAGTCTTGAGCAGGCACAGAAACTCTCCGTGGCAACAGAGCTCGGGGGCCTCTCGCTCGCGTTGCGCGGCAGTGCCGACAAGGCTTTCGAGCAAGCCGAGGCGATCAATCTCAAGGACAAGCCGAAGCCGCGTCAGGTGGCCTATCGTCCGTCACCGCCCAAGCGCCTGCAGCCGAAGAAGGCCCAGTCCCTGGATGTCGAGGTCGTTCTTGGCGATCAGGAAACGACCCACACCGTTCCGAAGAGCGAATAAGGAGCAGTGGCCCTTTTCTTTGCTGCCCGTTTTCCAGAGATCAGGGACTCAAGGGCTTTTGCCTGTTTGAGTAAGCCTACATCTGACCCATGACATCGACCATGCGCATGGCGGCTGGCAGCAGAAGTACGGTCAGCAGGGACGGGAAGACGAACAGGATCAGTGGCACGGTGAGCTTGGCCGGCAGGGCCAGCGCCTTTTCTTCGGCCTTGAGCATCCGCTTTTCCCGCATGTCGGTGGCGAAGACGCGTAGCGTTTCGCTGACGCTCGTGCCGAGCTCTTCGGACTGGCGCAGCATCACTGCAAGTGACCGTGCCTCGTCGAGCCCCAGCCGATCGGCAAAATTCTTCCAGGCTTCCGCGCGGGCCCGTCCGGCGCGGGTTTCCAGCGTCATGATCTTCATATGGTCGCTGAGCCAGGGATAGCGCTGGGCAACCTCCTCAGAGACGCGCTGGACCGCACCATCGAGGCTGAGACCGGCCTCGACGCAGGCAACCAGCAGGTCGATCATGTCCGGAAAGCCCTCGCGGTACTGATCGGTGCGTTTGCCGATCTTCTTGTCGAGCATGAAGGAAGGCGCGACAAAGCTCACAATTGCCAGGGCAACCGAGGAAAGTAGGAGGCCATTGTCCGGCATGACGTCATTGATCAGCGGCCAGCAGCCCAGGAGCAGGAATTGCGGGATGACAAGAGCGACAAACCGGATCCCAATATAGAAATAAGGCGCTGATTTCGAATAATATCCTGCGCGCATCAGACGGTCGCGAAGCACGCTCAGCTGTTCGGAGTTGGGGTCGGAAAAGCGCCGCCCGATCGTTTCGATCACGGAGGATTTCTGCCGGGCCGGATAAGCTTCAGCCTTGGGTCGGCGGGCCTCGCTTTTTAGCCGCTCATTGACCTGGCGTTTGTCACGGACAGAGCGAAAGACACTGCTGCCAAGTACGAGCATGGCCGCGCCCATGACGATCATGATGATCGTGATGACTGTCGTGTCCTGAGGAATGTTTGCCATCATCGCACGGCTCCTCCTCAGACCTTGAAGTTGATCATCTGGCGCATGACAACATTGCCGACCACGATCCAGAAAAAACAGGCGCCAAGGCCGATCTGGATGAAGCGTTCATGGATGACATCGCCATAGAAACTTGGGGTGAGGAGGTACATCGCCGCCATCACCAGGAACGGGGCTGCTGTTAGGATCAGGGCCGAGGCGCGGGCTTCCGAGGAAGCGGCATTGATCTTCAGGCGCATCTTTTGACGCGCGCGCACCGTGGCGGCGTTGATCTTGAGCAGGCTGGCGAGATTGCCACCCGTCCTGGCCTGAAGGCGCACTGTGGCTGCAAAAAGTTCGACATCGGGCTGCCTGGTGCGCTCGGCGAGCTTCTTCACCGCCTCTTCGAGGCTCGAGCCATAGGCGATTTCGTCGGCGGCCATGCCGAACTCCGACCCGATCGGATCCGGCATCTCCTTGCCCACCAGCGTCACGGCGGTCGGGACGGGGTGGCCGGCCTCGAGGCTGCGCACGATGATTTCCAGCGCATCGGGCAGCTGGGCGCCCATGAGCTTTTCCCGCTTGGCGGCCATGTATTTCAGGAAGAAGACCGGCAGTGCCGTGGAGGCCAGCAGCGCGGCCACGACACCGATAACAAGGCTGTCCAGGAACCAGTAGGCGAGACCGAAACCGACCGCGCCGAGCCCGCCGGCGAGCGCGGCCCACTGGGTCGGCTGGAAGTTCAGGCCGGAGCGGGTCACGAGATCGTTGAACCAGCGCATGGCGAGGCGCTGGTTGCCCTCACCGTCGAGCCCGCGCTGACGGCGCAGCTCGACGATAAGGTCGGCCACAGTGTTCTGCGTTTCCTTGACCTTGAGGCGGGTATTGATGCGCGTCTTGGCGACGGCCTTCTTGCCGAAGCCCAGCACGGCATGCATCGCCATGAAGGCGGATGCGAAAGCCAGGACATAGATAACGGCGGAAATATCCATGGGCACCCGGATGCGTCCTTACGGCACCTGAAGCAGCGGCTTTGACGGATCGAAATATTCGACCGGCAGGTGCACGCCGCGGCGCTGCATTTCGTCCAGGCATTTCGGACGCAGGCCCGAAGCACGGAATTCCCCGACGACCGTGCCGTCTTCTTCCGTGCGCAGCCTGTCGAAGGTGAATATGTCCTGCATCTGGATGATGTCGCCTTCCATGCCGGTCACCTCGGTGATGTGCGTCACGCGGCGCGAGCCATCCGACAGGCGCTGGGCCTGGATGATGATGCCGATGGCCGAAGCGATCTGGTGGCGCACCGCTTCCGGCGAAATGCGCAGGCCGCCCATGGCGACCATCTGCTCCAGACGGCTGATCGCCTCGCGAGGATTGTTGGCGTGGATCGTGGCCATTGAGCCTTCGTGACCGGTATTCATGGCCTGCAGCATGTCGAAGGCTTCTTCAGAGCGGACCTCACCGAGGATGACGCGGTCCGGGCGCATCCGCAGGGCGTTTTTGACCAGTTCGCGCTGGCGGATTTCGCCCTTGCCCTCAAGGTTTGGCGGGCGGGTTTCCATGCGGGCCACGTGCGGCTGCTGCAGCTGCAGTTCGGCGGCGTCCTCGATGGTGATGAGGCGCTCCTTGTGGCTGATCGCCTTGGAGAGGGCGTTCAAAAGCGTTGTCTTGCCCGAGCCGGTGCCGCCGGAAATGATGGTGGTGACCCGGCACTTCACCGCGCCATGCAGGAATTCCGCGACCTCTTTCGGCATGGCGCCGAACGAGATCAGCTTTTCCAGGGTCAGCGGCTTTTTCGAAAATTTCCGGATGGAGACGAGCGGCCCGTCAATCGCGACCGGTTCGACAGCGGCGTTCACACGTGAGCCATCGAGCAGGCGGGCATCGACCAGCGGCTGGCTCTCGTCGACGCGCCGGCCGACGGCGGAAACGATACGCCCGACGATGCGGCGCAGGTGAGCATTGTCGCGGAACTTGGCTTCGGAGAGTTCAAGCTCGCCGCCGCGCTCGACATAGACCTGTTTGGCGCCATTGATCAGGATATCTGAAATGGTCGGGTCGGCCAGCAGCGGTTCAAGCGGTCCGAGACCCGTCATCTCATCATAGACGGAATCGGCGAAGTTCGCGACTTCGGCCTGGTTCATCGGGATGCGCTCGTCGCGCACGATCTCGGTCACGAGCCGGCGAACCTGCTTCTTCATTTCCATCTCGTCGAGCTTGTCGAGGACGGAGAGATCGAGTTCGTCGATCAGCTTGTTGTGGACCCGCAGCTTGGCTTCCAGCAGGTCGAGGGACGGGGAATCGAAATCGGCGTCCTCGGCTTCGGCATCGTCGGCGGTAAAGATCGGCGCTTCGTCATTCTTCGCGCGCACGGTCGGGGTGCGTTCCTCCGGGGCCTCTTCTTCGGGCCGGGTGGCTTGCTGGGCTTTGGAGAGAAGGGAAAACCTCGCCATTATGCGCTCTTTCTCGCCTTGATGATCTGGCTGGTGGCATTGCCGCCGCGTTCCAGCGTCTCGATGAGAAGGCCGACATCCTTCGTGATGCGGTTGCCGGGTTTGGCCTGGCTGACGGCCTGACCGAAATTGACTGCGGAAAGGGCGGCATCCCAGTCCGAGGAAATCGTTCCGAAGACCGGCCGGCCAATGGCTTCTTCCGCCTGCGCGACGGTGACGGTGTTGCCGAACACCTTCTTGGCCATGCGGTTGAGCACGATGCGCGGGCTTGCGAGGCCTTCCGACAGGTCCTCGATCTCTTCGGCCCGGTTGCGCGCGGCATGCAGGGCTGGGACGGTGAGTTCGCTCATGACGATGTTCTCGTCCGAGCCGGTCACGACGGCCGCCGTCCAGGGTGACGGCCAGCGAGGCAGGTCGATCACAACATGGTCGTAGCTGGCGCAGGCAATATCGAGCACCTTGAGGATGGCTTCCGGCTTGATCGTGTTCCACAACCGGTCGGAGCGTGGGGCCGAGAGGAGGTGGATGCCGTTCTTGTGGCGCGTGATGAAAGCCTGAAGCAGGGCTTCGTCGATCCGGTCTGCCGACTGGGTGAGCGCCTGCTGGTTCAGGTTGGATGGGCAGTTGAGATAGCTGGCGCAGGCGCCGTCGAAAAAGTCGAGGTCGACGAGGCAGACCCGGTTTTTGTGCTCGCGCTGGCTGATCTGATAGGCGATCTCGACCGCAACGAGTGTCGCCCCGGCGCCGCCGACCGATCCGGTCACGGTCCAGCACTTGCCGGTTTCGTCAGCCCCGGATGTGTCACGGCGCGAGACCTGGGCAACCGATTGCTGCAGGGGCTCGGTGCCGATCGGCGTGTCCAGCATGTCCCAGCGCGCCATGGAGAGCAGGTGTTTCACCGCCAGGACAGGCACATTTTCGCCGATCACGATACCGGGCAGGTTGGGGGCGTCGCGGCCAACCCTGATCAGGAGTTCGACCAGATCGAAGCTGCCATCATTCTCGATGATGACGATGGCGCCCGGCTCGGCGATGGCGGCTTCGACGGCTACAGCCGCTTCGCTCTGAACCGTTACTGCGAGGCCGGCTTCACGGGCGGCTTCCGAAACGCTTCGGCCCCATTGTGGGGCGAAGACGTGCAGCCGCTGGCGGCCGCCTGCAGGACGCTGCGCGGGGGTGTCGCTCATTGAGAGGCTCCAGCCGATTGTGGAACGTAGCCAAGGTCGGGACGGGCTGTCTGGGCGTCGATATTGCGCTTCACAGCGCTGCCGAAGGCGGGCGCATCCGGGTCATCGACCCGACCCAGCAACAGGCGCTCGGCTTCGGAGGGCTCGGTCCGGCCCTGACGCGGATCAGACAGTTTCGTCCCCTTCGCGGCGGGATGAACCAGCCGCGGAGTGATGATGATGACGAGTTCGGTTTCGTTCTCGCGGAAGCGGTTCGACCGGAACAGCGCCCCAAGGATGGGCACATCGCCCAGCCAGGGGGTCTGCACCGATGAGGTGTCGACCGTGTTCTGGATCAGCCCGGCAATCGCGAAGCTCTCGCCGTCGCCCAGTTCGATAACGGTGGTCGCCTTGCGCACGCTGAGCGCCGGGATTTCGACGTCCGACAGGCGCACGGAATTGCGCGGATCGAGCTGGCTGACCTCGGGGCTTACTTCCAGGCGGATCTTGGAATCCGAAATGATGACGGGCGTGAATTCCAGACCGACGCCGAACTCGCGGAACTGGATCGTGACGACGTCCTGGTCTGCCGAGACCGGCACCGGAAATTCGCCGCCCGCCAGAAAGCTCGCTGGCTCACCGGAGCGGGCCACAAGGTTCGGCTCGGCAAGGGTGCGGATAATGCCTTTTTCCTCCAGCGCCCGCAGGAAGACATCGATATTCACACTGCCGGACCCGCCAAGAATGGAGGCGATGGTTTTCGGTGGATTGCCCGACAGCAGGCTGGACCCGGTCGAGAAGATGAAGTCCCCGGCGCGGCTGACTTCACTGCCAAGGCCGATTTCCTTCACATCTTCGCGTGAGGCCTCGACGAAGCGCACTTCCAGCATCACTTGCTGCGGGCTGCTGATGTCGAGCGCGTCGATGGTTGCATCGGGGGCATAGCTCGATGCGATTTCCATGATTTCGGCTGCGGTCGTGTCATCGGGCACATCGCCGCTGACATGCAGGCGCTGGGCGACCGTGCGCAGGTCGAGACGGATCTCGGGATAAAGCGCGGCAATATCGCTGCGGATGGCGCCGAGATCATACTGCACGCGCACATCGATCACTTCGACCAGAGCGCCGTCTTCGTCATAGACGAGGATGTTCGTGCTCCCGATGCTGCGCCCGCGGACATAAAGCCGGTTGTCGGCGGTCGGGGAGGCATCGGCGATTTCAGGCTGCGAGACGGCGATCCGCTTGAAAGGCCGGGCGACATTGACCGGCGTGGAGCGGTTCACCGTCACGGTGAGATCGGTATGTGCCGGTCCGGCGGTGGCGGCCACAGCATCGGTCTTGCCGCCGGAGAGGTTGGCTTCGGCCTGCGCAGGTCCGGCCAGGCATAGCACTGCGGCCAGGCAGGCAAGATGGGCGCATGGTTTGCGCAGTATCGACAGCATGGTCAGCCCCTGAACATTCTGTTCGGGCCGCGGAAAGGGCGGCCTGTCCAGTTGACAGGCTTAATGGAGAGGATTGAAGCCGCGCTGAAGTGATGCGATCAAACTTCTCGCAAATTTGTCTCTTCCCGGTGACTGGCTGTGAACGGGGGAGGGCGCTCAGCCCTCCTTTACCGGGCCGATCCAGACCTGCTGGGCATTGACGAATTCCATGATGCCATGCGGGCCGAGCTCACGGCCCAGGCCGGACGCCTTGATGCCGCCGGAGGGCAGGCGCGGATCAGTCTTCACAATGCCGTTTACGCTGACCTGGCCGGCCTCGATGCGCCGGGCCATTTCTTCGCCGCGCTTGGCATTGGTCCAGACCGAAGCCGCAAGCCCGTAAGGCGTGTCATTCGCCATCTCAAGCGCATGGGCTTCGTCCTTCGCGCGGATCAGTACGCCGATGGGGCCGAAGGTCTCCTCCTTGAAGGCCGTCATGCCAGGTTCGACGTCAGCGAGCAGGGTGACGGGGTAGAAGAACCCGTCGCCGTCGGGCAGTTCGCCGCCCAGCAGACAATCGGCGCCTTCCGAGATCGTGCTGCGCACTTGCCGGTCCAGCGCGTCGCGAAGGTCCTTGCGGGCGATCGGTCCGACATCGGTCTCATCCAGCTTCGGATTGCCGAGCTTCAATGCGGCGAGCTTGTCGCGCATGAGCTGCTTCATCTCGTCATAGACACTGTCCTCGACGATGATGCGCTTGGCCGCAATGCAGGACTGGCCGGCATTGATGATGCGCGAGGTCTTGAGCGTCTCGGCAGCCTTCTCCAGGTCGGCATCGGCCAGCACAATGGACGGGTCCGACCCGCCAAGCTCAAGCACGGCCGGCTTGATTTCAGAGCCGGCGATTTCGGCGACTTTCGAACCGCCCCCGGAGGAACCGGTGAAGGAAATGCCGCGCACGCGCTTGTCGCGCATCACCGCTTCCACGCGCGGGGTCTCGAGCATCAGGGCCTGGAAGAGCCCCTCGGGCGCGCCGACATCGCGGAAACACTTCTCGATGGCCAGTGCGCAGCCCGGTACGTGCGGATCATGCTTCATGAGGGCGGTATTGCCGGCCATCAAGGCGGGCGCGCAAAACCGGAAGGCGAGCCAGAAAGGCGCGTTCCAGGGCAGGATGCCAAGGATGGGCCCAAGCGGCAGGTGCTGGACGTAAGAGAGCGAGGCGTCCGACTCGATCACCTGACGGGTGAGATAGCCTTCGGCATGATCGGCATAGTGCTCGGCGCACCAGGCGCCCTTGTTGACCTCGCCGCGGGCTTCCTTGATCGGCTTGCCCATTTCTTCGGTCATGACCGGGGCGAGCGTCTCGACATTGTCGCGCATGTGCTTGGCGACGTCCCGCAGAACCTTCGCGCGTTCGGAGAAGCTCTTCTCCTTCCATTCGCGATAGGCATTTAGCGAGGCGGCAAGCTTGGCCTCGACCTGCTCATCCGTGTCGGCGGCCACGTCGCGCACGATTTCGCCCGTCGCCGGATTGACGGCTGTCAGCATGGTGTTCACTCCGATTGGTTCTGGCTCAGGCGCTGGCGCCCTTGCCATTGGTCGATTTGGCCTTGGGGGGCTCAGCTTTCGGCGGTGTGCTGGCGGCTTTCTTGTCGCCGGGCTTCAGCGTGAATTCCTCTTCCAGAGAGAAGAAGCTCTCGCAGCCATCCTCTGTGACATAGATCGTATCGGAGATACCGACCGTCTTGTTGCCGTCGACCCCCCAGACCCACGGGATGATATGGAAGGTCATGCCTTCCTTGAGGATCTGCGGATCGCCCTGCATCAGGGAAAGGATGTAGCCCTCGTCCCAGCTTGGCGGGAAGGCGATGCCGATGGAATAGCCGGACCGGGTGATCAGCGCGCCGCCATGGCGCCCGTCGGAGACAATATCGCGGACGATCTTGTCGGCATCGGACACCGTCAGCCCGGGCTGGATATATTTCTTCAGCTCGCGCAGGGCTTTCTGCATCTGACGCTGGGCGCTTTCCATCGAGGCCGACAGCTTGTCCTGCAGCACTACGGTCCGCATCATGGCAGTGTGGTAGCGCCGGTAGCAGCCACCGATTTCGAGGAAGACGTGTTCGCCGTCCTGCACGGTGCGGCCTTCCCAGGTGGCATGGCCGATCATGGTACGGGGCCCGGAGGTGACATAGGGCATGACGGCCGGCGGCTCACCGCCAGCCCGGAACATGGCGCTCGAAACCGCCGCGCCGATATCGTTTTCCGTCACGCCGGCCTTCACCGCGTCGATGCCGGCGCGCATGCCGGCTTCGGTGGCCTTGGCTGCCTTCTTCATCACCTCGATTTCGGCCTTAGACTTGATCATCCGGCCTTCCTCGACAATGCCGAAGCAGTCGAGCAGGCGCCCGGCGGTATAGGCGGAATGAATCCGGTCCTGCTGATAGGCTGGCAGGAAGTAGGAGTTCCGCTCATAGCCGACCGTGCAGTTATAGAGATCGAATTCGCGTAGCGCCTCGATCAGCCGCTGGATCGCGTCGCCATTATCCGCATAGGGCCGGGTCTTCTCGACCCAGGTGCGGGCATGGACGTTCGACTCCTCCATGTTCCGCGTGACCATGAAGCAGTCTCCGTCCAGCGGGACGACCAGCGCCTGGAAGAAGGAATAGCCGGTGGTCTGATAATCGGTGAGGTACATCAGGTTCTCGGGGTCCGAGATCACCACCGCATCCAGCTTGCGTTCGCGCATCCGGTCGCGCAGGCCTTCGATCCGCCGCACATATTCCTCGTGCGGAAAAGTCATGTCATCGCGCTGTCTCATGCCGGCTCCATCGCGCTTTGCATGGCGGTTTCGAGGATATCGAGGCCTTCATTCAGGTCTTCATCCGGAATGGTGAGTGGCGGGATCAGCTTGCCGACGCGCCCGTCGGTGCCACAGGCACCCAGCAGGAGGCCCTTCTCGAAGCATTCGGCGACAAGTTTCTTGTTGAGGGGGCCGTCTTTCGTGTCGAGGCCCCAGATCATGCCCTTGCCGCGGATCTCCATGCCCGGTCCGGCCATCTTCTTCAGCCGGTCGTGCATGATGTCGCCCTTTTCGCGGACCTCTTTCATGAAGCTATCGTCCTTGAAATAGTCCATGGCGACCTTGCCGGCGACGAAGGAGATGCCCTGGCCGCGGAAGGTGCCGGTATGCTCGCCGGGCGACCAGTGCTTGTCGTATTCCGGCTTGTTGAGATTCATGGCGAGCGGCGTGCCGAAGCCGCCAATGCCCTTGGCCAGCGTGATGATGTCCGGATCGAGATCCATGCCATCGAAGCTGAAATAGGAGCCTGTGCGCCCGCAGCCGGCCTGGATGTCGTCGATGATGAAAAGGGCACCGCGATCCCTGGCGAACTGCCGGATCTCCTTCAGCCAGGCTTCCTCGGCCACGTTCACACCGCCCTCGGCCTGGATGCACTCGACCAGAATGGCGGCCGGCTGTTCATAGCCCGACGAGTTGTCGCGATAGGCCTCTTCCATATGCTCCAGCGTGTGACCGAAGGGCAGACGGTCGACATCGTGAAGCGGCACGCCTGCGGCATTGCGGAAATAGGAATTGGCAGTGGCCGCCAGCGAGCCGAGCGTCATGCCATGGAAACCGTGTGTGAAGGCGATGACACGCTTGCGCCCGGTCGCCTTGCGGGCAAGCTTGAGGGCGGCCTCGACGGCGTTTGTCCCGGTCGGGCCGGTGAACTGCATCTTGTAGTCCCAGCCGCGCGGTTTCAGGATCGTGTCGCTGAACGCGTCGATGAAGTCGCGCTTGGTTGTCGTCATCGTGTCCAGGCTGTGCGGGATGCCGTCAGACTGAATGAAGTCGATGATGGCGTCTTTCATCTTCGGATTGTTGTGACCGAAATTGAGAACCCCGGCGCCGCCGAAGAAGTCGATATAGGATTTTCCGTTCTCGTCGACCTGACGGGCGTTGGAGGCTGACTTGAAGACGGTGGGGTAGGTCCGGGCATAGCCTCTGACATTTGATTCCCAGCGTTCGAAGAGGTCCATTTTCAGTCTCCTTTCAGATCGGTTTGCGGCACGCCTCAATCCTCTTGGGCGGTTGATTGCGAAGGCAGCGGCGCCCCGGCGAGGCGCGCATAGATGCGGGTTACGATCGGCAAAAGCCGGTCATTGAAGTCATAGCGCGGCGAGTGACAGGGCTCGTGATGGCCCTGGCCGTCATCGGCGCCGATGAGCGCGAAGGCGCCCGGAAGTTCCTTCAGGTAATAGGAGAAATCCTCCGACGCCATGATCGGCACGGGAAGCTGGTCATAATGCCAGTGCTCGCCCAGATCGGCGGCAATGGCGGCGCGCATTCGGGCGGCCTCGTTCGAATGGTTGATGGTGGCGTCGTAGCGCGGGAAGATTTCCACTGTCGCATCGACGCCATAGGCGGCGGCCTGCGTCTTTGCGATGTCCTGGATCATGCCGTCGATACGCGCCCTGTCGGCCGGGTCGGCGATGCGGATCGAACCAGCCAGTTTGGCGCTGTCGGGAATGACGGTTTCGCCGCTGGGCGCCTCGATCGAGGTGACGCTGACAACAGCGGCATTCTGTGGCGTGATGCGCCGGGCGATGATCTGCTGCAACGCCATCGTCACGGCAGACGCGGCGAGCACCGGGTCGCGCGTATTTTCGGGCTGACTGGCATGGCCGCCTGCGCCCTGCAGCGTGATGCGGAACGTCCCGTTGCCGGCCATGACGGCGCCATCGGGGCAGACCGCCTTGCCGAAGGGGATGGCCGGCCAGTTGTGCCAGCCAAAGATCATGTCGAGGCCTTCAAGTGCCCCGTCCTCGATCATCTTTTTCGCGCCATGCCCGCCTTCTTCGGCGGGCTGGAAGAGCAGGGTAACCGGCCCGGGCAGTTCGCTTTCGTGCGCCTTGAGCCAAGCGGCTGTCGACATCAGCGCGGCTGAGTGGCCATCATGTCCGCAGGCATGCATGCAGCCATCCGATGTCGAGCTCCAGTCATGCTTGCTGGCTTCGTGAATGGGCAAGGCGTCGATGTCGGCGCGCAGGCCGACATGACGGCCGGATGCGTTTTCCGCCAGATAAGCCACCGTACCGGTCCCAGCGCAGGTCCGCCATTTAATGCCAAGGGCATCAAGGGACGCTCTTATGGAAGCTGCAGTCTGCTCTTCATGCCAGGTCAGTTCGGGGTGGCGGTGCAGATTTCGCCGAAAATCGACGGACGCTCTGACAAGGTTTTGCCAGCGCTTCGCGCCGTCTGAAGTGTCCGGCTTGAATATGATGTCTTCCATCCGGTCAACCTATCGGTCCGCCGTAAGACTTCAACCCGCTTTCAGTTTATAAATCAGCGTATTCGCCAAAACTTTTTGGCCAAAAATCAAGCAGAAACAAGCGACCACTTAGACAATCTAAGTATGCGCCCGAGCAAGGCTAAGTTAGCCCTGAGACTGGCGCCGCTTGTCGGCCTTCTGGAGCAGGTCCATGAATTCATCGGGCACAGACTGCGTCGTGACGGGGGCGTAAGCCGTCTTCAGACCAGCCGACATTGCGCGGCCGAAGGCCCGGCGCTTGTGCCTTGCTTCTCCTGCGGCGGGATTTGTCCTGTCGTATGTCTGTCTATCAGTCATGATAATACTCTCAGTTCACCCAACTAACCGATAGGCGGACAAACCGTTCCGAAATTGCACTGCTGTATTCCTAACAGTAGAAAACCCTGTGTTAACCAGACACTCGCGCTGATTTCGTGCGCAGTGCAGGCTGTCAAACAGGGCGTGTGGCTTAAGAAGGGCGTTGTGCGAACGGGACTGGATGTGAGCGCCTGCCATGGCTGCTTTGTCCGCGGGCAGCCTCAAGATGAGGGCGACCAAAGCCAGCCGGGTAATTGACGCAGCGTAACAAATTCCGGAAGGTTTGGGCCGGGAGGCCCCTCGGATATGTCGACACAATACCCCTTGCGGACAAAGCGCAAAGCCGAAACGCGGAAGAAGATCGTCCGCGCTGCGCAGGAAATCCTCTATCGCAAGGGCTATGAGGTGACGACGCTTGAAGAGATCGCGGATGCGGCCGGCGTGCATGTCCAGACGCTCTATCGTCATTTCCCGAACAAGCAGACGCTTGCCAGCTATGGCGACCGGCGCTGGTTCGAGAAATTCCGGGAAAGGATCACCGATCCGCAAAGGACCGAGACGACCTTTGTCTTCTGGCGCGGATGGCTGGAAAGGACTTTCCGGTTTCTCACGTCCGATGGAGGTGAGCCTTACCGCCAGTACCTGACCGTGCGCCATGCGAACCCGCCCATTCTTGGCGAGTTGTCATCGATCCGGGCGCGCTATGAGGACCTGCTCTGTTTTTCCCTGGCGGAGGATTTCGGCATGGCGCCGGGTGGGCTCAGCAAGCCCCGGCTTGTGGCCGGCATGCTCTTGGCGGGTACGACCTATGTCTTGCGGCGCTATGAGGTGGAGGATATCGACCTCGTCAGTGAGGCTGTGGCGGTCGTCGATGAGGTCGAAGCCATGTTCGGCCATCTCGTCAAACCCAAGGCGCCTGCGGAATAGGCTCTCGGCGCCTAGCTGAACCAGCTTATGAACTGGCCCCATGGGACGGTGACGACGGTCAAGGCCGTCGCGCCAGCCGCAGCCGCATAGCCAAGCAGCATCAGCACCCCATCGCGCGCAATGAAGGCCAGCCCGAACAGCACGATCGCTGCGCCGGGCGCGGCGACGGCAAAGGGAACGAGTTCCAGCGGGATCATCAGCAGCGACAGCAGGGTGACGACCACGGCCGCGAAAAAGACCGAGATGCGGCCGGTCATGAATTCCAGCCGCTCGGAAATCAGTCGGTCAATTCGCTTCAGCCAGGGGCGCGCGCGCTTGTCAGCGGCTTCGAGCTTGTCTTTCGGGATTGAGCGCTTTTCCACGAATTGCGGCACCCAGATATGCTTGGCGCCGAGAATGATCTGGAAGCTGAAAAGGATGATGACAAAGCCGATCAGGGCCGGCAGGCCCGGGATAGCCCCAAGAGGAGGCAGAACGACAAGCAGGCCCAGAAAGGCAATCACCGGGCCGAAGGAGCGGTCGCCGAACAGGTCGAGCACGTCCCCGAAAGTGATTTTCTCTCCGTCAATTTCGTTAATGGTCCGCTCGAGCACATTCTCAAGCGGGTCGTTCCGCGATGCCGTCACGCGCATATTCCTTTCGATGGCCAGACCATACACGGGAAAGCGCCTGGATCGGCGAAAAGTTCACTGCGCAGACGCATAGTCCGGAGAAAGGATGAGCAGCATGGAGTGGCGCATCATCGGAACGAGCTTCTCGCGTTCGAGCCCCGGGTGACGGAGCACGCGGTTCGCGAGACCGGCAAACAGTACCATCAGCATATCGGTACGGGCTTCAGGTTCGTTGAGGCCGAGTTTCTCACGCAATATTTGGGTCAGTTGCGCCCGGATATACTGGTCGTGGCGCTGGATGATCTGCGCGATTTCGGGGTTGCGCTGGCCCTCTGCGAGCATTTCGAGATTGAGCGCGGACTGGAATATGTCGGTCTTCTCGGAGATGGACTGAGCCGCGCGCTCTGCCATGAAACGGGCCAGTTCGTTGGGATTGACGGCGTCGAACTCCGAGAAGCGTTCGGCGGCCACGGCCGACTCGCGATCGACAATGGCGGCGATTATCGCCTCCTTGCTCTCGAAATAGTGATAAATGTGGCCGACGCTCATCCCGGCGCGTTTTGCTATCTTGGACATGCCCGCACGGTGGAAACCGTATTCGACAAAGCAGTCGGCGGCGGCATCCAGGACCTGGTTTATACGGTCCGCGCGGCGTTTGTCGCCGCCGGTCATGGTATTCTTCATTTCCTGCACTAAATGAACCCTCCCAGGTCTTGACTTGGTGCGCTGCAGCAATAGATAGAACGTTCACTCTAAGTTTACAACTGCGTGCTATGATCAAAAACAATGAAAGGCACGTGAAGAAGGACATAATAATGAGAGTCCCGGTTTCCTCCCAAACCCCCCTCCGACGGGCACTCCCAGCTGGCTTGTCCGCTTTCGCACTGCTCTCGCTGGCTGCATGTGGCTCAGGCCATGAGCAGTCTGCCGGTGGCGGTGGTCAGCAGCAGATGCAGCAGCAAGCTCCCAAGGTCGATACGATAACGGCCGAGCAGACGACGGTTGAAAGCGTTCGGTCACTTCCGGCACGCGTGCAGCCTTTTGCTGAAGCAGAAATCCGTCCGCAGGTGTCCGGTCTCATCCAGAGCCGGCTGTTCACGGAAGGCCAGCAGGTCGAAGAAGGCGAAGCCCTCTATCAGATCGAAGCTTCGGAATATGCCGCGGCCGTCGAGAGCGCTGAGGCCGCGCTGGCCCGCGCTGAGGCCACGGCAGAGAATGCGCGTCAGGATGCCAAGCGTCTGGAACGCCTCGCCAATGTGAATGCGGTCAGCCAGCAGACCTACGATCAGGCTGTTGCAGCCCAGAAGCAGGCTGAAGCCGATGTCGGCATGCAGAAGGCGGCCCTGCAGCGGGCCCGCATCGATCTGGCCCGGACCAAGATCCGTTCGCCGATCAGCGGTCAGATCGGCCGGTCGAGATTCACACCCGGCGCGCTGGTTACGGCCAGTCAGGCCGAGCCGCTGGCGCGTGTTGTGCAGCTCGATCCGATCTATGTCGACATGACGGCCGCCTCTTCCGAGGTGCTGAAGTGGCGCCAGGATGTGGCCCAGGGCCAGATCCAGACGATTGGCGAAGGCCAGGTCGTTCCGGTGACCGTGCGCCTGGAGGACGGAGAAGAATATCCGATCCGCGGCAAGCTCGAATTCAGCGAAGTCAGCGTCGATCAAGAAGCCGGGACCGTCATCGTGCGAGCCCAGGTTCCCAATCCCGACGGTCTGATCCTGCCGGGCATGTTCGTGAAGGCGGAATTTTCTGCCGGCCAGCTCGAAGGCGTCATCCTCGTTCCTCAGCGGGCTGTTCAACGCACCCCCAAAGGTGAGCCTTATGTCTTTGTCGTCAGCGATGAAGGCACGGCTGAACAGGCCATGATCGAGACGGATGGGACCCAGGGCTCGGACTGGATCGTGACAAGCGGTCTTGAATCCGGCCAGCGTGTCATTGTCTCCGGTTTCCAGAGGGTCAGGGCAGGGGCGCCGGTTGAAGTTGCCGGTCCCGATCCGTCCAACATGACGGCCATGACCCGCGAAGCTAAAGCCGTAACGCCGGAATAACGGACTCTCCGAAATGGCAAATTTCTTTATCGACAGGCCGGTCTTCGCCTGGGTGATCGCGATTGTCATCATGTTGGCCGGCGTGATGTCGCTACGTGCGCTGCCGATCTCCCAGTATCCGGACATCGCGCCGCCGACGATCAGTATCAATGCGACGTATCCGGGCGCCTCGGCCAAGGCGGTCGAGGACTCGGTGACGCAGGTTATCGAGCAGCAGATGACGGGCCTCGACGGGCTCGACTACATCTCCTCGACCTCCAGTTCGGCCGGTACGGGCTCGGTCACGCTGACCTTCCGGACCGGAACGGACCCGGACATTGCGCAGGTCCAGGTGCAGAACAAGCTCTCCCTCGCCACGCCGCTCCTGCCGGAGCCGGTCCAGCGGCAGGGGGTCGTGGTCAACAAAGCGAATGACAACTTCCTGCTGATTACGTCGCTCTATTCGCCGAACGAGACCTTCGACCAGACGGACCTTGGCGACTATATCCGGACCAACATGTACGATCCGATCAGCCGGGTCGAAGGTGTGGGCCGGGTGCAGCAGTTCGGGTCCCAGTATGCGATGCGTATCTGGCTGGATCCCGACAAGCTGTCCCAGTACAACCTCGTCGCGGCCGACGTCGTTTCGGCGATCCGTGCCCAGAACACGCAGGTTTCTGCCGGCTCGCTCGGCGGGGCGCCGGCTGTGGAAGGCCAGGAGATCAATGCGACGATCACGCTGCAATCCCTGCTCTCGACGCCTGAAGAGTTTCGCAACCTTCTGATCAAGACGACGCCGGACGGCGGGTCGGTGCGGATCGAGGATGTCGGCACCGTCGAGATGGGCGCCGAACAGTATGCCTTCGTCTCGAAGTTCAATGGCTATCCTGCCTCCGGCTTTGCCGTCTCGCTTTCGGCGGGCGCGAACGCGCTGGATACGTCGGAAGCCGTCAAGCAGAAGGTCGAGGAACTTGCGCGGGACCTGCCGGAAGATGTCGAATACGCCTTCCCGGTCGATCAGACGCCGTTCATCGAGACCTCCATCCACGAAGTTCAGAAGACGCTGTTTGAAGCCGTCATCCTGGTCTTCCTGGTGATCCTCGTCTTCCTGCAGAGCCTGCGCGCGACATTCGTTCCGATGGTTGCTGTGCCTGTGGTCCTGCTGGGCACACTGGTGGTGCTGCTGACGCTCGGCTTCTCGATCAACACGCTGACCATGTTCGCCATGGTGCTGGCGATTGGTCTTCTGGTCGATGACGCGATTGTCGTTGTGGAGAACGTCGAACGGGTCATGGAAGAAGACGGGCTGGAGCCGCGTGAGGCGACCCGGAAATCCATGCACCAGATCACCGGGGCCCTGATCGGTATTGCTGTCGTCCTCTCGGCAGTGTTCGTGCCGATGGCCTTCTTCCCGGGCTCTGCCGGTCTTATCTACCGGCAATTCTCGGTCACGATCGTGTCGGCGATGGCGCTATCGGTGGTCGTTGCCCTTGTCCTCTCGCCAGCGCTTTGCGCGAGCGTCCTGAAGAAAAAGGGCCATTCGAGTGGCCGGGGTCTGCTGGGGAAACCGGCTGCGCTTTTCGATAGCGGTTTCGACCGTCTGCGCCTCGGATATGAACGTACAGTCGACCGCGTCCTGCGCCGGCGCTGGATATTCCTGGGCGTGTTCGTGCTGATTGTCGCCGGTGTGGCGGTCGGCTTCACGCGTCTGCCGACATCCTTCCTGCCGCAGGAAGACCAGGGCCGTGTGATTACGCTGGTCCAGCTTCCGCCCGGCTCCAGCCTGGAACGGACAGCCGGCGTGATGGAAGACGTCAACGACTATTATTTCGAAAATTATGGCGATGAAGTGAAAGGCCTTTTCACCCTGTCAGGCTTCAGTTTCGCTGGGCGTGCCCAAAATAACGGGATTGCCTTTGGCGCGCTGGCAGACTGGTCGGAGCGGATGGGGCCGGGCCAGTCGGCCAGTGATATTGCCAACAGTGTCTCCGGACGCTTTGCCAGCTATTCGGAAGCCCAGATCTTTTCCATCGTGCCACCGCCGATCCCCGCGCTTGGTAACGCGGCCGGCTTCGATATGTATCTGCAGGATACCAGTGCCCAGGGGCATGCGGCTCTGATGCAGGCCCAGGGGCAGTTGCTTGGCATGGCCAATCAGCAGCCTGAACTGACCAGCGTGCGTCCGAACGGCCTGTCCGATAGCGCTCAATACAATGTCGACATCAACTACCAGAAGTCGCAGGCGCTGGGTGTGCCGGTCAGCAGCGTGACCGATCTGCTCTCGGTTGCGTTTGGTGGCCGGTATGTGAACGACTTCCTCGACCGTGGACGCATCAAGCGCGTCTATGTTCAGGGCGAGACAGAGGCCCGGATGCAGCCCGAGGATCTGGGCGACTGGCGTGTACGCAACTCCAATGGCGGGATGACGCCGATCGAGGAGCTTGTAGACGGTAGCTGGACCTACGGTTCGCCGCAGTTGCAGCGCTATAACGGTCTGCCCGCTGTGAACATCCAGGGGGCGCCCGCGCCGGGCATCAGCTCTGGTGTCGCAATGGACAAGATCGAGCAGCTCGTCGAGGAACAGCTTCCAGGCGTCGGCATGGAATGGACCGGTATCAGTGCGCAGGAGCGTGAAGCCGGCAATCAGGCCATGCTGCTCTATATCCTGTCGATCCTGTTCGTCTTCCTCTGCCTGGCGGCCCTCTATGAAAGCTGGGTCGTGCCGGTGGCTGTGCTGCTGGTCGCTCCGCTCGGTGTCCTCGGCGCCGTTGCGGCCGCACACCTTCGCGGGCTGGACAATGACATCTTCTTCCAGGTGGCCTTGCTGACCACGGTGGGGCTGGCGTCGAAGAACGCGATCCTCATCGTCGAGTTTGCCCGGGATCTGGAGAAGCAGGGCATTGAACTCTTCAAGGCGGTCGAGGAAGCCGTGCGGATGCGTTTCCGCCCGATCATCATGACCACCTTTGCCTTCGGCTTCGGTGTGCTGCCGCTTGCGCTCAGCACGGGCGCCGGTGCAGCTGGCCGGGTGGCCATCGGTACGGCGGTCATTGGTGGTTTGATAACCTCTATCCTGTTGGGCTTGTTCTTCGCACCGCTCTTCTATGTTGTGGTACGCAAGCTCACGGGTACACGCCCGCTGACGGACAACAAGACTTCGGAGGCTTCAGCATGAGCCGAACATCCCTTCTCATGGCTGCAGCCGGATCGGCCCTGATCCTGTCCGGCTGCATGACAATCCGCGAGCCCTATGACCGTCCGGAGGCTCCGATCCCGGAGGCCCTGCCGGTCACGGACGCGAATGGCGAAGAGATCAGCCCGCTTGTCTGGCAGGAAGTCTACCAGAACCCGAAGCTTCGTGAGCTGGTCGGTCTGGCCCTGGACGAGAACCGGGACCTGCGGGTCGCGGCGGCCAATGTCCAGCTGGCACGGGCGCAGTATGGCATCACCCGGGCCCAGCGCCTGCCGACTGTGACGGCCAGCGGCTCCGTGACCGAAGGCGGGACCTTCGATGACGATGATGGGGGCTTTTCCGGCGGTGGCGGCGGCTTCGGCGACAATGCCCGGGCGAGCCTCGGCGTAACGGCCTATGAGCTGGATCTCTTCGGCCGCGTGGCCAATCTCAATGAAGCCGCGCTGCAGGCCTATCTTGCCTCGGAAGAGGGGGAGCGGGCCGCCAAGATCTCGATCGCGGCGACTGTAGGCGAACTCTGGATGCGACTGGCCGCTGACAAGGCGTTCCTGGCTCTTGCCGAGGACACCGTCGATGTCCAGTCGGAATCGCTTGATCTCACCCGCGAGCTTTTCGAGGCCGGTGTCGCCACCGAACTCGATGTGCGCCGGGCGTCGTCCAGTGTCGAGACGGCACGGGCGCAGGCGGCTCAGTTCACCGCCCAGGTGGATCAGGACCTCAATGCCCTGCGTTTCGTGGTTGGCACCCGGCTGCCGGATGGCGTTCTCGAAGCCGCGGAGCTGAGCCAGTCCGCCCTCGATGGCGACCTGCCGGTTGGCCAGTCTTCGCTGGTCCTGCTGAAACGGCCCGACGTGCAGCAGGCCGAGCGTCAACTTTTGTCGGCGAACGCCAATGTCGGGGCGGCCCGCGCGGCCTTCTTCCCGACCATCTCTCTGACGGGAAGTATTGCCTATTCCAGCACGCAGCTCGACGATCTTTTCGACGGGACGGCTGGCTGGAGTGTTGGGCCGTCAGTCTCGCTGCCGATTTTCGATGCCGGCGCGCGCCAGGCCAATCTCGATGTCAGCGAGGCGCAGCGTCAGCTGGCCGTCGCCAATTATGAGCAGGCCATCCAGGTCGCGTTCCAGGATACGGCCAATGCCTTGGCTGTGGGGCGCACCATCGATGACCGGGTCGCGGCGCTGACCCGCCTGGTCGAGGACACCGCCGTGACACGGGACCTTTCGGAAGAGCGCTTCCAGGTCGGTGTCGACGATTATCTCTCGGTGCTCGATTCCCAACAGCTCTACTATGATGCCCGCCAGCAGCTGATCCAGGCCGAGCTGGACCGTAGTCTCAACACGATCGCCCTTTACCGGGCGCTCGGGACCTGGCCGGAAGAAGACGCCCGTCCGCAAGAGGATGGCGGCGCCTGATCGTCCGGCCGGACGTTTGATCTCTGGATGGCGCGCGTAAAGTTGACACGCGCGTCATCTAGACAGCGGGTGCATTTCAATGTTCACTTGCCGGCATGAGTGAAAGCCATGTCGATGTTCTCATTGTCGGGGCCGGCCTGTCCGGCATCGGCGCTGCGTGGCACTTGCAGAAAAAGTGTCCCGGCAAAAGCTATGCAATCCTCGAAGGCCGTGAGGCGATTGGCGGGACATGGGATCTGTTCCGCTATCCGGGCATCCGCTCCGACAGCGACATGCATACGCTCGGCTACATCTTCAAACCGTGGAAGGATCGCAAGGCCATCGCGGATGGGCCGGCAATCCTGAAATATGTCCGCGAGACAGCGGAAGAAAACGGCATCGACCGGCATATCCGTTTCAATCATCTCGTGCGCCGCGCCGCCTGGGACTCGCAGACCGCGACGTGGTCGGTCGAGGCGGAGGATTCGAAGACGGGTGAGACCCATCGGTTGAGTTGCAACTTCCTTTACATGTGCTCGGGCTATTACTCCTATGAAGGCGGCCACCGGCCCGACTTCCCGGGGGAAGCCGCGTTCGAGGGCAAAATCGTCCATCCACAGCAGTGGCCGGACAATCTCGACTATGCCGGCAAGAAAGTGGTCGTCATCGGTTCGGGCGCGACGGCTGTGACGCTGGTGCCGGAGATGGCGAAAACCGCCGCGCACGTCACCATGCTTCAGCGCTCGCCCACCTATGTCGTCTCCCGTCCGGCCGAAGATGCGCTCGCGAACCGTCTGCGCAAATGGTTGCCGGAGAGCTGGGCCTATGGCCTCACGCGCTGGCGCAATATCCTGTTTCAGATGTTCTTTTTCAATCTGGCACGCAAGCGCCCGAAAAAGGTGAAGCAGCGGCTCCTCGACATGGCGAAGGAAGAACTCGGCCCGGACGTCGACGTCGAGACGCACTTCAATCCGAGCTACAATCCATGGGACCAGCGCCTGTGCCTCATTCCGGACAGTGATCTCTTCAAGGCGCTGAAAGATGGCTCGGCCTCGGTCGTGACCGACCATATCGAAAGCTTTACGTCTGAGGGAATCAGGCTGGTCTCAGGTGAGACGCTCGAGGCGGACATCATCGTGACGGCGACCGGGCTGAAACTGGTCTTTCTCGGCGGGATGGATATCTCGGTCGACGGCCAGCCGGTCGTGCCATCGCAGATCCATGGCTATCGCGGCGTGATGTTCGAGGGCATTCCGAATCTTGCCTCCACCTTTGGCTATACGAATGCGTCCTGGACGCTGAAGGCCGATCTGACAGGCGATTTCGTCACCCGGCTGCTGAACCGGATGGAGCGCGACGGCTATGATATGGTCCGTCCTGTGGCCGATGGCGATCTTGGCGACGAGCCCTGGCTGGATTTCTCGTCGGGCTATGTCCAGCGCGCGATCGACCATCTGCCGAAGCAGGGCAGCGAGACGCCCTGGCGGCTGCATCAGAACTATCTGAAGGACATTTTCCTCCTGCGCCACGCCAACCTCGATGACGGTGTGCTGCGATTTGGAAGGGCAGGCGAAGCGACGGCTACGGACGATCAGGCCGATGGAACGCCGCTTGCTGCAGAATAGGAGCGTTTGAACTGCATCATGCCCGCAAAAAATCTTGAACGCGGCCCGCCCTAGTCGTATGTGCGAGCGCAGTGCCGCCTTAGCTCAGTTGGTTAGAGCGCTAGATTGTGGATCTAGAGGTCCCCCGTTCAAACCGGGGAGGCGGTACCATTCTCCCCGAAATTTGACGCCTGATTCGTCCGTTCCATTACAGATTCCGGCACAACCCGTGCGAGTTTCGGGCGACATTGTGGCGAGGTCGCAGGAATGTTGCATTTACGCCGCGCCCCGGTGAAAAAACTGGGAGTTTCAATAATTTTCGGGCTTTCTCATCTCGTCTAGGGAACAAAACTTCTATAGATGAGTAGTCACACGGAATGGTCCGTTAGTCTCTGCGGTCGGTGGGCAATAGTGCTCATGCGGCTCACAAAAGGGGATGAGTATGAAAAAAACTCTGATGTGTGCGACAGCCGCGGCCGCCTTGGCGTCTGCTGGCAATGTTGCCGTAGCCCAGGACGGTTGGTATGGCCGTGCCGATCTCGGCTACACGTTTGAAGGCACGCTCGATCACGATCCGGAATCAAATGCGCCGTATACGCTCGGCGGTGATTCGGATCTGTCCGATGGTCTTGGCGGTGTCCAGCTCGGGCTCGGTTACGGGTTCGACAACGGCTTCCGTCTTGAAACGACGTTCGGTTATCGCGGCGGCAGCCTCAATCCCGACGGTGTCGTGAATGGCGGTACGCCTCCGCCCAACCCGCCGATGGTTTATGACCAAGGCTCTGATGGCAAGCTGAACATGTACGACCTCATGTTCAACGGCCTCTATGATTTCAATCCGGAAGGCGCTGTCCAGCCCTATCTTGGTGCTGGTATCGGTCTCGCGCAAATGCGCGCCGAGGCTTTCAGCCTTCGCTCCCTGAACACCGCAACGGGTGAAACCTACACCTCGAACGGCTTCAGCGATGAAGATACAAGCCTTGCCTATCAGTTCCTGGCCGGTATCGGCTATGACCTGACCGAGCAGCTGACGCTCGACATTGGCTACAAGTACTTCTTCACCGACAATT
>NZ_NCST01000104.1 GCF_002088975.1 Henriciella aquimarina
ATCTTGCCCTTCCGGGTTCGCACCTCTCTCCCCTGTATTCGCTTGCATCGCCTTGCATCCGCTTGCACGCCTTTCAGCCGGGCCATAAAAAGACGAGGACGGCGACGCCGTCCACATCCCGGACTTTTGTGACGCCGAAATACCGCCCGTCGAGCGAGCGTGGATGCGCATTCAGGAGGAAAATTTCGTCGTCCTGCACCACGACACATCCGTGCCATTCCGGCATTTTACGTCCCTGTGCATCACGCGACAAAGCCTTCGCGACGGGCTTTCCGTCGATAAAAATATCGAGATCTTCACGGCATATTTCTGCGCCGGGAAGCGCGGCGATCCGCTTTAGGAGAGGCCAGCCATCGCCGACATAACCTCGTGACGCTGACCATTTCGCAGCATCGCTATCGGCTGAGACGGCACCCCATCGGCCGAGGGTGAATTGGTCGCCGCTCAGCCGATAAAGCCCGATAGGCGCAGACCCGGTCCGGTTCCAGACAAGGTATTTTCGAACCGGGAGTGCGTGACTGGCAAGCGTGAGCCCTATGGCAGCCGTTGTGACGCTCACCATGGCCCACCTCACGACTCGGGCTTAATCCGCTCGGAGGTCGAGACATAAGTATGCCTGTTCGACCAGGTATCGAGGCTTGTACGCGTGTAGAAGACGCGGGCGCCGTGTTTTCGATAGACCGGCCCCCTGCCCTGGCAGCGATAATGATCCAGCGTGGAACGCGTCAGCCGCAGATATCTTGCGGCTTCCTCAACACTGAAGAACTCACTGTCATCCCCCTGGCCGGGGCTCGTATGTTCAATATCGGCCATTGCGATCTCCTTTCGTCAGTCCACCGTCCGATGAGACCAGACTGGCCGGAAGCAGGTCGAAATGGAGAGGCAAAACGCGCATGGCGGCTCTTGCCCGGCCGGCATAACCATCGCGCCCTGCAATGAGAGCCACCCCGGCCTGCATGCCCGGAGTGGCTCGTTTGCGACGGTGTTTCCGGCTAGTCGCGCGCGTTCCAGAGGATCACGTGCCGGCCTTTCTGGCCCTTGACCGGGGCAAGGTTGGCGAAGATCCGGCGCGGTCCGATCTGCGGGTCGGCGAGGGTGAGCGAGACATAGTCGCGTCCCGATGCCTTCGATTTCCGCATCCAGCCTCCGCCGATCTCGGTCGAGGTCTCGCCCGCATAGATGCGGAAGTCCGGCTGGTCCTCTTCGGTCTTGTCCGAATTCTTTTCAATGCGGATGGCGGCAGAGAGATTCATCATTGCGAGCGAACCTTCAAAACCGGTCTTGGTCTCGCTGACATATCCGAGTGCGTTTGCCATGGGGGTCTCCTTTTCTGTCCTTGGCATTGTCTCCGGGGACCCCTTGTCCCCGTCGACGCCGGACCGCCCGGACGGGGCTGAGGGGCCAGAACCCGAATGGGGCGAAGCGAATGCGGAGCACCGCCTGAGGCGAAGAAATTTGCCGCGCGAGGAGCCGCAAAGCGGCGGGGAAATTTCTTCGTGGCGGGCGGTTTCATGGCCGCTCAGCCCCCGTCCAGGTCTTCAAGGCAAAGACGGGAGCAAGGGGCCGGGGGATGCTCAGGGAAAAAGTACAGACCGCGTTCAAACGTCTCGGAGTGACCCAGCGAGACCTCAAGACGCGCGATTTTTTATGAGGGCATTTGCGCAATCGCCTAGGCATCAAAGCCGCCATCCTCGCGTCCCAGAATGCGCGAAGCCGCCCAGTGACATGCACCGGACGGCCCCTCATGCTGCCTGAACAGGAGATGAGTGTTCAGGCAGCGTCCTGTTGCTGTACAGGCGTCTCATTGGCCGCAGTTTCTGCCTCCACCTCGAACAGGCCCGCCACCCGTGCCCACGCATCGGCAGGCGGTGACCCGGCTCCTTCGACAAGGCGGGTCGGCGGAACTTGCATCCATCCCGGCCGCCAGTCGGGACTGGCTTCGCAGCCCTCACCTGCGATCCGGTTCGCCAGCACCTGCTTCTGCGCCTTGCCCGTGTCGGTCCGGTAGGAGTCGGCGAGCGAGGTCGTGGCAATATCTCCAATCATCGCATTGATGGCGCGCTTGTCCTTGGTGAGGTGGAAGAAGGTTTCGTCCGGCTTCCACGCCTTGGGCAGGTCGGTGCCACAGACATGCAGGACGGCTTCAACGATACCATTCCCGGCCTCAAGCGTGCGGGCCATGACGCTCGCCAGAACAGCCTGGACTTCATCATCCGACATGGCGAGCAGTGCGGAGAAAATCTTGCAGAGCCGGTAGTCATCCCCGTTCCGGCGAAGGGCCGGATCGACGTCGAGCGCCTTGAACAGGGCGTCCGCCTGCGCCGTCCTCTCGCCAAGTGTATCCACGGATGCCGAGCCTTCGACGCTCGCCTGCGTCTCATCCTTGCGGGCACGAAGCTCGAAAGGCTGGACATCCCAGAGCGCACTCCCAGCCATCGCATGCGCGACCATCAGGCGGAGCGCAATTGCAGGCGACGTGGCAAGGCTCGCCTGCGCGGCGGCATGTCGGTGGAGCAGGATATACTCGGCGAGCGGGCCGGACATTTCTGGCCGGATCGCTGGCAGAACAGTATCGCCATCGTCATTGGCGGAGCGCTCGCGCTTGCGGGCCTCGGCAGAGGTCACCTGTCCCTCATGGAACTGGACCGTCCCGTCATGGCGGATTTCAATGAAGACCTTTCCGCCATCTTCCTTGGCGCACCGGACATGGTCCCAGCGGTGGAAATACGCGCCGCGCTCAAGGCAGATGACATCGCACCAGCCAGCTTCCCTGTAGGCCTCAATCCGCTCGGCTATCGCGACGGATTGGGCCTGCCAGAACCGGTCGGCATCGGCGAACACGCCATGCTCGCCAAACAGGTCGGCACTGACCTGACCTTCATAAGTGTCCAAGTCGAACAGGGCCTTGTCGGTCGTTATGGTCGTCCCGCCCGTAATCCAAGCCTTGCAGGACCGGCCCATCGGGGCGCGCTCGGATTCGCTCTCGAAGAGGCGAAGCCATTCGGCCTGCTGGCCGGGCGTGGCGAGCGTCAGCGCGCGGATTGTTTCGCGGTCTAGCTCGTCCTCAGCGTAAAGCTTCCGGATCGGTTCGGCCAGCGAGGCGAGCGCGAGTACACGCCGCACCAGCAGCTCGGTCACCCCGAAAAAGGTCGCAATATCCTCAACCACCTTGCCTTCATCATGGAGCCGCTTGAATGCTTCATACTGCTCCATCTCGGTCGCTGGCAGGCGTCCGACATTCTCGATGACGGAGGCTGCAATCGCACTCGCCGCATCCTTCTCTGTCATGATCGCGCAGGGGACCAGTGGCATCTCGCCTGTCTCCCTCGCAATCTCTTTCAGGGCGAAGAAGCGGCGGCGTCCGGCAATGACGCCATAATATTTGCCTTCGCGGCGGACCAGCAATGTCTGGCGCAACCCGCTCTCACGGATGGATGGCAGGATGTCGGAAACGTCCGGCTTCTTCCGTCCGTGCCGCATATTGAGTTTGGAAATCCGAAGCGCGTCGAGCGGGATATGTTTGAGGTCGGGCTGTGCCATGGAGGTCTCCTTTTCTGGCGGGTAAAGCGAGAGGCCCAGCGCCCATGCCGGGCCTCTCCAATTGATCTTGGTGAAGGGAAAGCCGTCGCCGTCGCGGCTTGGTTCAGGGTCGGTTTCGCCCCAGTCATAGTCGCGGATCGTGATCAGGGGCGCGCGGCCCTCGACCCAGATTTCGGCGACCTGGGCCTCGGCAATGACCAGTGTCATGCGGGGCCGGGGGCCGAGCCTTTCAGCGAGGGAGCGGGCCGCGCTCATGTCGCGGCCCAGCCTGTCACGGTCGCCGCAAGCCGTGCCGCAGAGGCGCGGCCTGCGTTCAGCGCCTCGGACAATAGCTCGTTCGCAACCGTGGTGAGGTAGCTATTGTCCGCACCGGGATAATTACACTCGACGCCCCAGAGGCTCGCGGCTTGGTCGTCCAGTTCGATGCCGTCCCGCTCCACAGTGAGCACGATCCCGCAATAGAACCACTCACCCTTGCGCCATGCTTCCATGACGGCTTCGGCCTTGGCCTGTGCCTCGGCGAAGCGCTGACGAAAGCCATTCCCCGGCCCGATGAACCCCGGCGCATCCTTGTAGAGCGAAGGCCAGAATCCGTCCTGTCTCTGGTCCGGCGCGTCGGGGCGTCCCTCGGGAAAACGCTCCACTGGAGCGTTTCCTGATCCTCGGAACTCGGCGACAATCCGGGCCGTGAGGGTGAAGCCCTCGATCTCACAGCTGATTGTGTCGCCCTCGCAGGCGTATGCATCAAAGCGTTCGGTAAAGCTCATGACGCCCTCCGAAGCTCGAATCCCATCCGGTCGCAGAGCGCGCGTAACTCGCGCGTGTCTGCCTCGCTGAGGTCGTCACCAGACTGGTGATAGATCGTGCCCTGCGCGAACCCTTGCGCGGTCTTCACGACATGCGCCCAGCGATAGGGGCCACGTCCATCTTCGCGCGGTCTTGCCTGAAATCTCGCCATGGCGCTCACCGCGTCCAGAAGACGTGAACGTCTTCGAACCCTGTCTCGAACACCATGATGTCGCCATTGAGCTCCATGTCGCGGGCGAGCGCTGACCAGTCGATATAGTATTCGAGGGCTGCGGGGAATTCCGTCCCGGTGTCGCGGTACAATTCCTCCGCAAAGTCTGCCCGGCTCGAAAAGCAGCCTGCGTAATCGTCGAAAGCCGCCACGGCCTGCTCAAGGTCATCCCCGAAATGGCGACGGACCAGCGCGCCGAGCCTGCCATGTTCGGCAATAAAATCGGCCAGATTACAGACTGTCCCGAAGCTCGCATATTCCGACAGGTGCGCGCCTTCGAAGCCTTCATAGTCATGGATCGCCCATTCCTCGGCTCGCCGTATCGGCGACGCAGCCAGCATGGCGCGAACCTCGTCCATCACCTCATCCGGCGTGGTGGCCTCGATCCAGCGCCCGTGCAAGCAGCCATTATTGTAGGCGGCAAGGCAGGCCACATAAATACGGGGCCGGTCTGGAAATGTGGGTGCAGCGTCTGCCGCAAGGGGGGCTGAAGGTTGCGGTATGGTCATGGCGTCAGTCTCGTCTCCCCGCCCAAATGTCCCTCCCGCATCAGGCGGGGGTGGGCGGCGAGAAGGCCGGCAGGCCGGACCCATTAGCCGGTTGCGCAAGGCGGAAAGGTAGGACGCTGAGACCACTTCCAGACGCCTTCAGTCCCGTCGCCTTGCGCAAGCGGCGGGTGCGGGCAGACCGGTCGTCCGCCCACCTCCGTCTGAGAGGGAGACTGTCATGGACGCCGGAGGAACGGGCATAGGCCGTTCAGCAATAGCTCTGCCGCGCCTGCCGCTAGATGGTCATCCCTACCGTCCCAGAACCGCTTTTAAAGGCCAGGAAGGCTGCGACCCCTCTGCCCTGCAGTGGGAAGCGCAGCCTGGCGCGATCACCGGCGAGACACCCGCATGCCGCTGGGCTGCCCGGCAAGGGTGATCTGTTACCTCATTTCTCCCGCACTGCGCTGTGTGCGCTTCTTGAATAAGTTGTGCCCTTGCCCTTGCCGGATTGGGCAAGGTGATTGGCTTCGACAAGCGCCTGCAGGTGTTTCTTGACCGTGTTGCGGTTAGCGCCGGTCACGCGCACGATCATGGCATTGGTGATCTTGTCATGTTCACGGGCAAGATCGAGGATCTGGAGTGAAAGCTCAGGCAGGCTCTCAACCATGATCTTTTCCCGCTCGATCTTTTTCTGAAGCCGGTTTTTCTGCTGCTGAAGCGCTTTCAGGAAATAGCTCACCCACGGTGACCAGTTCGGCTTTTTGCTCCGGATGGTCTGCTGGGTCTGGCGAAGGGCAAGGTAGTAGCCTTCCTTGCTGTTCTCGACGACGCTTTCGAGCGAGCTGTAGGGCACATAGACATAGCCCGCACGCAGCAGGAGCAAGGTTGTCAGAACACGCGACAAGCGCCCGTTACCATCCTGGAAGGGATGGATTTCCAGAAAGACCACAGTGAAGACCGCAATGATTAGAAGCGGGTGGTGGGTCTCTGCTTCGAAAGCCTCATTGGTCCAGGCGACCAGCTCTTCCATCAGGCGCGGTGTGTCGAAGGGTGTGGCTGTCTGAAAGATCACGCCCACTTCATGGCCGTCCTCATCAAAGGCGCTCACATGGTTGGTGTTGGTCTTGTATTCACCGCGATGGCGTTCATCCTTCTGGCTGTAGGCAAGAAGGTCGCGGTGAAGCTGCTTGATATGGTTTTCCGTGAGTGTGATGTGGTCAGCATTCGAGAAGACTGTATCCATGACCTCGGCATAGCCGGCCACTTCCTGTTCATCGCGCGTCTCGAATGCCTTGATCTCGATATTGGAGAGAAGGCGCTCGACATCACGGTCTGAGAGCTTGCTGCCTTCGATCCGCGTGGAGGACCCGATACTCTCTATCGTCGCAACCCGGCGCAGGGCGGAGAGGCGCTCAGGGGCGAGTGTGCCGAGCGCGCGCCATGCGCCCTTGAACTCATCGATCTCTGCGATGAGTTTGAGCGTCTCCGAGGTGATTTCGAGTGTGCCTGCATTCAGGGTCATATCCAAAAATATACCCATAGATATCCATTAAGTCAAGAGAAGACGCTGATCGGCTTATCCAAAAGAATATCCATAAATATCCAATGAGACATCTAGCCGTCGAATACGGGGATGAGGGCGGGCTTCATATTATCCGGAATGACAAAGGCGACGCTCTGGCGCGCACGGGTAATGGCGACATAGACTTTTGCGATTGTCGACGGGGCATCCCCCAATCTGGCAAAGTCCCTATGCTTTATGGCATCGCGCAGCTTTCCGTGCGGAAAAATGATCACGCGCTCAAACGTGCATCCCTTGGCTGCCCCGAAATTCATCGGGCATCCAGGGACATTTTTGGTTCGCCTGTCCAATCTGAGTGGCTGTGGCTGAAAGGCCTCCATGTAGGCGGGCACATCAGATAGGCGCACTGCGAACACCCCATCATGGCCGGTCTCATCTGCGTTTAGCGACGTTGCCTTCGGAAGATCGGGATAGAGAAGATCGGCCAGATCACAGATCGCCTGAACGCATCTGTGCGAGCTTGTGTTGTAATCGATCGCCAAGCGGTCAGCCTTTTGCCACGCCTCGAACTTCGAAAGGATTCGGGCGCCACCAAATTGCGAATTCCGGCCAGAATTGTTGGTTTTGTAGGTGGCTTGGCGGATATCGCCGACCATTCGCACTTGTATATTGGTGGCGAAGATGTGCTCCAGCAGGTCGAGGTCATAGCCTGCCAGATCCTGAACTTCGTCGATGTATAATCGCTGGTAGATCTGCTCCAGTCTGCGAAGGGGTCGGCCACCCGTTCGTTGAATAACCTCACATCCGAACTGGGCGATCTTGTCGCTGAAAATGCTGTCGGGTTCGCTGAAGTAGTACCGGCCCACATCTGATTTGGGCACGTATCGGGCAGACCGGTCCTCTACGAACGTCAACTTTCTGACGGGCGTCTCGTGCAGGGTTCTTTGATAGGGGCGCACGAAATGCTTCAGAAGAAAGGTGAACCATGTGATGACATGCACGTGTTCTGGCACCACGCCTCGTTCGAGCAGGGCTTTTGTCCTGAGTTCGCCCGCTCCATTTCTCGTATATGTCAGAAGGGCTGATTTCTCATCGGCAGCAGCCAGGGCCTCACGAACAAGTCCTGTGGTCTTTCCTGACCCTGCGGTCGCGATGGTGACCAGATTATTCGATGGCATCCTGAATATACTGCGGCATGGTGATTTCTATATCTGACTCGAAGAGCCTTAAAGCAGACTGGGTCTTACGGTCTTCCATGTAAGCGGCAATGTCCTCACCGCTCTCAAACGTCGTTTCGAAAACTTCATTGAGGGTGTCTACCGAATTGACGGCAAGGAGGCTGGGTTCGAGCGTATGCTGAGCTTCATCCTCATTGAAGCAAATCCTCAGGCCGTCGATATCGAAATAGCCCTCATACTTGTTGCGAAGCTTTTCGAGGTTCCCGTCATTGTCGGTGACCACGCGAACCTGAAGCTGCATGAGCTTGGCGATATCGAGGAAGCGCTTGAAGGCGAGCGAGTTGACCGTGATGACCTCTACGCCGTCTTCCAGGGGCATACGCCCGAACCTCTGCTTGTAGGCCTTTTGCACCACTAGCTCGTCGGAGGGGCCTTCAACCAGTATCGTCTTTGCAGCCAAGACCATGCGTAGCGTGTCATGGCCCGGCAGTTTGAGGAAATAGTTCCGCGTCTCATCAGGTAGATCGCTCAACCGGACCCCGCTTGTCCCATCGAACATCAAGGTTCTGTCGATGCCGAGCTTGTTCAGCACGAAGCTGTTGTGTGTGGTCACGATCATCTGACGCTCGCCGACCTTTTCAGCGATGTAGGCAATCAACCTGTTGAGGTTCGTATGGGAGAGGTGGTTCTCCGGCTCCTCCAGCAGCAAGACCGGTCGTTCCTCACCGCCTTTGAGCGCCAGTTTTATCTTTACCGCGTTCTGTTCGCCCTTGCCGACCTGGCTCAGCGGAAGCTCGTCCAGATGTGGCAGAATGCTCGCGTCCCAACCGGCCTTCGCTGTCATATCGAGTCCAACGCTCAGCGCTTTGTCAGAGATTTCTCCTGAGTTTTCGCGCAGGTGTTCGTTTACGGCAGAAACGTTATCATCATCGTGGAAGAGCTCTCGCATATGGCGATAAGTCAGGGCCAGGTTTGCTTGCTGACTGGGCGATAGAAAGTCCCGTGCGATATCGACCACATACCGGTTGGCGGCGTAAGCGTTAGTGATCGCGCCAGGATCGATGAGCACCGGCTTGATTGGCGTCGAACGGATGTGCATGGGATCAAGGGCAAAGCTCTCCCACTCAACGTGGTAATACTCCACGGGCACCATTGTGAGCTTTTCCGGAGAGGCGATGACGGTTTCGTACTCAGCAGCGAATTTGTCATCGAGCTGGATGCGGAGCTTCACGCCAGAGCAGTCTTCCGCGCGCGTATTGTTGTCGCCTTTCAGTTCGGCCGGGGCGGTATCCTCGAAGTAGATCTCTACGAGAATATGAGGGGGCGGAACCGTTTGCCCGTCCCGGAGTGCGGCCACATATTCGGCCGTCACATCCTTATTGAAAAGATAGGGGTGCAGTTCATAGCCGGCCGGCCGCCTGTTCAGCTGTCCGGTCAGTCCCAAATTGATGGCTTCAAGAAGCGTGGACTTGCCGCACTCATTGTCACCGACCACGATGTTGAGGCCGGGTCGGAATTCGACATCAGTGTCCCTTAGACACTTATAGCTCTTGACGATCACGCGCTTGATCATTTTGCCCCCCTGTCTTGAAAAGATCAGGATAAATCGTCCTCAGACTTCAGTGAAAGAGCGACATTCAATAAGTCACAATTACGATCGCCAAGCGTGGAGGATATAGCCCTGATCTGCTTCCCAGCTTAACCGTCAAGCTTACTGAGCGCCCTCGCCGATCAGTCCCTTGTTCGCCATAACCCTTCAAGTCGGCAGTTACGCGACGCCAACGCGTTGCTAGAAAGAGCGGATGGCTTTCGCTTACAATCGAATAGAAACTCGAGAACCATACGGTACGGTCTGTCAAGCCACATCACGAAACCGGCTGACTTCCTCACCAAGCGAGGCCGGTGGCGGGCTCTCCGGACCCGGTTGTGAGATGATGAGTTGGGCGATTTCGAGCCCGCGCACCTGGAGCGCATCGATAGCCGTTAGCGTATGGGAGACGGCTCCCAGATAGGGCGCGGCGACCAGCAGGACAGGGAGGCCGAGGTCAGCCATCAGGTCGATCTGGAGAGCCTCATCGGTCAGCGGCGACATCACCCCACCTGCCCCCTCGACGAGGAGGCGGCCCGCCGGACACCCGGAAAGATGCGAGCGGACGAAATCGCGGATGGCCCGGTAATCCTGCTGAACACCCGTCTGCCGCATTGCGACATTCGGCGCCAGCGGCGCTTCGAACCGATGGAGGCAGATGTCCGAGACCGATAGGGAATTGACTTCGCGCCCGCACGCGGCCAGCAGCTGGCCAGCATCGGTCGCTGCAAGCTCAGCTTCCTCGAAGCCACTCATTACAGGCTTGACGGCATGCACCGCCAGGCCCGACCGGCGCCATGCCCTCAGCAGAGCGGACGAGACATAGGTCTTTCCGATTTCGGTCCCGATCGCGGTGACGAAGTAGCCCTTCATGCCGGCACGACTTCTTTCAGAGCTTGAGCGAGCCGCCTGACATCTGCCTCCGAATGGCCCGCCGCGAAGGTGATACGAAGACGCGATGTGCCTTCCGGTACTGTGGGCGGCCGAATGGCGGTGACGAGAAAGCCTTCCTGCTCGAGCGCAGCCGAGATCGCCATGGCCCGGTCCTCGTCGCCGATGATAACGGGTACGACCAAGCTTTCAGGCGCCGGAAGCGCCATGAGGTCACAAAACAGGGCCGCGTTCGACCGAGCCTGCACCGCACGTTCGGGTTCGGCTTTCATGATGTCGAGAGCCGCAAGGGCGGCCGCCAGGACCGGCGCCGGAAGGCCGGTGGTATAGACGAGGCTGCGCGCCCGGCTTGTCAGCATTTCAATGACAGGGGCTGGCGCGCAGACATAGCCGCCATATGCCCCGGCCGACTTTGACAGCGTTCCCATCTGGACGAGGGCAGGATTGGCCTGATCCAGCATGCCGAACCCGTGGGCGTCGTCCGTCATGAGCCAGGCCTCGTGGCGCTCGCAAAGGGCCGCGAGTTCGTCCAGTGGCGCAACATCGCCGTCCATGGAGAAGACGGTTTCCGTCATCAGCAGGACCTGGCCGGGCGCATCCTGCATCAGCGTCTCAGCGTGCCTTACATTATTGTGCTCGAAGATGCGGATTTCGGCGCCCGAAAGACGCGCGCCGGCGTGCATGCAGGAATGCGAAAGCTCATCCATCAGGATGGTGTCGCGACGGCCAACCAGCGCCGGAATTGCGCCAACATTCGCGAGATAGCCCGACCCGAAAACCAGGCAACTTTCCGTAGCTTTTATCTCTGCCAACCGGGACTCCAGAATGCCGTTCAACGGGCAGTTGCCCGTTATCAGGCGCGAAGCTCCTGCCCCAACGCCGTAGCGCCGCGCCGCCTCGCAGGCGGCATCGATCAGCCGTTCGTCACAGGCAAGCGATAGGTAATCATTGTCGCAGAAGGAAACGAGGTCACGGCCGGCGCGGCTCGCACGGGCTCCGGCCATCCGGTGGGTCGGCTTCAATGTGCGGTGTCGACCGGTTTCGTGCAGTTGCGCAACACGGGCTTCGGCATGTTGTGTCAGACGATCTAATGAACTCATGAAGCTGCGTGTCCTCGAACTCTACGCGGACATGTCCTAGTCAGCTGCAAACCCTTCGCAAGTCACCTGCCCCTTCAGGAGAACTAAACATGGACGACATCGAAAGCTGGTTCAGGAAAGGGCTGGATCATATCTGGCTCCCCTATGCGCAGATGAAGACCCAGCCGGACCCGGCGCCTATCTCCTCGACCGAAGGCGCACGCCTGAACATGGCCGATGGAACCACTCTCATCGACGGGGTTGGCAGCTGGTGGACGAGCGTGCACGGCTACAATCATCCCGCCCTGCTCAAGGCTGCACATGAACAGCTGGAGACAATGCCTCACATCATGCTGGGCGGGCTTGCGCATGAGCAGGCCTACAGGCTGGCCTCGCGTTTGTCGCAGGTGACGCCAGGCGATCTCTGCAGAACCTTCTTCACTGAATCCGGGTCGGTGGCCGTGGAAGTCGCGATGAAGGTCGCCGTGCAGTATGCGATGAACCGGACAGGAGCGCGGCGGACGCGGTTCGTCAGCTTCAAGGGCGGGTACCACGGGGACACGTTCGCGACCATGTCGGTCTGCGATCCGGAGGAAGGCATGCACAGCCTCTTCGCCGGGGTCGTGCCGGAACAGTATGTCGTCGACCTCCCGGATACTGATGATCGCGCCGCAGCCTTAGACAGGCTGCTGTCCGGCCATGACGACATTGCCGCCGTCATTGTCGAGCCGCTGATCCAGGGCGCAGGCGGAATGCACATGCATTCACCTGAAACGCTGAAAGCGTTGCGGGAGGTCTGCGACCGGCACGGCGTGCTGCTGATCTTCGACGAGATCTTCACTGGCTTCGGCAGGACGGGAGAAATCTTCGCCGCCGACCGTGCCGGCGTGACGCCCGACATTCTCTGCCTCGGCAAGGCGCTGACGGGCGGCGTCACGCCGCTTGCCGCCACGATTGCAAGCCGGAAGGTGTATGACGCATTCCATACCGACTCTCCCGAATATGCCCTCATGCACGGCCCGACCTTCACCGGACATGCCATCGGCTGCGCCGTGGCGAATGCCGGGCTCGACCTGTTCGAGAACGAACCGCGCCTTGAGCAGGTCCGCGCGATCGAGCGACAGCTGCTGGACGAGCTTGCACCGCTCTCCAGCCAGCCGGGCGTCGCAGATGTCCGTATCTGCGGGGCGGTGGCCGCCGTGGAGTTCGAGAAGGATTTCAACGTCAATGCCGCGCGAAGCTGGTTTATCGAGCGGGGCACTTTCATCCGGCCGCTGGGAACAGTCGTTTACCTTACACCCGCCTACGTCATCGAAGCTGCGGACCTTTCGTCTCTGACGAACGCGGTCTCGGAATTTGCAGAATCCAGGGTCGTATGACGCAATCCTGCGCGTATTGGGCCGGCGAGTGGCCAGAGAAGAAAGGTCGTGGGCCCTCAAGCTCATGAGATCGGATCGGTGCCCTCGCCAAGCAGGTCGAGATAGCGTGTATACGCAAGGACACGCGCGCGGCCGGTTAATTCCGAAACAATCCCCTGTTTCCGGAGATTCTATAGCCCGCCCGTCGCTGCCGGGAAGGATACCCGTTCGCTCTCTGCAGCCATTCCGATCGAGACGAGGGGATGGGTCTGCAGGACGCTGAATATCTGCCGGGCGGTCGGCGCGCGGCGCGGTCAAGTCGAGTGAGCTTCCCGGCATCCTCCACGAACATGGCCTCGATCGTTCGCGCCGCCTCATGGGCCTGCCGGGCAATGTCACGCCCACGGGTCAGGAAAAATTCGAGCCAGGCTTCCCAGCGGCCATATTTGCGCACCTCCTGCAGGAGGACATAATGGATTGTCTCAAACTGTAGATGCGCGAGACCGGCGGCAATCCCCTTTCCTCTTCATGGAGGGAACGCTCGCTCCCGGCATTGCGGCTTTTTCATAAAGCAGGAGATCAAAGAGCGAGGCGTCCGGCGCGACCGCACGGACGCCGTCGAGCTGCCCAAGGCGTACATCGCTTCACTGACAAGAGCCGAAAGGTCTGTCAGATCAAGAACAGGTTCGGGCAGGAGAGGCTTGGGCACATAGGCGCGAACGATTTAATCTGCGACAAAGCTTGTCGCGTAGGTCCCAACCCGTTCCTGGGGAAGATTATGATCCCGTATCCTTTAACAAGCAACAACCCTTATCAAGGGATGATGGGTTTAACTTTAACAACAAATCCGCCTATTAATGGCAGGCCATCATGCGGCAGCCTGATAAGGCCCAAGATGCCCGTCCAGAAGCTCGATAAGATAGCCCCCATCGCGCAGGCTTTCGGCCTTGTTGACCAGATATTTGACTGCGTCGCGCATCGTCCCCCGATCATCGGACCACTCTGCATCGACGGCCTCCTTGCCATACAGGACCGCTGCGATGTCCCTACGGCTCATTCCGAGTTCAAGACAATCAAGCGCGATCAGACCATCACGAAGGATCTGGGTGCGTTTCGACCAGAGCGGCGTCTGGACTGCGCTTGTGCTGCCATAGAGTTCGAGCGCTTCCTTCTGCGCCTTCAATTTGCGCTCATAGGCATCCATGTCGGAAATCGTCAGCTCCATTCGGACCGTCTCGATGCTGAGAAGGGAAAGCCCCGTACAACAGACCTGCACGACGCAGCCATTGCCGCGGAGAAGCAGAAACTCCCGCCCCTCCCCATCTGTAAGATGAGTGACCTTGCAGGCGGGCATGGTGCGCTCAAAGATGCGGCAAGGTTCGGCCTCGGCTCTCGGGCTGCAATGAACTTCGACCTGGTCTGGATGGACGGCCCGGCTCCAGAAGACGTCGGCCTCGAACCCGTTCAGTTCCGGATCCGGCATGATGATCAGGCCCCACCGCGCGGCAAGGGTTTGCGCCGTCCTCGGCCGCAACAGCCGGACCGGCGCACAGGGGGCCATGCGCTCCGAGATATCGTCTTCATGACGTGAGACGGCATCTGCGCGGAATCTCTCATTGCGCCGGAGATATTCCCAGGCCCAGCGGTCCGAGGAGAGGTTCGAGAGATAGTCGTAGCGCTTCAGCGCGCCATCGGATCTGAGTGGATAGGTTTTCATCGTTGTTTCCCTTCACACGGGAAATTCTGCAATCAGAGTGCCATTCCACTCAATCTGAGGGTGGCGTTAATCTTTCAGGCCAGAATGGTAATACATTTGTCCCTAAATGACCGCCCTGCCCCCCGCCGGAAGGTTTGAGTAACCCTGATCACCCGGCCCGGTGAGCCGGCATCCTGCAATAGTCCCTTTGCGAGACATCGCGCCGGGCTGGGCAAGACTGTCCAGCTTAGCCTACCATCCAACTCCACCTGATCCCCCTCGCCTGACAAGATCGCCTCGACCAGTCAGAGGGATGCCGGGCGATGGCACATGCGGAACACGTACAGGAAACCAGAAACCGCCAGTCGGCCATGCTGCGGACCGCCTTCTGCCCGGTCGTCCGGGCGGCGCTGGAAGCGCCGGACACGATCGAGATCATGGCCAACCCCGATCGTTCGGTCTGGATCGAGATCGCCGGCATTGGCCTGACCCTCTCGGATCATCGTCTTGGAGCTGCCGACCGGGAACGGGTCATCCGCCTGGTCGCCTCCGGGGCGGGAGAAGCCGCAAACCACACCTCCCCCATCGTCTCAGCCGAACTCCCCGGCACTGGCGAGCGGTTCGAAGGCCTTCTCCCGCCCATTACGACTGCCCCCTGCTTTTCGATCCGAAAGCCGGCCGCGACACCGTTCAGTCTTCAGGACTATGTTTCGCAACAGGCGCTTTCGCCAGCGCTTTGCGCTGCCTTGCGAGAGGCGATTGGCGCACATGCCAACATCCTGATCGCAGGCGGTACCTCTTCGGGCAAAACCACGTTCACGAACGCCCTGCTTGCCGAGCCTGCTTTCGAATCCGACCGCATCCTCATTCTTGAAGATACACGCGAACTCCGCTGCGCCGCGGCCAATGCCGTCCAGCTGCGAACGCAAAGGGACAATGTTTCACTCCAGCAGCTCGTGCGCTCGACGCTCCGTCTGCGGCCCGACCGGATTATCGTCGGTGAAGTCCGCGGCGCCGAAGCGCTCGACCTCCTCAAGGCCTGGAACACGGGCCATCCGGGAGGGATCACGACGCTTCACGCCAACTCCGCGCATGGTGCGCTGAAGCGCCTTGAGCAACTGACACTCGAAGCGACGACACGCCCGCCTCACGATCTGATCGCCGAAGCCGTGGACGTTGTCCTCTTCATGAGCCGGACGGGTGGCCAGCGCAAAATCCAGGAAGCCCTCCGCATTACCGGCTTTGACAGCACCGCCTATGTCACGGCGCCGCTCATTACCCCGCAGCTTTCCCTCGTCACGCAAGGAGACCAGACGTGAACCACCATAGATCCACTTGGGCTGCCAATCGGACGCTTAAGATCGCGGCCGCCGCGGCTATCACTCTAGCGCTTGCCACTCCCGCTCATGCGGCCGGCACGGGCATGCCCTGGGAAGGACCGCTCGACCAGATCCTGCAATCGATTGAAGGCCCGGTCGCCCGTATCGTCGCGGTGATCATCATCACCCTGACCGGTTTAACCCTCGCCTTCGGCGAGACATCCGGCGGTTTCCGCAAGCTGATCCAGATCGTGTTCGGTCTCTCCATCGCCTTCGCGGCGACGAGCTTCTTCCTGACCTTCTTCAGCTTCGGCGGCGGCGCGCTGGTCTGATGGGTGACGACCGTTTTTCTGCAAGAAGACGAAACGCTCCGGTGGAGCGTTTCGAGGGAGGAACGCAATGAGCGTCAACGAATGCCAAGGCTATGAAATCCCCCTGCACCGGTCCCTCACCGAGCCGATCCTGATGGCGGGCGCGCCTCGCGCGGCCGCCATCGCCACCGGGACTCTCGCTGCCGCCCTCGCCCTTGGTCTCCGGCTCTGGATCCCCGGCCTCCTGCTCTGGCTGCTCGGCCATTCGGCGGCCGTGTTCATGGCCAGGAGCGATCCGGATTTCATGGCCGTTGCCAGCCGTTCGACCCGCCACAAGGAGCATCTTCAATGCTGAACCTGAAAGAGTATTGCGAACGCCCGCGCCTGCTGGCGGACTACCTCCCCTGGGCCTGTCTCGTCGCGCCGGGTGTGGTCCTCAACAAGGATGGCAGCTTCCAGACGACCTTCCGTTATCGCGGCCCGGATCTCGAAAGCTCCACCGAAGAAGAACTCGTCTCCGTCATGGCGCGGGTCAACAACGTGCTGCGCCGGTTCGGCTCGGGCTGGGCGCTCTTCTTCGAAGCCCAGCGCGATGAAGTGCATGACTATCCGGAATGTGTATTTCCGGATGCTGCATCCTGGTTGGTCGATCAGGAGCGTGGCCTGCAGAGTGAAGAAGCGGGTGCCAGATATGAGAGCTCCTACTATCTGACCCTGCTCTGGCTCCCGCCAGCCGACACGACGGGCCGCGCCGAGAAGGCATTGATCGAACGCGCCGAGACGGAAGACGCAGAAACCTGGCGTCACCGGCTGGAGATGTTCGAACAACATGCCGCGCGCGTTTTCGACCTGCTGGCAACCTGTCTCGCAGAGATCCACCGCCAAAGCGACGACGAGACGCTCACCTATCTCCACTCGACAATTTCGACCAAGCGGCATGCCGTGGTCACACCGGAACTGCCCGTCTTCCTCGATGCCGTGCTGGCCGACGAGCCCTTTGCCGGAGGGCTGGAGCCCACGATCGGAGAGGCGCATCTCCGGACACTGACAATCCTCGGATTTCCGGCCTCTACCCTGCCCGGCATTCTGGACGAGCTGAACCGGCAGGGATTTTCCTATCGCTGGGCGACCCGCTTCATCGCCATGGACAAGACGGAAGCCGAAAAAGTACTCGGCAAGAAACGCCGGCACTGGTTCGCCAAACGCAAATCCATCAGCGCCGTCCTGCGCGAGACCATGTTTAATGAGCAGGCCGCGCTACTGGACACCGACGCTGACAATAAAGCCGGCGATGCCGATGCGGCCCTGCAAGAGCTTGGCTCAGACCTTGTCTCATATGGCTATGTCACCACCACCATCAGTGTTGCGCATGAAGACCGCCGCACCGTCGACGAGCATATCCGCATCGCTGAACGGATCATCAATGGGCGCGGTTTCACCGCGATCCGCGAAACCCTCAACGCCGTCGAAGCCTGGCTGGGAAGCCTCCCAGGCCACCCATACGCCAATGTCCGCCAGCCCATCTTGCATACGTTGAACCTCGCCCATATGGTCCCGCTGTCGGCCGTCTGGGCGGGCGAAGCGGAGAACACGCACCTCAGCGCCCCCGCCCTCATCCAGGCGCAGACCGATGGCACGACCCCCTTCCGGCTAAACCTGCATGTCGGCGATGTCGGGCACACGCTGGTCGTCGGTCCGACCGGCGCGGGCAAGTCGGTGCTCCTGTCCCTGATCGCGATGCAATGGAAACGCTACACTGACGCGCAGGTCTTCATCTTCGACAAGGGGCGCTCATCCCGCGCAGCAACACTCGCCATGGGCGGCGCACATGTCGACCTCGGCGGTGCGGACGCGCCAAGCCTCCAGCCGCTCAAGGACATAAATACAGATCCCGGCGCGAGCTTCGCCGCCGACTGGCTGTCCAGTCTGTGCGCCCATGAAGGCGTTGCCATGACACCGGACCTCAAGGCGCGACTCTGGGAAGGCGTGCAGGCGCTGGCCTCCGCGCCGGAACCCGAACGGACCCTGACCGGCCTCACCCTGATGCTGCAGGACGAAACCCTTAAATCCGCCCTGCACCCCTTCACCCTGGAAGGCCCGCATGGCCGCCTGCTCGATAGCGACCATGAAAGTCTCAGCCTCGCGAACACGGTCTGCTTCGAAATGGAAGCGCTGATGCACGTGAAAGGCGCCGCGCTTCCCGTGCTGACCTATCTCTTTCACCGGCTCGAAGCCCGATTCGATGGGCGGCCCACCCTACTCATCCTCGATGAAGCCTGGCTCTTCCTCGACGACCCGCTGTTTGCTGCCCGCATTCGCGAATGGCTGAAGACCCTCCGCAAGAAAAATGTTGCCGTCGTCTTCGCCACCCAGTCCCTGGCCGACATCGCCAACAGCTCCATCGCGCCCGCCCTCATCGAATCCTGCCCGACACGGATTTTCCTTCCAAACGAGCGCGCGCAGGAGCCGCAATCGAGAGAAACCTATGAGCGCTTCGGGCTCAATGCCCGGCAGGTGGAACTGATCAGCCAGGCGACACCAAAGCGCGACTATTACTACCAGTCGCCGCTCGGTTGCCGCGTCTTCGAGCTTGGCCTCGGGCCGATCACGCTCGCCCTCTGCGGCGCGTCCAGCCCGATTGACCAGGAACGCATCAACCGGACGCTGGCCGAGGCCGAACCGGAAGACTTCGCGGAGACGTTCCTGCACGCGAAAGGCCTTCCCTGGGCTGCGGACCTGCTCGCCCGCTGGCCGGGTCACGTGCCGGGTCCAGAGCCCTCCGTCCCATCCAGCGACATGATCGCCGCCGAATAGGAGCCAGACATGAAACGCACCCTCTCCGGCCTTGCCGGCATCCTGATCCCCCTCGCCGCCGTGCCCCTGACAGTGGTCGTCGCTCCGCCCGCTCAGGCTCAGCTCGCGGTCTATGATCCGGCAAACCATGTTCAGAACGTGCTGCAGGCCGTCCGGGCGCTCCAGCAAATCGATCAGCAGATCGAACAGCTCACTCATGAGATCGAGATGCTGGAGAACATGGCCCGCAATCTTGAAACCCTGCCCGTCAATGTCGCCGAAGCGATTATTCTGGACCGGATCAAGCGGATCGAAGAATTGATGCGGGACGCTGAAGGTATCGGCTATGGCGTCGAAGAAGTTGAACGCGAATACGAAGAAGTCTACCCGGAAACCTATGGCGAGGAACCTCCCCGGCAGGGTGTCCTGGTCGAGGATGCAAGACAGCGCTGGCGCCAGTCACGGTCTGCCTATCGCGATACGCTGGTCACGGTCTCAGCCGCCCTCGAAGACAATGAAACCGATGCCGAAGCGATCGCCGGTCTGATCGAAACCAGCCAGAATGCCGTCGGCAATCTGCAGGCCGTCCAGGCCGGCAACCAGATCGAAGCGATGCAGACCCAGCAGCTCATCCAGATGGAGAGCATGATGGCGGCCTATTACCGGGCCGAAGCGCTCGAACGCGCCCGGGAACTCGCCGAAGCCGAGCGCGGCCGCGCCCGCACCAAATCCTTCCTGGAGAACTGAAGCCAGCCATGGACGTGATCGACACCTTCCTTGCGACGTTCATCGCCTATATCGACAGCGGGTTCGGCCTGCTAGCGGGTGATGTCGCGTATCTGTCGACCACGCTGATCGCCATCGATATCACGCTGGCGGGTCTCTTCTGGGCGCTGGCGCAGAATTCGGACGTCATCGCCGGACTGTTGAAGAAAGTCCTCTATGTCGGCGTCTTCGCCTTCATCATCGGCAATTTCTCCGTCCTTGCCAATATCATCTTCGAGAGTTTCGCCGAACTCGGCGTCACCGCCGTTGGCGGCACGATGACAGCGGACGATCTCCTCCGGCCGGGCTTCATTGCGAGCGTCGGTTTCGAGGCGGCAAAACCCCTGCTGGAAGAGATCGGTGACATGCTGGGACCGATTTCGTTCTTCCACAACTTCATCATGATCGCCGTCATGCTGATCGCCTGGGCGGTGATCATGGTCGCCTTCTTCGTCCTAGCGGTGCAGCTCTTCATCACAATCCTGGAATTCAAACTGACGACACTTGCCGGGTTCGTACTCGTGCCCTTTGCGCTCTGGAACAAGACAAGCTTCCTCGCCGAACGTGTCCTCGGCAATGTCATCACCTCCGGTGTGAAGCTGATGGTGCTCGCTGTCATCATCGGCATCGGCTCGACCCTGTTCGCCTCTGTCACAGATGCGTTCCGCACCGGCGCAGATGTCACACTGGCCCAAATCATGGGGACCGT
>NZ_NCST01000105.1 GCF_002088975.1 Henriciella aquimarina
TGAACCGCGCCGGTAACCCCGGAGGCTGTTTGGTTGGGGTCAAGCAGCGATAGCGTTTTCCTTCAGCGCTGCAAAGTAGTTGGCCTCGGCTTCTGCCGGTGGGATGTTTCCGATTGGCTCGAGCAGGCGGCGGTGATTGAACCAGTCGACCCATTCGAGGGTGGCGTATTCAACGGCATCGATGGATTTCCACGGGCCTTTCCGCCAGATGACTTCGGCCTTGTAGAGTCCATTGATGGTTTCCGCCAAAGCGTTGTCATAGCTGTCACCAACACTGCCCACCGACGGCTCAAGACCTGCCTCGGCCAGACGCTCCGTATACCGTATACTGACATACTGGCTGCCACGATCTGAATGATGGACAAGACCACTTCCAGAGCAGGGCCGCCGGTCATGCAAGGCCTGTTCAAGGGCATCAAGCACGAAGTCCGCATGCGCTGTCCGGCTGACCCGCCAGCCGACAATGCGGCGGGCGAACACATCGATGACGAAGGCGACATAGACAAACCCTGCCCAGGTCGAGACATAGGTGAAATCGCTGACCCAGAGCCGGTTCGGCGCCGGGGCCTTGAAGTTGCGGTTCACATGGTCGAGCGGGCACGGCGCCGCCTTGTCGCTGTAGGTCGTGCGATGCGGCTTGCCGCGGATAATGCCCTGCAGGCCCATGGCCTTCATCAGGCGCCTGACAGTGCAACGCGCCACGTCAAAGCCTTCCCGCCGCATCTGGTGCCAGACCTTGTTGGCGCCATAGACAGCGAAGTTCTCGTTGAAGACACGAAGGATCTCCGGCTTCAGCGCCTCATCCCGGCGGACGCGCGGCGGCCTGCGTTCGGGGCGACGCCGCCGCGCATCCGCCTCATGATATGTCGATGGGGCAATAGGCAGGACCCTGCAGATCGGCTCGACCCCATAAACATTACGATGATCGTCAATGAATGCGATCATGTCTTCGGTCGGCGGTCGAGCTCCGCCTGTGCGAAATATGCCGACGCCTTCCGGAGAATCTCGTTCGCCTGGCGAAGCTCCTTCACTTCGCGCTCAAGCATCTTGATCCGCTCGCGCT
>NZ_NCST01000106.1 GCF_002088975.1 Henriciella aquimarina
CAGGCGCCTGATGAAGGCCATGGGCCTGCAGGGCATTATCCGCGGCAAGCCGCATCGCACGACCTACAGCGACAAGGCGGCGCCGTGCCCGCTCGACCATGTGAACCGCAACTTCAAGGCCCCGGCGCCGAACCGGCTCTGGGTCAGCGATTTCACCTATGTCTCGACCTGGGCAGGGTTTGTCTATGTCGCCTTCGTCATCGATGTGTTCGCCCGCCGCATTGTCGGCTGGCGGGTCAGCCGGACAGCGCATGCGGACTTCGTGCTTGATGCCCTTGAACAGGCCTTGCATGACCGGCGGCCCTGCTCTGGAAGTGGTCTTGTCCATCATTCAGATCGTGGCAGCCAGTATGTCAGTATACGGTATACGGAGCGTCTGGCCGAGGCAGGTCTTGAGCCGTCGGTGGGCAGTGTTGGTGACAGCTATGACAACGCTTTGGCGGAAACCATCAATGGACTCTACAAGGCCGAAGTCATCTGGCGGAAAGGCCCGTGGAAATCCATCGATGCCGTTGAATACGCCACCCTCGAATGGGTCGACTGGTTCAATCACCGCCGCCTGCTCGAGCCAATCGGAAACATCCCACCGGCAGAAGCCGAGGCCAACTACTTTGCAGCGCTGAAGGAAAACGCTATCGCTGCTTGACCCCAACCAAACAGCCTCCGGGGTTACCGGCGCGGTTCAGGGGGGGGGGGGGTAGCCGTCACCACGGTGTGCGCGGTGCTGTGCTCTTACAAGCCCCCCAGGTCGACATCCTTCAGATCACCGCTGGAAGAACGGGTTCATATCCGCGAAAAGGGATAACCTTGGCAGGCATAGTTTCGCGGCTCTATTAGACCTCGAATGGGTTGAGAAGCTGGACGGGCAATCCGGAAAAATCCTTCGTGTTGCGGGTGGCGAGTGAGGCTCCATGAACGCCTGCAATACCGGCGATCATCATGTCGGATGGGTGGGCATGTTCGCCTCGATTTTCGCGCTCTGCCCGATATCGCCCGCACAGATAGGCCGCCTCGCTGTCTAAAGCATGGATCGCCAGTCCGTCTTCAGGATCGATCAAAGACTGAAAGCTCTGGAGCAAGGCTTGTTTCCGGCGTCCAGCTGGCAAACGCTCTAGTCCGTATACGATCTCCGAAATCGTGATTGTCGTCGTCGCCAGGGGGATGTCCCCAAGACGCCTCAACCAGGTGCCGATCAATCGATCGGGCACCGGCCGCATGAGTTCGGAGATAATGTCCGTATCGAGAATGATCATGCGCCGGACTAGGACTCAGCGAAACCGGGGCCTGCCCGATCACCACCGCGTGCCGGCATTTCAAGTTCTACGCCCTCTTCGTCCTTGAAGAGACTGCGTGAACGTTCCCAGAGTTTGGACCCAGTGATGCCACCGACGGCCTGCTTTAGAATATCGCGGGCTTCTTCCTCCATGGAGCGGCCATGCCGGGCGGCACGCATGCGAAGCTGGTCCTTCACAACATCATCGAGATTTCGAATTGTGATCATAGCCATGCTCTACGCCTCCAGTTTGGTAGACCTTACCACATTGAATGCATTGCATGCAACGCATGCATTCTCGGAAAGTTTCCATACGGCAACCCCAGTCCGTAGAGCGTCGTTGGGGAAGCAGGCCAGTTTATTCGTCCGCCTCCCGGCAATCATCTGACGATATCGCACCGGCCCTATCCGTTTCAGGCGGGGTCAAGGGTCGCGCACGCGACCGCGAAGCGGCCTTGCCCTTGACCCGGCCTGAAACGGGGGCGGAGATTGACATTGGCCGAATGGCAGGTCTTGCCATACGGCCTGAATGCAACTCTGCACCATCCCGATGAAGATACGCGGAGAGTTTCTTTGCGCGTGCCTGGCGCTGTGCCAGTTCGTCTTCAAGCAATTCGAGAATGGGCCAGTAAGCATCTCCGAAGCGATCGATCAGCGCGGCCACCGTCTGGATCGCACATTCAATGTCACTATCAGAGTAGCTGGACATAACCGGATTTTGGACCGGCGAACGACGCACAAATAGTGGGAAAGCCCGCAATCTTCCGCGACCTTGGGCAGCCTTCGCACTACGCCGCGAGGGCCGGTCGAAAGTTCGGCCAGGGCGTGCTCTCAAGCTTTTAACGTTTCGCTCGCTCCACAAGCCCGCCATCGTCTTTGAGCTTGCGCGCCACCTGATTGATGAAATGGTCAAAGCGCCTCTGGCCGAGTGCATGGGCCATATCTCGCTCCTGTTCGGGCAAAGGATCGGTCCGGACAAGCCAGTAGAAAATGTAGTGGCCCAGCGTCTCCAGGGAGAGCTGCATATCGTACTCCAATTGGCCCATTCGGCGCTCGAAGCTTTTGAGCTCTTTCATGACCCGGTCTTCCACCGCCAGGTTGCGCTCCGGATCGAAATAGAGACTCAGAGCCTCTTCAAGCACATCCGTCTTGCTGACTCTGCGGGAGGCAGCGGTCTCGCCAAGGTGAGCATGTAACTTCGGATCAAGGCGGAGATTGACGCGGGGTTTCATCGGTACCGAGCCTACCGGCCCCCTTCGATAATCCCAGTTGGAAACGCGCTACAGAGCGACACGCGCCCGCAACGCCATGCAAGCGCCTGCGATCAATGGTGCACACCGTCAGCAGAAACGACAACGGATCTGCGAAACTCCGTACACCACAAAGCCGTGCAAAAGGCGCCTAAATATCGATGTGCAGACAAGGCGTTAGGCAGGGCTTGGCGCCAAGCCTTTAATCTTGCCCTAACGGGTTCGCGCTCCAATCCCGTCTCTCCTTTCACCGCCATGGGCCGCCACATGCTGTCATAAACTGCCTATTGCCGGCGAAAGGGTCCTGGCCGGAGGACATGCCGCATAGACGCGCGCCCGGCGTTAAGAATGAGAAAAATGCGGGATTTGCCTGAACGAGGTTTCGTGCCAATCTTGGGCTACGCCGCAGTCTCTTCGACAGAACACTTCAGCGATCGCGCAGGGCGGTAGAGGTACGTTCAGAGCGTAAGAGGCAAAGGACATGAGACCTCTCTCGAAGCTACTTCTTCAGCCTCACGCCAGCACCACCATCCTGATTTTCCCCGTGATCAAGAAATACGACACCAGCCTCTTCGAGCGCACGGCGCACAGATTCAACGTTCGCAGGCGTGCTTGCTGACGGCCCTCGGCTACCCTCCATCCTTCGGACAGTCGGCACCGATAATCTGGAAGCTTCAGCCAACTGGGGCTGCGTCCAGTCAAGAAGTGCTCGCGCAGCACGAATTTGGGCAGAAGTGAGCATAAATAGATATTTTCTTTTTGCGATCATATTTACTTTTTTAAATCACGCCTCTATTGTACGTGATACGAAACGAGTCACTTTTACTATAAAGGCAAGCCAATGTCTCGACGCCCTGAAGGTGCGGCGCACAGGGAAGCTATTGCATACGGCGTACTTTCAAGACGTCAGCTCATGCAGGGGTCTTTAGTGGTCGCTACTGGAGTTCACATTTCCAACGAAGGAGATCCGGCCGTCGGAGTCTGCAAGAGATGGCTGGCGTCGGACGTAGAACACGAAGCGCTAACACGACGATGGCAGGATCTCGAACACCGCCTGTTTCAATCCTATAGCCCGCCTTACTCTGACCAGCGCCTTAAAGGCGTCCCGGAATTCGTCGAAATGAACGCCATAGATCGGCGTCTGGATGACTTGAGTGAGTCTAAGGCAGATCTATTCACGGCAGTCCTCTCAACACGGGCAACCACACTGAGTGGCCTGCTGCTAAAGCTAACCGTTGCCGAAGCTACCATTCAGCCTGACCAGGACGAAGCCGCTCACAAGCTAATCCAGAGCACGCTGAACGACGGACGCAAGATTGCTGGCATGCGCGTCTGACGAGTGGCACTTTTGAGAGCTTTGACCACGCCCCAAGACCCTGGTCATGAGGCTATCGCCAATTTGTTTGAATCGATTGAGGTTGTGGCTGTCTATCAATCAGAACTGGCTTGCTGGCGCATACTGCCCTTTCATCGTCGGCTGTCCTGGTGACCGCTCGACGCGGACGTCACCGGACTCACCGCCTTCGCGGAAAAGCCAGGCGCGTTCATTCACATAGAGCGGCGACACGCCACGATAGCGCAGCCCAATCCGGGCATGCCCGAGAGACTTGGCGAGGTAATTGAGCATCATTGTCGCCTGCAGCGGCCCGTGAACAACGAGATCAGGATAGCCTTCTACGTCCCGTGCATAGGCTTGATCGAAGTGAATGCGGTGGGAATTGAACGTCAGCGCAGAATAACGAAACAGCTGACAGGTATTCGTCCGGAACGGTGTGCCTTCACTCTCACCTTGTAGAGACGCTGTAGCCGCCGGCGCAGATGGGTTCCGATAGACGAGGTTCTGCGTCTCACTGATGACCGCGCGCTCTCCGACGAACGCTTCATGGTCCAGCTTCACAAAAATGAGCGGGCCCGATCCGCCAGCTTTTGCTTCGATACTGGAAACCTGTGTGTTCCGTACCACCTCGTCACCCGGTTGCAGCGGCGCCCGGAGGACAACTGTTCCGCCCGCCCACATACGGGCAGGCAACGGCATCTCCGGCAAGAGGCCGACCGTTCTGGGATGGCCGTCCTCACCCAGTTCAGTCGTAGGCGCGATTGGTGGAAAGAGAGTCCAGTGAAATCCTGGCGGTACAACCTCAATATCTCGCTCGACCAGGTGGTCTTCCAGCGTACAACGAAACTGGGTGAGCGCGGTCTCGCCAACCTTGTCACTCCGGCTTTCCTCATGGCCAACCCAGGCCTGGAGTGCTTCGATATCCAGTTCGCTCATTCGGTTTCTCCTGCTTTCCGGAGAATGGTACGGGCGCGCTCGACAAGAGGTGCGTCTATCATCTCGCCATCCACGGAGCGTGCTTCGCCCCCTTCGCCGCCCGCGAGCACCTTTCGAGCCCAGGTCACCTCTTCAGGTGGGGGCGCAAAACCGGCACGCGCCGAAGCGATTTGCTCAGGATGGATCAGGAGCTTGCCACCAAAGCCGAGCCCATTGGCGTGTTCCGCATCGCTGCGTATCACCGCCTCCTCACCTATATGTGTCGTCACCCCGTCCAGAGGCGCGGCAATGCGGGCGGCCCGCGAAGCGACGACAAGTGTCGACCGGGCCAGGAGGCAGGCTTCGCGCGTCGGCTGGCAGCCGATATCGAGTGCAAAATCAATCGAGCCAAAGATCAGGCGGTCGCTCACCTCCGCGATCTCGTATACAGCGCGAAGCCCCTTGGCGGTTTCAATCAGCGCAACAACGGCCTGCCCCGATCCCAGGGAACCGCGAAGCTGCTTCAGCTGTCCGGGACTCTCAGCCTTGGGCAAGACAACCGCACCAACACCGCTGGCTACTGCCAGTTCCACATCGTGCTCGTACCACGAGGTCTCGCTGCCGTTCACCCGTAGCCAGACATCCACACCTCGGATGTCACCGAGGGCTTTACCTGCTTTCGACCGCGCATCGTCCTTGCCGTCGTCGTTCACTGCGTCTTCCAGGTCGACGATGATCGTATCACTGCCAGCCATGGCCGCTTTTGCAAAACGGTCAGGCCGCGTGGCGGGCACAAAAAGGGGAAAAGAGTATGCGTGCATCAGAGGAAACACCTCAGAAGGAACGGGGCATGCCAAGTATGTGCTCGGCGACGTAGGACAGGATCAGATTGGTCGAGATCGGCGCAACCTGATAGAGGCGCGTCTCGCGGAATTTTCGCTCGATGTCATATTCCTCGGCAAACCCGAATCCGCCATGGACCTGCATGCATTCATTTGCCGCCTGCCAGCTAGCATCTGCAGCAAGCAGTTTCGCCATATTGGCCTGTCCACCGCACTCCTCATTGGCGTCATAACGCCGGCAGGCATCGAACCGCATCAGATTTGCGGCTTCGATATTGACGAAGGCGCGCGCCACTGGGAACTGCACACCCTGATTCTGGCCAATCGGCCTGTCGAAGACGATCCGGTCACCGGCGTAGCTCACGGCACGATCGATAAACCAATAGCCGTCGCCAATACACTCAGCAGCGATCAAGGTGCGTTCGGCATTCAGGCCGTCCAGAATATATCGGAAGCCTTTTCCCTCTTCCCCGATCAGATTTTCTTCCGGTATCTCGAGGTCATCGAAGAAGACCTCATTGGTTTCATGGCCGACCATGTTCCGGATGGGTTTGATATCCATGCCGGAGCCCAAGGCATCTTTCAGATCGACGATAAAAACCGACAGTCCCTGGGACTTCTTCTGGACTTCACTCAGAGGAGTTGTGCGGGCCAGAAGGATCATCAGGTCGGAATGCTGGATACGGCTGATCCAGACCTTCTGGCCGTTTACGACATAGCGGTCACCCTTCTTTACAGCCGTAGTCTTGAGCTTGGTCGTATCCGTCCCGGTCGTGGGCTCGGTTACGGCCATGGACTGCAGGCGAAGGTCTCCGCTCGCAATCCTGGGCAGATAGTGCGCTTTCTGTTCAGCGGAACCGTGGCGTAGCAAGGTGCCCATATTATACATCTGACCGTGGCAGTGGCCGGCATTACCACCATTACGGTTGATCTCTTCCATGACGATCGAGGCCTCTGTAAGACCGAGACCGGATCCGCCAAATTCCTCAGGGATCATGGCCGCCAGCCACCCCGCCGATGTCAAAGCGTCGATGAACTCCTCAGGATAGGTTTCAGCCGCACCATGGTTTCTATGATACTCATCAGGGAACTGGGCACAAAGCGCTCGCAATGCCTGGCGCAGCTCATCATGTTCTTTGGGGGCACAGGTCTTCAAAGGTCTTTCTCCCTTGGCGTCTTTTGCGGTCGCCAGACGAACAAGGCTGCCCCCGCAGGCGGCCCCAGTCTAGCCAGAACCTATTTCAACATGTTGCGGGCGATAATGATCTGCTGGATTTGCGACGTGCCTTCGTAGATCCGTAGCAGGCGCACATCGCGGTAAAGCCGCTCGATCTGGTAGTCGGCGATGTAGCCGGCGCCGCCATGTACCTGAACGCAACGGTCGGCGATCCGGCCTGCTGCCTCGCTTGCAAAATATTTTGCGCACGAGGCCTCAAGTGCTGCGCTGCCTTCCTCATCATATTTCCTGGCGGCAGCCCGGCAGAGGTGGCGCGCGGCCAGCAGGTCGGTCTGACTATCGGCCAGCAGGCCCTGCACAAGCTGATGCTGTCCGATCGGAACCCCAAACTGCCTTCGCTCCCGTGCATAGTCCGTGGCGATATCGATCATGCGCTGCGACGTCCCCGTCGCCACCGCGGCGAGATGGATACGCCCCCGGTCAAGCACCTTCATGGCCGTATAGAAGCCCTTGCCGAGTTTATCCGGACCTCCAATGATCGCAGACGCTGGCAACCGGACATTATCCAGCATAACGTCGCAGGTCCGCGTACCTCGCTGCCCCATTTTCTTGTCCGTTTTACCAAATGAGACACCCGGGGTGTCAGCCGGCATAAGGAACGCCGTGACACCGCTGGCGCCATCCTTGTCCGGGTCAGTCCGCGCAAGCAGGGTAAACATACCGGCGCGGCTGGCATTGGTAATGTAACGCTTGGTGCCGTTGATAATAAAATCATCGCCATCGCGCCGGGCGCTTGTCTGGATGTGCGCGGCATCAGAGCCATGGTCCGGCTCGGTCAGGGCGAAGGACGAGATTATCTCTCCTGTCGCCAGCCGGGGCAGGAAAGCCTCCTTCTGTTCTTCGGTCCCGTCCATGACGAGGCCTTGCGAACCGATGCCGACCGTCGTGCCTATGAGTGAACGGAACGCCAGCGACGCGTGGCACAGTTCCTCTATGACGAGGGTCTCCTGCTCCATATTAAGGCCGATGCCCCCATACTGTTCGGGGATGGAGATGCCGAACAGGCCGAGATCGCGGATTTCCTGTACAATATCTTCCGGGATATCGTCAGTTTCTTCCACCTCTGTTTCTGCTGGAATGAGACGCTCCCGTGTGAACCGCCTCACCGTCTCCAGAAGCTGGTCGAGAACATCGCTTTCAATGCCGTTGTTCATGAATCCTGCCACACTTTTTCGGGGAAAGGCGGAAAACCCTCACCCTCATTAATTTCACTCTGCGAAATTAGCATTTCATTTTTGAATTACAAGGCTTCTCATAGCGGAATAGACGCGGTACGGTCTTCTCTCTACGCCTAAGGCCCCTATGGGCGCCACGGAGACGACCGGACATGTCCAGACCGACCACACAGATTGAAAGGGTAGAGCCGAGCGGAATGCTGCCCGAAGCGCCAGAGCTATCCGATCTGGAAGAGTCCTATGGCGAGGATCGTAAGTTCATCTGGTCTGTCGCGCGCACCCTGCAATTGCTTCAGGCATTCCGGCCGGACGAAGGGGCGATGGGTAACAGCGACCTCTCCGAACGCACAGGGATCGCCAAGGCCACGATCAGCCGAATTACTTATACGCTAACCGAACTTGGCTACCTCACGCGGACCCGGAACCGGCACTACATCCCGACGCCAAACCTGCTATCACTCGCGCGCCCCGTTCTTGGCGGGTTCCGGATTCGACACATGGCGCAGCGCCCCATGCAGGAACTCGCCAACCTGGCTGGCGGAACGGTCGGCATCTCCTGGCCTGACCGGGACACGATGATCTATATCGCGGCGAGCATTGCCTTCTCCTCATCAGACCTGATGCCGGAAATCGGCTCACGCATGTCGATGGCGAAAAGCGCTGCAGGCCGCGCCTACCTTTCAACGCTGGATGACGAGGCCCTGCAGAGCCTTTTTGAGCGCTGGTCCACGTTTTACGGCGCTGAATGGGGCAAGCTGGAAGCGCGCGTTCTCACCGCGATTGAGGATGTGAAGACGAAAGGTTTCTGTATTGTCGAGGGCGAATGGCGCAAGAACGTCCGCGGCGTCGCTACGCCCATCTTCGACCAGGATCATGACACCTGGCTGGCCCTGAACTGCGGCGGGCCAGCCTTCGATCTCGATCGCGAACGCATCGAGACGGATGTGGGGCCGCGCCTGCTCCACCTTGCGCAATCTCTTTCCGGTCGTCGTTGACCGACCCCCTTAATATTCAGGAGAGTCACATTCATGCCCCGTGCAGCCATTGTAGCCCCCGTGAGAACGCCTGTTGGCGCCTTCGGCAAAACCCTTCGAGACGTTGCGGTCGAAAAGCTCGGGGCCCTCGTTACCAAAGATGTAATCCGGCGCTCAGGCATTGATCCTTCCCTTATCGAGGACCTCGTTTTCGCCCAATCCTATGCCAATAGCGAAACGCCGTGCGCCGGACGCTGGATCGCCCTTGAAGCCGGCCTTCCTGTCGAAGTCCCCGGTATGCAGCTTGACCGGCGGTGTGGCGGTGGACTGCAGTCCATAGTCACCGCCGCCATGATGGTCGAAACCGGCGCGTGCAATGTCGTCATGGCTGGTGGCGTGGAGAGCATGTCGAACATCGAATACTACACGACCGACATGCGCTGGGGCGCACGCTCCGGGACCACCCGATTCTTCGACCGTCTGGATCGTGGCCGCGAGAGATCACAGCCGGTCGAGCGCTTCGGCCACATCTCCGGCATGATCGAGACAGCAGAGAACCTGGCTCGGGACTATGGAATCAGCCGTGAAGCAGCCGACGCTTACGCTGCGCAAAGCCAGAAGCGCGCCGCAGACGCATGGGAACAAGGCAGGTTTGACGAGGAAGTTGTCCCGGTTGAAGTTCCCCAGCGCAAGGGCGGTCCGGTCATGTTCGAGCGGGATGAAGGCATCCGGCCGGATACCACGCCGGAGAGCCTGAGCCGCCTGCGCGTCCTGATGAAAGACGGCACGGTTACCGCTGGGAACGCCGCCCAGCAAAACGATGCGGCCGCTGCATGTCTCATTGTATCCGAGGACAAGCTTGATGAACTGGGTCTCACACCGATTGCATTCCTGAGCGGCTGGTCGGCTGTCGGCTGCGAACCTTCGCACATGGGCATTGGGCCGGTTGGCGCAACCCGGAAAGTCCTCAAGCGGACCGGGCTCTCCATGCAGGATATGGGACTTGTAGAGATCAATGAGGCGTTCGCGGCACAGGTACTGGCATGCCTGAAGGGTCTCGACTGGAATGACCAGTCCATCCTGAACGTGAACGGCTCAGGGATTTCGTTAGGCCACCCGATTGGCGCGACAGGTGTCCGGATCATGACAACCCTTCTCCACGAAATGCAGCGGCGCGAAGTGCGCTACGGTCTGGAAACCATGTGCATTGGCGGCGGCCAGGGCATGGCCGCAATCTTCGAGCGGGCCTGATCTAATATGCGAGCCGGACAGGAAACAGATCTGGAAGCACTGGACTGGCCTGCCCTTGTGCAGCCTGGCACACTCGTCGTGTGGGGACAGGCATCGGCTGAGCCAACAGGCCTTACCGAAGCCCTTACCCGGGCCCGCCACAGGATCGGCGCGTTCCGGGCGTTTGCAGGCATCAGTTACGGGGCCAGTGTCGATCCGGCCTATACCGACATCATCAGCTACGTATCGTATTGTGGCACCGGACAGAACAGGAAACTTGGCGACAAGCTGGACATCCTGCCTGTCCATTACTCGAACCTCGTCCAGGCTTTGAGGCATGAAGATATCGTTATCCTCATCCGTCTGGCTCAGGGGGCGGATGACGACCATTTCAGCTTCGGTCCCGGGGCCGACTATGTGGCTGACCTGTTGAGCGTTGCCCGGCTCGTGATTGCCGAGGTAAGCTCCGGAACACCCCAGACCGGGACGGGCCGGGACATCAAGCGCAGCGACATCGACTATATCGTCAGAACCCGGACACCGTGCCTGTCACCGCCTCAAGGCAAAGCCGGGGACGCTGAAGCCAAGATTGCGCAGAACGTGGCCAGCCTGATCGAGGATGGAGCCACGCTCCAGATTGGTCTCGGCGCGCTTCCGGGCGCCATCCTGAAAGCCCTACATGGTCATAAGGATCTAGGTGTTCATTCCGGCCTGATAACGGGTGAGGTTGCTGACCTATGTACCGCCGGGGTCATCACAAATAGCCGGAAAACCCTGGACCGTGGTCTCACTGTGACAGGACTTCTCTCGGGCGATGAAAGACTCATGCAATGGGCCGATGGCAACTCCCGTCTATCCATCAGACCAACCAGCTACACGCATGCTCCTGACACACTCCGCGCCATCGACAGGTTTGTCGCGATAAATTCAGCGATCGAGGTCGATCTGACCGGCCAGGTCAATGCCGAGATAGCCGCAGGGCGCTATGTAGGCGCGGTCGGTGGAGCCGCCAATTTTCTGAGGGGCGCTGCAGAGTCGAAGGGTGGTCTTGGCATCATAGCCCTCCCCTCAACCGCTCGTGACAGAAGCCGGATTGTGAGCCAGCTCTCAGGCCCGGTCACGACGGCACGCGCCGACATTGGCTTTGTCGTCACGGAGCATGGCATTGCCGACCTCCGGAACGCAACGCTCACGCAAAGGCAAGAACGCCTGCTCGCCATCGCGGATCCGCTACATCAGGATGGTCTCACAACATCGCAAGTTGAGCCGAGCAACTGATCCGGGCACACCATTGAGCAACGCACGCGATGTTCAGATCGCATCAGCACTTGGCAGGCGTCAGAGCAACTCGATTACCATGTCATGATTTCCGCAGGCGCAAGCCTCCTCGGAAACCTGTGCGGCAACTCCCGTTGCCAGACGCTGCAGAGGCTCTGAGCGGACCTGACGGGACGTAAGCAGCAACTGATCATTTTCAGATTCCGCGATCCACTCGCGCGAATCGAGATGCAGTTTCCCACGGGCGCATTCCAGCAACAGCACTGGCCCGGCGATCACACAGCGGCGCGCATCCACTTCAGGCAATACTTTCACAGCCTCGTAGGCATCAGGACGCGCCCATACAGTCCGGCCCCTGAAAACAGTCTTAGCATCATGGCCCAACATCTCGAGGCCTTCGAGCGTCTCCTTGCCAATGCCAATCATGGCCACAGGATCGAATTGCCGGCTGAGCGACTCGACGCGGCCTGCATCGAACGGGCTCAAATCGGCATTCGTGCCATACATTCCGAGAATCTGGACCGCGTATTCAAAAGGCGCGAACTGAACAACTTCCGGTGTCAGTGAAACATTGGTGATCACACTGCCTGGATCAAAGTTAAAGCTCTTCAGTGTCCGCACCATGCTCACTCCAGCACGGTCCAGCTCGGTCCGCCGGGAGCCGTAAAAGTGCATCTTTCCATCAACAGTATAGCTGCCGATCACATCTGGTCTTGGCAAGGTCATGACTTGGTTACCCGTGGAATCTTGTGTGGTGGTCCGAGCTTCAGCAGCTCCTGCTCATCGACCAGTTCGACGACAAGGGGCACGCCTATGGCCTCCTTTATCTTGCCGTGAAGCCGATCATGAAGCTCTTTATCCGGCCCCGTCATCCGCTCCTTGTTATAACCGATGCGCAGCTTCAGTTCGTCCATTTCCCGGCCTGTGCGGACAATCTGGAAGAGAGACGCGCGTGTCTCGCTCTCATTTTCGACCAGCCCCATGATTTCACGCGGCAGAATGGAGCGCCCCTCAACAAGGATCTGGTCGGTCGCACGGCCCAGGAGATTGAATTTGGCATGCGTGCGCCCGCACCCACACGGTGTCCGGTCGATAATGACAAGGTCCCCCGTCCGGTACCGCACAAGTGGAGACAGTCGGTCGACCAGTGTCGTCACAACAAGTTCACCAACTTCGCCATCAGGAACTGGCTCGGCCGTGACCGGATCAACCGCTTCAATGAATGCGAGGTCTTCATAGGCATGAAAGCCATCATGCATGCGGCAATGAGTGGCGCCCGCGACATCACCAAGGCTCGTTGTTTCAAACACTTCAAGCCCCCAGGATTTGGTCAGGTTTTTCAGTCGTTCGCCCAATGGCTCGCCGCCGAAAACAGCGCCCTTGTAGGACTTGAAAACATCGACCGGGTCCTCACCGGTCTTCTCGAAATAGTGCTCCATAGCGAGGATAAGCGGCCCGGGAAAAATGCTCATCGTGACAGGGCGATAAATCTTGGATGCCTCGATGAGACGCGGAATCTCTGTTGGCGACATACTGAAGGCAATTTCGCAAAGCCCCATTTCCTGTGATGCCCGCCGACGATGCCCGCCCCGGAAAGTGAACATGATATGGCAAATATGATCGCCCGGACGCGCCCCTATATGCCAGAAATCGCGACTGTAACTTTCTTCCGAAGGCATACGCCGCCAGTTTGGCACCGGCGTCGGATCCCCAGTGGTCCCGGATGTTGTGCCGATCGATACAGTCTGCCCTGGTATACGCACACTCATGCCACCAGATGGATCGCCATTCCGGTCCCGGAAGTCACGAATGTCATCCTTCGTGATGAATGGTACCTTTTCCTTGAAATCAGCAGTTGATTTTATGTCATCTGGACTGACACCTGCCTTCTTCCAGACTTCATTGATCAGAGGCGCATTGTAGAAGGCATGCCGGCTCATCGCCGCGAGCGATGCCTCCTGATGACTGTCCAGGAAAGCCCGGGATGCGACCTCGATCGGGTCAAGGACGTCAGGCCATCTCGTTTGTGTCTGTGACGCCATTTTTGGTCGTCTCCTCCCTTGGGTCTTGATCGGTCTCAACCGACCTTTGGATAGCCTCCGCCGCCATAAGCCTCATCAACCTTGGCACGGTCGATAATGCCGCCCGCCCCTCGGGGCAGGTCTTCGGCAAATTCGACAATCTTCGGCTTCTTGTAGGATGCCAGCCTCTGGCGGCAGTGCTCGATGAAATCTTCCGGAGCTTGCTTGGCGCCCGGCTTTCTAATGATGACAGCCTTGACGTTCTGGTCCCATGTCGGGTCCGGCACGCCAATGACGCAAACATCGGCCACACCCTCATGTGTCTTGAGGCACGCCTCGACCTCGGCAGGGTAGATATTCTCGATGCCCGACTTGATCATCGTCGTTTTCGGTCCAACGAAAACAATGGAGCCGTCTTCCAGGCGCCTGCCCAGATCATTGGTTCTGTGCCACCCATCGACAATCCGGCGGGCATTCTCTTCCGGCCGGTTCCAGTAACCACACATGACCAGTGGGCCACGTGTCATGATCTCACCCGTTTCGCCGGGCGGCAATTCCCGGCCATCTTCATCGGCAATCTTCGCCTGCAGAAATGGTGAAGGCCGTCCGGCACCTTCACCGCCCATCCACTTCGTAATCGTGAGACCACCGATCTCGGTTTGTCCATAACCTCCCGGCGCCCCCATCATGGGGGACGTCCCAGGCATCACCAGGGGTATGCGATAGTCCGACATCTGGGCATCCTTGAAGATGCTGGAGACATCGTACTTTCCGCCCTCGTTGATGGCCCGCATCTGCTCGATCGTCGGCGGCGCGATGAAAGCGTGTGTGAGCTTTTCGGCCTCAATCATCTGGAGCAGTTCTTCCGCCTCGACGCGCGCCACGAAAGCATTGCGTCCGCCGGCGAGAAATGTTGCAAGTGCCCCCATCAGGACGCCGACATGAAACATCGGCCCTGATACCAGATAGCCCGAACTTTCATTCACCCCCTGCCCGACCTGGTTCAACCAGGAAACGATCAGCAGGGATTCGTGGCTCAGCAGGGCTGCGCCCGGCTTACCGGAAAAACCTGCTGTATAGATCGCCAGTAGCGGCTTTGAGGTTTCAACCGGATCGAATTCGATTGTCGGATCAGCCCCCGCGATCAGATCCTCGTAATTTGTCTCTCCATCGCAGCCATCATGGCAGATCCAGTTGGAATCAGGACGCCAAGCGTCACGGGCACTGCGATTGACTTCACCTACGTCACGGTCCTGCCAGAAGACGACTTTTGGATCGAAATCATCTAGCGCGAAGGCAATTTCTTCAGGCGACCAGCGCCAGTTGGCTGGACACATGATTGCCCCGACACGCGCGCTGGCGAGAAGCGCCTCCAGAACGCGAAAGCTATTCTGGCCAAGCCAGAGTATCCGATCGCCCCGCTTAACGCCGCGATCGCGCAAGACAGTAGCGAGACGGTTAACGCGCTGATCCAACTCCTTGAATGTGAAACGATGTTCCCCATCGACGATAGCCGTCATGTTCGGCCTGCAACGTGCCTGCTCTTCCAGCAGATCTCCAAGCCCGTAAGCATGTATACCAAGATAGGGCGAAAGTGCCTTGTGCTGCTTCATGACCCCCTCCTTCAAACCGGCCTGAAAATAGGCAGAAGCCAGTCATCCTGGATAGGATTCCAGTCGACCGTGACCTTCATGCCGATCTCGACATCTTCAGCCTTGATGCCAATCAGGTTGGATACGAGCCGCGCGCCCGGTGCCCCGTCCAGGTCAACAACGACCGGGACATAGATCAGGGGCTCGCCACTATAGGGCGAGCGTGTACAGATCGCGAAGCTGAAAACCGTAGCCGTTCCAGGCAGGTCAGGCCACGACATTTCACGGCTCTGGCATTCGGGACAATAGGGCGTGGGCGGCATACGGAAGTGGCCGCAACTGGCACATCGACATGCGGTCAACTTCCTTTCCTTCGCCTTTTTCCAGAACGGCTCGGTGGCAGTGTCCGTCGTGATCGCAATTTTCTCCCCTGGCAGGAGCTGCGCTTCCCCATATTCAATCGACATGTCAGGCCCTCCTCAGGATACAGCCGGAAACTGGCAAAGAGGCTGGGCCACCGGTGACGAGCGCGAACTCCGCATCGTTCACCTGATTGGTTGCAACGCCACGCAATTGCTCGACAGCTTCGCGAGTATGCGTCGCACCGATAATGTAAGCTTCGGACAATTGCCCGCCATGTGTATTCACCGGAATGGAACCGCCATTATAGCGAATGGCCCCGCTCTCCACGAAAGGCCCGCCCTCGCCTTTCTCACAAAAACCGTAATCCTCGAGCTGCATGAGAACCATGGCGCTGAAGTGGTCATATATCAGGGCCACATCCATATCGGCAGGCTTGCGCCCCGACATTTCCCAGAGGCGATCACCAATCGGCTTATGGCCGGAAGACCCGAAATGGGGGTCGGGCATCCCCATCCACGCGAACGCACGGCCCCATTCACGTTGCCCGCCATGCGCGGCGCCGTGAATAAGAACAGGCTTCTGCTTAAGGTCTTTCGCCCGATCCGTCGTCGTCGTGACCCAGGCAACTGCACCATCGGTTTCAAGACAAAAGTCGAGCCGGCACAGCGGATCGGCGAGCATTGGACTGGCAAAATATTCTTCTTTTGTCAGTGGCGTGCGGCGCATGGCGCCCTCGCGGTTGGCTGCATTCTCCCGCTGACTGATGACGATCTCCGCAAAAGCATCCCGGGTCGTGCCGTAGAGATGCATGTGACGGCGCGCCAGCACAGACATGAGATGCCCCGGCCCGACCAGACCTGAAGGCTGGAGAAAAGAATTCTCGGGACTCGGCGCACTCGCTCCGAACACGGTGCCGAGACGTTGGCGGTACTGCTGAAGCGCCATGACTGTTACAACATGCGTCGCATCTCCATTCATGATAGCCGCTGTCGCTAGCCCGACGGCACCGGCTGCGCCCCCACCCCCGCTCGTCAACGCGGCGCTGAATGTAACTTCCGGGATACCCAGCATTTCCATGAGAGAAGCAGTATCGGCCTTATCCCCGTAGCCCATCTGGGCCCCTGAATAATAGGCGAAACCATCGATCTGCTTTACCGAAATACCTGCATCATCGCAGGCCTTCAGGATGGCCTCCCCGACCATGTCATTGATGGTACGGGGGTGGCTATGCCCACGGACATAATAGTCCGTGGCTCCGACGCCCACAATCGCGCATTTGTCCTGATTGACCCAGACCAATAGCTGGCCTCCCTGTTATCGGATCCGCAGATCACTTGTATAACTAGGTTATAGAGTAATGACAGCCATCTTGTCCAGCGCCACACATGGGAAAACCAGAGAAAAATCTCACGCGAAATGCAGCCTGCGGTACTTTCCGCCGAAATAGAGCAACGGGTCGCGTCTTGGCTCGAATTTCGCCCGCAACACTTCTCCGACAATGATGACATGATCCCCACCATCGGCAATCTCGTGCTGGCGGCATTCGAAATTCGCCAGAGCCCCCGCAAGCAACGGGACGTCATGGTCCCCCCTCTGCCAGGGCGTGCTGGCAAAACGGTCCTGGCCAGGTTTTGCGAAGGTGTTTGAAATTCCCTGCTGGCCGATATGCAGGACATTAACGCCAAAATGTTCAGACGCGGTCAAAGTATCCAGCGAACCAGCCGTCTTGGCAATGCAGACCAACAGAAGTGGGGGGTCCAGAGAAACAGATGTGAATGAATTCGCCGTCAGGCCGATAGGCTCCTGTTTCCCGTTCATTCCGGTCACAACCGTGACCCCTGTTGCAAAACATCCCAGCGCGTCGCGCAGTGTCCGGGCGTCAGAACCGGACCTGTATTCCGGCGTAAACCGGGGTACGCGCCGCTCCAGAAAATCGAGCAGCGTGGCGTTGAACAGATCGGCCCGTTCCTCCGTGACGAGGTGACGGGACTCCTTGATCTCGGCAAACTCGGCATTCCTGAAATTCTCAATGAAACGTGCTGCCACTTCATGCCCGGTAAGCTCAGACAGGGCACCGCGGACAAAAAGGACCGGCATCTTGATATTGGATGCACTTTTCGAGATCCGGTCGAGGGTGGACTGAACGTCAAACCCGTCGAGAAAACGTACATCCCATGGCAGATTGCCAGGGTCTGTCTCGGCACGCTTCTTCAGCGCGTCGGAAACTTTGCGGGCTTTCTGCGCATCGATCTCTGGCGGCGCGTCCACCAGAACGAGGCCTGTGGCAAGATGCTCGCCATCTTCCGCCAGTGCGACACTCGCGATCCAGCCTCCGAGCGAAGCCGCAACAATAACGGGACGCGATCCAAGTTCACTCAGTATCGCCTTCAGATCCCCCACATAAGCGTCGAGGTCATATCGTCCATCTTCGGGCCAATCACTTTCGCCATGCCCGCGCAGGTCGACACTGATGACATAGCGCCCTGCCTGGACGAGTGACTCTACAGCAGGCTTCCACATCTCGCGTGTCTGTCCGCCGCCATGCAGCAACAACACCGCTGGGTCTTCCGGCCAGCCCTGCACCTCGGCCTGAAGTTTCGCGCCGGCAAATCCTGTATATTCCTGAATCGGCATGACGCCTCCCTGTTGTTTCCAATGCCTCAACGGGCACTGTCTCTTTGAAGCCATTCCGCAATCATGCGGGCCCGGCGCTGGATCATTAGCCGTGCGATATCGGGGTCACGGGCCAACACGGCATCGCAGACCGAGCGCTGTAATTCACGCGCACGCCCACGATCTTCGGCCGTCTGGAACAACCGGATATTCTGCTCCTTGCGGCCGAATGTGTAGCCAATCTCGATAAAGAGCTCGAACGCCGGGTTGCCACTCATGGTGGCAAGCAAGCGCGCGAGTTCGGTTTCACTATGGATAAGGGTCTCGGGGGTTTCGTCACACCCCGCGCCTGCCTCCACGCCCACCCTGAAAGCAGTTAGGCGTTCCCATAAGCTACTGTCAGAACAGCCACAGGCCGCCACAACCGCCTCCTCGGCGATAGGCTGGGTTACGGCCTGAATATTTTCGATGGTTGCCCCATTCAGCCGAAGATATCGGGCCGGCGCACGGATAACATCAATCGCGTCAGGACGGGTCGCAAAAAAGCCGCCTCCCTGTCCCTTACGGACGTTTATCATACGATCAGCTGAAACCAGCTTTGCCGCCTGGCGGAGCGTAGGGCGCGAGATATCGAACGCCGCCAGAAGATCCTGCTCCGACCCCAGAAATTCGCCGTCCTCGGCCTTCATGGACAAGTCGGTCAGCTGGCGGGCTGTCCGCTCTACCAGCGACACGCGCTGACCATGCACCTCAATCTCGGGGTCGTCATAAGGCATAAGAAACTCCACAACCTAATAGATACCTTTTATCGCATTTTTTGCGATTTTCAATCTTGATAATTATATTACATAGTTATATTAGTTACCTATTAAAGCGAGCCGGATGTCCGGTCACAAGCAAACGGGGAGCCAAATGCAACCTTTCGTATTCAGTGCAGACAGTCACGTTGTCGAGCCGAACAGCCTCTTTCTGGACGGCCTTCCAGCCTCTCTGAAAAAGCACGCCATTCATGCCTACAAGAAAGATGATTACATCATCACAGGGACAGAAGATAAGACGATCTACCGGCTCCGTGTTGGCAAGAAGGGCGAGAAAGAACTAGGCGACCGCGAGCGTCGTGGCGTTCGTGAAATTCCTGGACGGATCCTGGACATGGATCTTGATGGAATTGACGCCGAGATCGTTTTCCCCTCGCTTGGGCTATGGCTTTACTGCCTCGATGACCCGGAAGCTGAAGCCGCCTCCTGCAAAGTCTATAATGACTGGAACCACGATTACTTCTCCGAAAATCTGGACAGGTTCGTACGTTGCGGCGTCCTGCCCGTGCTCGATTTCTCCAATACGATGGAAGAAATGAAGCGACTGGCCTCCAAGGGCATCAAGGCCGCCATGCTGCCCGCTGTCACACCAAAAGCCATTCCGAAGTACAATGATGCCGCCTGGGACGAGGTCTTCCACCTTGCCGGCGAACTTGGCATGGTCTTCGTCCTGCACACCGGCACCGGTCTTGAGACCGTGATCCATGAGCGTGGCCCCGGCGCAGCTGTGATCAACTATTCCAACCAGATGATCGATGCGATCAATTCCTGCCAGTATCTGGTTGCGGGCGGCGTTCTTGACCGTAATCCAAAAGCAAAGGTCGCCTTTATCGAAAGTGGCGCGAGCTGGCTTGCAGCCCTCGCCGAGCGCATGGATGAGGTCTATATCGCTCACCATCATTTCGTTCACCCGAAACTCTCGATGATGCCGAGCGAGATCATCAAGCGCCAGGTCCATGCATCATTCCAGCATGATCGCGCTTGCATCCTGCACCGCCACGAGATTGGTGTCGAAAACATCATGTGGGCCTCAGATTACCCGCATGCCGAAGGCACCTTCCCGAAATCCAAGGAAATCGTAGACGGCCTTTTTGCCGGGATCGATATTCCTGAGCGCGAGAAACGCCTCATTCTTGGCGGAAACGCTGCGCGTCTATTCGGCCTCAAGAACCCCGCGGTCGCAGACCTGGTATCCAACTGATCCAAGTTTTCTGACGTTTCCTGTCAGAGAAGGTCCTCGTTCTGTAAGTCATGCTTCTTCTTACCTCCGGGAGCGGGGACTCAACTTCAAAGGGCCTGGTTTCATGTAAACCAGGCCCTCTTTTTTTGTTCAAACATGGGGAAAGTTCGTTCAGCCTGGTGCAGCTTCGTCGCGCGCCTTGGCGAGGCGAACAGAGCGCGCAGCCATCAAACAGGCAAAGGCCCCGATCACCAGGCCAACACTCATTGTCAGAAGCGCATAGCGAAGCGAGTCATTGCCGAAAGCTTGATTGTAGGCATCGCTCAGTGCCCCCGCCACGATGAACCCGAAGCCAACGCCCGACAGGATGACAATCGCATTCATGAGTGAATTGATCGTAGCCCGCATCCGGATCGGCACGAGTGTAAATGTAAGCGCAATGGTTGGGGCCATCCACAATGTCATTGCGAATTTCAGGACAACAAAACAGGCAATAGCCGCGTACCCGTTGGGCAATAGCGCAAAGCCGGCAGCAAACGGGAGTGCAAACAGCAAACCACTCGCCGCAAGAATGGCATTGAACCGTGGATGCTTAGCTCCGTAGCGATCTCCCAGCCAGCCCGCCGTCAGGTTTCCCGACACAAGTCCGGCCAGAATAGCCCAGCCGAACCAGGTGACTTCCTGCATATTGAAGCCATGAACACGCTGCAGGAAAGAGGGCCCCCACATCAGGAAACCAAAACCCGTCATCGGCACGGCTATGCACAACAAGGCCAGCCAGCGCAGGGCTGGCGTTCCGACAATTATACGTATCGCCTCGCCAAGCGGGACAGGTGCTTCATCGGGCTCCCCCGTCAGTATTCTGTCTGCCTTTTCCTTCCGGCGCGGTTCGGCGGCGATAAAATAGACGAGAAAAGCCAGAAGAAGGCCTGGCAAGCCTATGGCCATGAAAGTGTGACGCCAGGAGAGAAAGCTGGCGAGCCAGGCTGTCAGCACGACCCCGACAGACAGTCCGATCGAACTTGCCGCCTGTATTGTTCCCAGGACAAGCACACGGCGATTACCAGGAAATATTTCCGAAGCAAGTGCTATTCCTGCCGGGCCAGAGCCAGACTCGCCTATGGCAATCCCCATCCGTGCGATCGCAATATGCCACGCATTTGCAGCGAGGCCGCAGGCAGCCGTGGCCAGGCTCCAGAACGCGAGGCAGATAGAGATGACAAGCGGACGGTCTGTCCGGTCGGCGATGCGGGCGATAGGAAGAGCCGCAAGAGCATATACGACACCAAAGACGAGGCCCCCAATCAGCCCCAAAACCGTATCGTTAAGAACAAATTCGGTCTTTATATCTTCCATCAGGACTGTGAAGGCCTGCCGGTCGACATAGTTTATGATTGCGACCAGTCCTATCAGCGCCAGCGTCAGATTACGCCGCACTTTGGAGACCGATTTCGCTGCTTCACTTTGCGGGGCTTGCACCCCTGTCTGGATGGCCATGAACCGATCTCCCGATTTCGTCGAGGAGGTCAGAAAGCACCTCCTTTGTCTTGTGATCCCTGAGAGCACCAGCCATCAGGTCCGCTCTCTGCCGGATCGCAGCATCGGCGTGGCCGTAGCCTCCGCGTGTATAGGTCTTCATGTGAGCATCCCAGGAATCGAGGATGAATAGTGCGTATAGCCTGCGGGCATACGCCTCATCCAGCTTGATCCCGTGTCGCTCAAGGGCCTTCAAATAAGCACTGATCAGCTTGTCCTCGAAGGGCTGTCGCTGCTCGTGCGTTAGAGCCGACAGCATGAAGTAGACAACTTCACGCATCGATGGCGCACGGAAAATTACCTGCCAGTCGAAGAGGCCAGCCCTTCCATCAGGATAGGCGAACGTATTGCCAAGGTGGCTATCACCATGAATAAACGTCATCGGCTGTGTATCCCACCAGGCATATACTTCGCGGAAATTCTCGCTCCAAAGCCGATGAATTTCACGGACATCGTCAGGCAGGGCCTGCCCGAGGTCAGTGTCCAGATAATCTTTCCGCGCCTTTACGAAGGAAGCCTCGTGCCACCCGGCGCCATACTTGAACGTGCGCGGACGTATCCAGGCCAGGTCCGTCTCGAACCTCGGACTCTCCCAGAACCGCGCATGCAGTTCAGCCAGAGCTTCCAGAACGGCCTTTGCATGGTCGAATGTGCACTCATGGTGCATCCAGAAAGGGGTTAGGCCCCTGTCTTCGAGCTTTTCCATCAGCAGGATAAAGCGCCCTCCCGCCCAGGACCTTGCGTAATAGGCCTGCGGGGCGAGATGAGGAATCTCATCCCTTACCTGCGTGTAAAACCGGACTTCCGCTTCGGCCATATGAAGCATGGAAAGCGTTTCTCGAAGATACGGATGCGACGGTGTGGCCTTGATAAATACTGATCCGGGCAGGCCAGCTGCCTGACCCGTCTCATTCCATTCCAGGTTCCATTGGCGCCGGTCTGTCATGCCATCATGCCCGCCAGCTGGCTCGGCCTTGGCAAGGGCCGCACCAGAGACATCCTTGCCGAGTGTCTTCTCCAGCCAGCCCTGAGATATCCCATCGACCGTATGGACATTTTCAATGGATAAAGATCCGGCATGCGCTGCTGCCATGTCAGCCAGCTCAAGCCTGTCGAGCGCTTCCTTGTGAAGTGCTGCCATAGATGAAGCCTGCATGATGACCTCCCTGTTTTCATGGGCACAAAAGGCGGCACAATTCATGTGCCGCCTTTATTTAACCATCCGATTTCAAGGCATTTACTGGCCGAACCGGTACGTCGCCGTAACACCGTAAGTCAGAGGCTCACGTGGTATCACGGACGAATAGCCCAGTCCGCCGACAAGCAAGGTATTTATGTAAGCATCCTCATCGGTGAGGTTCTTGCCCCAGACCGTCAGGTCCAGCTGGTCCGTAACAGACAGTGTGGCCCTTGCGCCGAGGACCCCTGCGGCTTCACCGATGACCGTCGCACTGGCTTCAGGAAAGGCTGGATTGTTAAACCCATCATATGGGGTTTCCCCTTGCCAGGAATAATCGACCCGGGCATTGAGATGCCCGAAGCGGGTCGATGTTTCGTAAATTCCGGCCAGTGTGAACATTTCTTCCGGCACATAGGTGAAGTTTTCGCTCGAGCGGTCATTGCCCTGTGCATCAATAAAAGTCTCATATTCCGGATTATTCAGCGAACCGGACGCTTGGACAGTAAAATTATCGGTGAGCAGCGCCGTTAACTCTGCCTCCACACCCTTGTTTGTGGCTTCAGCGGCGTTTTCGAGAAGCGTATAGTTGATCTGGCGATCGTCCGTGAAGATGGTTGAGCGCTGCAGATCCTGGACTTCGTTTGCGTAGGCCGCAACATTCAGACGGAGGCGGGACTGCATCAGGTCTGCCTTGAAACCGATCTCAACCTCATCGACAATTTCGGGCTCGAATGGTGTCTGCGTTTCCGTGCTCACCGCCCGCAACTGTTGACCACCTGCCCGATAACCATGGCTGAACTTGCCATAGATCAGCCAGTTATCGTTGGGGCTATAATCAAGCCCGACCATATAAGGCACTTCCTCGAATGTATCCGTGCGCGAAGGGGCCAGACAGTCAGGCGGAATTGCCACATCGACGAGGCAAAGATTGACATCGCCTGTCGCACGAACAACTCGCACTCCGGAGGTCGTGATACCCTTTTCATCCTGCGCATACCGCACACCTGCGTTCAGATTGATCTGATCGGTCAGCGCATAAGTGCCCTGGAGAAACAGACCAATGCTCTGATTGTCGATCTCACCGTTGAAGGTTGTATCAAGCGGGTTGACCGGGGTGAGCGCAACCGTTGTCGAGGAGTCCGTACCCCCCTCCTCGAAATATGTCGCCCCGACCACATAGGTCAGACGGCCGCCAAGCTCTTCACGCGCAAGCTGGAGCTCGGCGCTGAACTGGTCGAGGTCCTGGTCAAGCGTCGTCGCGTGAGCTGGCCAGGGCGATCCATCGAGGTCAAGCTGGTTGGTGTTCTCAACCTTGCGGTAGCCCGTGATGAAGGTGAACTCACCGATATCGGTGCCCCATACGGCTTCACCTGTATAGGTCTCGGTGCTTATCTCGATGAACGGCTCGGCATTGAGGGCTACCTTGCTTTTGCCCTCGCTGGGCCCGGTCAGGTCGAGATAATTGTCGACTGTCCCGAAAGGCGTCGGGATGAAGGTGTTGAGCAAACGTGGGCCGGGTGTCGGGGGGAAGGGATAGGCATATTCTGTAACGAATGCACCTTGGCGGGTATCAGAATCATACCATTCGCCTGAGACAACAATATCCAGATTGTTCGTCGGTGCCCAGCGGGCCTTGATCCGGCCCTGCGTGTTATCACGATTATTGTAGTCCTGACCCGTCAGAACGTCTTCGATATAACCATCGCGCTTGCTGACCTGCAATGCGCCCCGGATAGCGAACTTGTCCTCAACAATCGGCATATTCACGACGACGGTGCCAGTCCGTTCATCAAGATTGCCGATACGGCCTTTCACCAAGCCGGACAGGCCGCCGCTGAGCTCAGGATCGTTTGTATTCAGAAGAACCGCGCCGCCTGTCGTATTGCGGCCAAACAGCGTGCCTTGCGGACCTTTTAGCACCTGCACATTCTCGATGTCGAGGAGATCTTGATTGAGACCATATGCCCGCGCCCAGTAAAGTCCGTCCACATATGTGCCGATCGAGGGCTCCAGCGTCGCCAGAACGTCATTCTGAACCTGACCTCGGATAGACAATGAGAAGGCACTCGGGTTCGCTGTACCGGGTGTTGTTGAAAACCCTGGTGTGAATGCGGCGAGGTCGGAAAACTCGACCGCCCCCTGCGCCTCCAGCGCGGCGCCGTCGAACGCCGTAACCGAGACAGGAACATCCTGAAGGTTTTCTTCAACCTTCCGGGCGTTCACCGTAACAACACCAAGACGGCGAGACTCTTCAGGGGCATCGGCAGCCTCCTGCGCATAGACCGGTGCGAACGCAAAGCCCGAAGCCAGCACAGCCACAGAGACACCGCCGAGACATTTTTTCGGGAATGTCTTCCTGAGTTCCGAACGCGATTCGACTGTAGATTTCTGTTTGATCGACATTTTTCCTCCCAGAGGCCAAATCATCCGCTCAGCCCTCTTCACTTGTATAACTAGGTGTACTGCGCAAAACAAGGCGCTACGTCAACACGAAACGTTAATTCTCCGGAAGATTGTGCCTATTCGAGCACATTAAGCGCCCTTGGCAGGTCCGCCAGAGCTCGCAAGACATCGTTCAGATGCGTGCAGCCGAGCGTACCCGGAAGGGTCTCGATAACGGCCCGACGAAGCGTGCTGACAGACTCTCCGGTCAATCTCTGGACGTTCAACGCGGCAGCCGGACACTCCGCATAAGGAAGTATCCGAGGGTCTGCCTGCACACTCTGGAGCGTACGGGTCCGAGCATCGACCTGCGCGTTCAGCCTGTACTCATGCACAGCCACGCGCCCGCCATCCGGGTCTGTCGCACTGTCCTGGAACCCAGCGCGAACGCAGAAATCATCCCCTTCACGCCAGACATCAATCCATCGCGCGCGCCTCATGCCGACGCCTTCCTGTTCAGGCCATTCGTGTAACCCTTCCGGATCGTCGGGGTTACGAAGATCCGGCACTGGCGTGGCCGACTGGATATCGTGACGAGGTGTCCCCTCTTCTGTGAGCGAGCTCGCACCAGGACGAAAGCCCGCGCAGATACCAACCATTTTGGGCAGTTTCGGCTTCTCTGCCGACTTGGCCGGTTGCGCCCACTGATCCGTCCAGCGCGACCACGCCCAGCCGGCGACGAGACTTGCCCCAGCAAAATCGTCGAGAAGTTGATAGATAACGGCGCCAGATGCCTCCTCATCGGCCAGGGCTTCCGACAGGATCGCCCGCGAATGACCGCCCGCGCGCACACCAACAAGCCTCTGGACGCCTTCCACTGGCGGCTCACACGAAACCTCCAGTATTTCACGGCGCGGCGTCGACAGAATATCGAACCGGGCCTCATCGAGTGTTTTGTATGAGACTGCACTATGGCCTGTCAGGATATCCCGCCCACGGCCCACCATGACCATGGGGCCGGTACGGCCTTCAGGCCAGCTTGTATCGATCGTTGTTGTACGACGGAATGAGTTGGCCGGCCTCGCTGGGACTGTTCCGCCCGGGGAATGCGGCGCGCTGGAAATGGTATCGGTCAAACGCTTTTCTCCGCCAGCATCTCCTAACGCGGCGCCATGCGGATGGCACCGTCCAGGCGAATGGTCTGGCCGTTGAAATAGGTGTTGCGGACGAACTCCATCACGAGGGAAGCGAACTCATCCGGATTGCCGAGCCGCTTTGGAAACGGGACGGAAGCGGCAAGTGATTCCAGCACTTTCTCTGGCACACCCAGCATGGGCGGAGTCCGGAAAATACCCGGCATGATCGAATTGATGCGGATTCCCTCATTCATGAGGTCACGGGCGATTGGCAAGACGAGACCGTTGATACCGGCCTTTGCAGACGCATAGGCAACCTGCCCGACCTGACCGTCCTGTGCGGCAACCGACGCGGTAAGTGTGATCACACCACGCTCTCCGTCCTCCAAAGGCTCAAGGGTGGCCATCCCGGCCGCTGTCATCGCCGCACACCTGAAAGAAGCGACAGTATTCAGCTTGATAACCTGCTCGAAGCGCTCGGTCGGGCAGCGCTTGATCGCGCCGGTCTCTTTATCGCGGGAGATGATCTTGCCGGCATTACCACCACCGGCACAGCCAACGAATATCCGCTCCTGGCCGTTCGCAGCGCGCGCCTTGGCAAAGCCCGCTTCGCAGCTCTCCTCATCCAGAACATTCACTTCGCAGAAAACTGCACCTATTTCCTCGGCCGCAGCTTCCCCCTTTTCCGCGTTGATGTCGAAAATCGCGACTTTGATGCCCGCAGCCCGCAAGGCTTTCGCAGTTGCATTGCCGAGGCCGGATGCCCCACCGGTTACAATTGCTGCTGTCTCTGTATCGGTCTTCATTCGAGAAACCCTCTTCACTCAAATACCAGTTATATAACTAGGTGCTACTTTTGCTCGTCTGAGGCAAACATTTTTTTGAGCGGCAGCATCGCAGGCTTCATGCTAGGTGTACGCGGAATATCGACGACAAACTGATAATGGACGGGCACCTGATAAGGGACGAGCCGTTCACGCAAAAACGATTTGAGCTCGTCCAGAGCGGGCTCCTGGCCTCCATCTTTAAGGATGATTGCCGCAGCGGGGACTTCCCCCAACCGCTCATCGGGCACACCGATAACTGCCGCCTCTCGAATGGATGGATGGGTCTCAAGCGTGCGCACGATGTCATCGGGATGCACCTTGAACCCGCCACGCAGAATGGCGTTGTCGGCACGGCCTTTGACATAAAGGAAATTGTCCTCGTCGATGACAGCGCGATCCGTAGTCCTCAACCAGCCGTCCTTCAGTCCCAGCTGGGAGCCTGTCAGCTCCAGAACGCCCTCCTGTCCCGGAAGCAGGATATCGCCAGTCTCCTGATCAATGATCCGCGCCTGGACGCTCTCGTGGATGCGGCCAGCAGCGCCTTTCTTCTCTTCCCAGTGAGCCTTGAAATCCGGCAAGGACCAGGCTGCAATCGCTCCAGCGAATTCCGTCGCCCCATAATTGGCGAGCACTGGCACGCCATACTTGTCCAGAAAGGTATCGACCACATCGGGTGAAAGCGGCGCAGTTCCGCTAATGATTGCCGACAGGCTTGAAAAATGCTCACGCGGCAGGTCAGCCTCGATCAGCATGCGCAGGGCTGCTGGTACAGCCGGTGCCACCTTTGGCCGGTGTCTCGTAACGGCCCCAACCCAACGATCAACAGAAAACTTCTCGACAAGACAGATACGCCGGCCCACCATGAGCGCGCCGATCACGCCATAAATCCCGCCAATGTGCGTTACCGGATTGATGATCAAAGTCGTAGACGACCTGAGCTTCACCGTAGCATTCTGATCGCGGCTTTTGTCATGACTGGCAATGGCCGCGAAGCTTGCGTCAAACGCGGCGCGCGAAAGCGGAACGCGTTTCGGCTTGCCCGTTGTGCCACTGGTCAGCATCTCGATCGCTGTTTCACCAGCCGTGGCATTGTCCCTGCGGCTGCCGGTCCGGCGCAACCTCACGGTTTCAAGCAGTGGGCCAATTTCGATGACACTGGCATCCAGCGCCTCAAGCGCAGCGGCTACGCCGGGCCGGTCAAGGTCCGCACTTTCACCGATCACGACCGGCACACCGAGTGCCTCGATGTCCGGCCCAAGCGTCTCATCGGGATAGACCGGGTTCAGGGTCACGAGGCACCGGTCAGAAGCCAGAACGGCCAAAATGGAAGCAATGTGACCGGGCCCATTATGCAGCAACGCACCAATCCTGGCACCTTGTCCCTGCCCCAGTTCCTCAAGCAGGCTCTCAATGTCTGCCACACGTGCTGCCAGCTCGCCCCAGTCTATCCATTGCTCATCAAAGTCGATGACCGGCGCATTGCTATCAAGTGACATGACCTCTCTGAGCGTCTGTGTGATCACCGCCATATTCCCGCCTCCTGCAATCAGCTACCCCACCATAACATATATAACTAGGTTATCTATATCTACTGAGAACAGAGAGGAAAGTCTTCGTGATTGGCTTTATTCCGCATCGATCGCTGACTGGAACGCCCGGACAAGCCAGGCACGTGTGTTTTCGTCCAGATCCCCCTGCATCGCCTCCAGGGGAAGCAAGCTGCGATAGGTAAAGAAGCCGGACGCGATTACCATGATGCGGGCAGCCTGCACTTCAGCCCCAACACCACCAAGCCACTCGGCCAACGGGAGCACGATGCGTTCCCGCAACAATTTCAGAGCCACGGCCTGCAAGCGGGCTTCAGCTGTTGCGAAAATCAGCATTGGTAGTGGATTTATGCGTCCCGGCACCGGACGAATAAATGCCGCCACGAGACGCTCTCCGAACTCTACGCGCGAAGCAGGCATCAATGGTGTGGGGTCGAGTGATGCGGTCAGCGCGGCCTCAAAGAGCTTCTCCTTCGATCCAAAATAGCGGCTCACCAACGCCGCATTCGCTCCGGCCAGAGATGTGATCTCCTTCAAGGAAGCCTCGGCATATGGATGGCGGGAGAATACGTCCTGCGCCGCCTCGAGTATGGACTGGCGCGTGCGCTCCGCATCCCGTTTCCTCACACCTGCCGCGTTCATTCTTCACCTGGTTAGATAAGTGTTGACTCATAAGTAAATTGGAATTTACTTATTGGCATATAAACACACGGGAGGACAAGGTGACAGACAAGACAGACGCCAAGAATGCGCCCGCTCACGTGTCTCAGGACCGTATCGTGTCCTTTGACTTCTATAACGACCCACGGCTCCAGGATGACCTTCATGACGGGCTGATGAAACTTCGGGATGAAGCGCCCGGTGTATTCTGGACCCCGGCCAATGGCGGCCACTGGGTGGTGCTGGATCCTGATGCAATTTCTACCGTTCTGAGATCGCCGAAAGACTTTTCCAGCCGCCAGCTTCAGATTCCGCCCAGGCCGGACGCACCACGCATGATTCCGGAATCGCTCGATCCGCCTGAGCACCTGCTATATCGTCGGCTGATGATGAGCTGGTTCGAGCCAGGCCGCATCAAGCACCTCCAGAGCCGCGTGGACTACTGGACGAAGCATTTCATCTCAAAAGTAAAGGACAGGGGCGAGTGCGAGTTCGTCGAGGATATCGCCTCGCGCATTCCCGTAACTGTCTTCATGGAATTTGTGGGTTTTCCGCTTGAACGTCACGAAGACTTTCGATCCCTGATCGACGGCATGTTCCGCTCGACGTCGCCGGAAGATTCCCAGCACTACGCGATGAAGATCATGGGTGAGCTACAGGCCCTTATCACCGCGCGCATGGAAAAGCGTGAAGACGACCTGCTCTCCCGCCTCATTGACGCTGACTTCGGAGACAGGAAGCTGAGTTTCGAAGAGCTCATGTCTATCGGCTTCCTGCTCTTCCTGGCAGGGCTCGACACGGTCACCAACGCGATGAGCTTCGGGATCCGTCACATGGCACGACATCCTGGCTTCCAGGCAGAGCTGCGCGCCAATCCCGACAGGTCCGCTGAAGCAGCAGAGGAACTACTACGCCGCTATACGTTCCCGAACCTGCCGAGGCAGGTTGCCGGGGACATTGAACTCGACGGCGCCCGAATGAAGGCCGGAGACATGGTCCTCTGCGTGATTGCCATGGCTGGGCTCGACGACGCGCTCAATCCCGATGCGACTGAAGTGAAGCTGGACCGAGAGAAACGCAATCATTTTGCTTTCGGCTATGGTGGACACACCTGCCTCGGCCGTCATCTCGCAAAGATGGAGCTTGAGACCTTCTACCGGGAATGGCTCGCCGCCATTCCCGACTTCCGAATTGATGAAACAAAACCCAGAGGCCAGGTGCGCGGCGGATCCGTCATGGGCCTGTCATCCCTTCATCTGGCCTGGTCCTGATCGCCACTCCGAAAAGAAAGACACGACATGCTCGACAAGACGAAGATAGGCCCTGTCAAACTGCGGATTGGCCATGAAGACCGCGATACTGGCACGGGCGGCAGCCATGATCATCTCGATCCCGTCACACAGCAGGTTCAGGCCAGCTTTCCACTCGCCGGGAAAACGGAGGTCGACGAGGCTGTTGAAAAGGCCGAGGCTGCAAAGGAAGCTTGGCGACGTATGCCGCCGGAAACCCGCCGCGACCTTCTCAACAGGCTAGCCGGTCTCATTGAAGAAAATGCTGAAGCTTTTGCGGAACGGGGCGCCGTCGATGGCGGGACACCACTTTTTAATGGCATGCGCATGGTGGAGACTTCTGTCGCTTGGGCACGCTATTATGCCGGCTGGTGCGACAAGCTCTCCGGCGAACTCATCTCGACGCTCGATACCCGCGGGGAGTTTGCTTACACCGTACCGGAGCCCAAGGGCACAGTCGGCATCATCATCACCTGGAACGGGCCGCTGATCTCGCTCTGCATGAAGGTCATCCCGGCGCTCGCGGCGGGCAATTGTTGTGTGGTGAAGCCAGCCGAACTCACCCCCTTTGCGCCGGACCTGTTCGCGATTCTCTGCCGTGAGGCGGGGATTCCCGATGGCGTCGTCTCCATACTGCCCGGCACGGGCGAAGCGGGACAGGCGCTGGTCGCCCACCCCAAAGTCTCACTCATCTCCTTCACGGGGGGTCCGGTGACGGCGCGCAAGATCATGTCCACGTGTGCAGAACACATCAAGCCATCCATCATGGAACTCGGCGGCAAGTCGGCATCCCTCCTGTTTCCGGATGTCGATCTCAAGGCGGCCTGCGAGCGCGCCATATTCTGGACCATTGGCATCATGGCTGGTCAGGGCTGCGCCCTGCCCACCCGGCTGCTCGTTCATGAAGACATTTTCAACGAGACGGTCGAAACGCTGAAAGCCATCACGGCTCATTTCAAGGTGGGCGACCCCTTCGAGGATGGCGTGCTTGTTGGCCCCGTCATCAATACAGCTGCCAGAGACCGCATCATGGCGATGCTTGAGCGCGTCAGGTCCAACCAGGACGGACAGATCGTCATGGGAGGAAAGCTTTGTGGCGGCTCGCTTGAGGGCGGTAATTTCATTGAGCCGACAATCGTCGTCGACGCGCCTCTGGATAGCGAGATTTCCCAGGAGGAGATTTTTGGCCCGGTCCTGCTGGTAAACCGGTTCAAGGATGAGGAGGAGGCCGTGGAAATGGCCAACGCCACAGCCTACGGACTTGCCGCTTACATACAGACCAATGACCTGAAACGCGCCCACCGCCTGTCCGAAAGGCTGGTCTCAGGCGGCGTTTACATCAACGGCGCCACCCAGATTAATCCTCACACCCCGTTCGGCGGCGTTGGCATCTCCGGATTCGGCAAGGAAGGCGGTCGGGCAGGCATCGATGCCTACCTCAACTACAAGACCGTCACGATCGCCAACAATTAGGGAGACATACAGATGACGTTTTCAACCGATCAGTTCCGCCTTGACGACAAGGTGGCCATCATTACGGGCGCAGGCGGGCGCGGCAATTCCATTGGCCGGGCCTATGCCATGGGGCTTGCAGCGGCAGGTGCCTCCGTTGTCGCCGCCGATATCAACAAGGACGGCGCACAATCTGTCGCAGACGAGATAACTGCGGCAGGCGGCCAAGCCGTGGCGTCACATGTCGACATCACGGATCGCACCTCCGTTGAAGCCATGGCCAGGACGGCAGAAGACGCATTTGGCGGGGTGGATATCCTCGTCAACAACGCTGCGCTGATGGTCGAGATTGTTCAGACGCCGGCCATGCAGATCGATCTCGATGCCTGGAACCGGGCGCTTGCGGTCAACCTCACAGGCGCGCTGAACTGTTCGCAGGCCGTCGCGCCCCTCATGGCAGAGCGTGGGGGTGGCAAAATCGTCAACCAGGTCTCCGGCGGCGCCTTCCCTGCCTCAACCGTTTACGGCATCACCAAGATCGCCCTTGTCGGCCTGACGACCACTCTTGCACGCGAACTCGGGCCTCAGAAGATCAACGTCAATGCTATCGCACCCGGGAATACATCGTCGGACGCCGGTAAATCCATAACCCCGGAAGACTCCCCTTTCGTGAAAATGCTTGAAGCCTCCATCGCGATGCGCATGCGCGGTGAACCGGATGAGCTTGTCGGCGCCCTGCTCCTGCTCTGTTCGCAGGCTGGCAGCTGGCTTACCGGCCAGGTCATTCATGTTGATGGCGGCTGGATCATCCGCCCCTGATCGAATGTGCCTCCGGAGAGAAGGTCACCATGCAACTCCGCGAGCTGCCACAAACCTATATCGACCTCGTCATCGGCGGGGTTTCACTGGGTCCAGGCAGACTGTTCAGCGATGCCATCATCTATTGTGCGCTGACGGCGACACCCTCCGTGGTCGGCACGAAGGTCGCCATTGAAAGGATAGATCCTTCCCGCCAATCCAGACGACACCGGACCTGCCCATTAACCTCATGAGCAAGGCGCAGACGGGCTGATCGAGAGCTTCACGGTTTCCACGCGGTCCTTGAAACAGACAGCGTAGTAGGTTTGCGCGTTTATGCGCTTCAGGCGCGACGGCGCTTGTCCGACCTGTCAATGCCGAGGCATGCCCCGCAGACATAAGCAGCATAATCGCTGGCCAGATATGAGGCCAGCTCACCAAGCGCCCGGAGTTTCTCTCGCGGTCCCGTTGCGACATAGGTCGAAGTAATTGCATTCGCCCGAAGTTTCGGCCCGCACAGGCTTGCCAGAGATGTCTCGGCACCCGCGCCAACCGGCTCAAGCAGCAGGATATTCCCTTTGAGGTTCGTTTTATCGAGATACTTCGCAAACGCTTCACCATAGGCCTTGGCCGCAACATCATTCCCACCGGACGCATGCACCAGAATGCTCACCGGGTCCCCTGCGGCCTTATCTGCGATTTCAATGGCAGCCAACGCAGCCTCGGTGTCGTCGGTCACAGGCCCACGTGCAATCGTTGCGCCAGCTGCAGCAAGCTCATGCGCTACAGCTTCGACGCCATCCCCCGCGCCAACGACAACGCAGACCGGATCGTCCAGCCAGCTTGGAACCGTCCGGCTCATGATGCGCCTCCATCCAGTTTGAGGATTTGCCCATCTATTTCCCGCGCGAAAGGCGAGCATAGAAAGGCGACTGCCCAGCCAAGTTCGAATGTCCCGCCCGCACGGCCGACGGGGCCATTTTTACCGCTATCGAGACTGGCTTCGACAACATTCATCCGGCTACCACCCGGCCAGGCCGCTAAAAAAGCATCTGCTTTGCCGGCTCCCGTTACAGCAACAGCAGACCGGGCTTTACCCTTTGCAGGTTTTTCCGCTGCGAAAGCCTCCATGAATGGAGTGGCTATGTCGGTTTCCACATTGACGATGATGCAGTGGTCGATCGTCCCGAGAGTTTCGGTCACCTCATCGAAGACATTGGTAACATCACTCCTGTATGTCGCTACCAGAGAGGCCTGCCCATGACCTTCGGCGATACCGGAAACCCGCCTCGCCGCAGCCATGTCTTTCCCGATAGACACAATGGATGCGCCAACTGATGTGAAAGCATCGGCGATTGCCTGAGCAGACTCGCTACCCTCCGAAAGGATCATCACCGTATCTTCCGAGTAGATCGCATCCGGAAGAAAATTCCGCTCCGGCCCGAATGCCGGCGGGTCAAGTTTGAGGACGTGTTCACTCATATCTTCTTCACCAGGTCTGGTCTGAATTCCAGCTAAAGCCCACGTGCAATCAGCACCTTCATGATCTCGTTTGAGCCGCCATAGATCTTCTGAATCCGCGAATTCCGGAACTGTTTCGCAATGGGGTACTCGTTCACATAACCATAGCCGCCGTGCAGCTGCAGGCATTCGTCAACGATTTCCCACTCCGTATCGGTCACCCACATCTTCGCGATGGCAGAGGTATCGTTGTCCAATGTTCCGGCAATTGCTTTCTCGATGCAGTCATTGATAAAGGTTCGCGCTACCACGGCCTTCGCCTTGCACTCTGCAAGCTTGAACTGGGTATTCTGGAAGTCGAACACGGGCTGACCGAACGCTTTGCGCTCTCGCGTATAATCCAGCGTCCAGTTGATGGCCTTTTCCATGGCAATGACCGAGTTAACCGCGATGATCAGACGTTCGCGGGGCAGTTCCGCCATGAGCTGGAAGAAGCCCTTGCCTTCGTCACCGCCGAGCAGATTGTCAGCCGGCACAAATACATCATCAAAGAATAGCTCGGACGTGTCCTGTGCTTCATGGCCAATCTTGTCGAGTTTCTTACCGCGCCTGAAACCTTCGAGGCCTTCGGTTTCAACGACCAGTAGCGAAACGCCGCGGGCACCTTTGCTGGGATCGGTTTTGCACACGACGACGATGAAATCAGCAATCTGTCCATTCGAGATGAATGTCTTCGATCCATTCAGCCTGTAACCATTGCCATCACGGATGGCCGTCGTTCGGATTGCCTGCAAGTCAGAGCCGGCCCCCGGTTCACTCATGGCGATGGCACAGACGCGCTCGCCGGACACGAGCTTTGGCAGCCAGCGCTCTTTCTGTTCCTGCGTCCCGTGCAACTGGATATAGGGTGTCACAATGACATTGTGCAGCGTGATCGCGAAGCCTTCGAGGCCCAGACGCTGACACGTCTCACACAAGACGAGATCATGCCGGAAGTCGCCCCCGGGACCCCCGTACTCTTCTGGAACGCTGACGCCCAGAAATCCGGCCTCTCCAACCTCTTTCCAGAATTCACGTTCGACCTGCCCGTCTTCGACCCACTTCTCAATGCGTTTTGGCGGGGCTGCCCGGGAGAAGAACCTTTCCGCCGCGTCGGAAAACATGCGGATTTCCTCATCCTGCATGAATGGGGCTTCCGGTAGTCTGAGATCGCTCATGCCGAGTTCGCCTTTCTAGATATCGATACAGTCAGCGCGCCATTGTCGGCCCCACTAGAAAGCACACCTAGTTTAATAACTCAATGAGGCAATCGGGGTTTTTGCCAGCCCGTTTTACCTGCCGGCCCTACGCAGTTCGGTTTTCAGGACCTTTCCATTGTCATTCCGCGGCAACGCTTCGATAACTTCGAGGAATTCAGGGATTTTCTGTGAGGCCACTCCATGTGACCGGTAGTGCTCCCGGAGCGTCTCCAGAGATAGATCAATGCCGGGCCCGGCTTCCACGAACAGTTTTATTCGCTCTCCCAGCCGCTCATCCGGTACGGCCACGGCTGCAGCATCCACGACCCCCCTCATGACACGGGCCACATCTTCCACATCACGGGATGAAATGTTCTCACCGCCCCGGATGATGATATCTTTCTTGCGATCGGTTATATGTAGATAACCCTCCTCATCGAGGCGGCCGACGTCTCCGGTGCAATACCACCCTCCCGGAAGAAAAATTTCATCATTCAACGTTTTGTCGAGATAGCCGAGAAACAGCTCAGGGCCGCGGGTAACAATTTCCCCAGCTTCACCAGCCACCATATCCTCGCCTGTCTCGCCGACAATCCGGATCTCGTTACCGGACATCGCACGGCCTTCGGTCTTGAGACGCTTGTCCAGCGGATCGTCATTCGATGCCATCGTCACCGTCGGGTGCTCACTTGAACCGTAGGCATGGACCACGACAATGCCATGGTCTTCACACTTCTGCACAAGTGAGGCCGGCACCGGCGCTGCCCCCAGGACATAGCTCCGCAGACTCGAAAGATCTCGGTTTTCGACGACAGCCGCCTCCAGGAGTCCGGACATATGAAACGGTGTACCCGACGAGCTTGTCACCTGATGGGTCTCGATCAGGCGCGCGGCTTCCGTGGCGTCCCACTTCTCCATCAGGATGAGCGGAGTTCCACCAGCCAGGAACCGGAGCATCTGGAGCGCCCCAGCGACATGCCCGGGCGGCCAAGGGCACAGGATTACCTCATTCTGGATATCCGCGCGTGCAATGCGTTGCGCTTCGATTTCGCCGAGCAAGGTTTCGGCTGAATGCAGAACGCCTTTTGGCGCTGACGTCGTGCCGGACGTGAACACCATGAAGGCCACATCGTCGGGTTGTGTCACGGCGGGTGGCGCCCCGGCCCCTTCTTCATTTTCCAGCCGTGCCCAGGCCTGTGGTCCGTCCTCTCCGCCAACGAGGAAATGATGACGCAGCTCAGGCAGCTCCCCACAGCTTTGCAGCAGGTCTCCATAGTCAACACCGCGAAACGATCCCGGCGTAACAATGAGACGTGAACGGGACTGGCGCAGGATAAATCCCAGCTCACGCGCCTTGTAGATCGTGGAAACCGGCATGAAGGTCACGCCAGCATACGCCGCGCCTATAAAGGCCGTCAGCCATTCCGGCCACCCCGGCAGCATCGCCGCCACGACATCACCTCGGCCGAGACCACGCTCTATAAAGGCGCGGCCAACATTACACCCCCGGGTATGAATCTCCGCAAGCGACATGACACGCTCTCCAGCTTCGCCCTGAAAACATATCGGGGTATCTGGATAATGCGCCGCGGCTTCCGCGAATGCCTCGCCGAACGTCTTGGTCATATGCACCTCCCCGGTGCCAGCCCTGGCCGTGAAATGCGTGCACTTCTTCTTCGGCCCGACTTTTTTGTCAGGTATCAGTACGCGTTGATGGCATCGACAATCCGCTCACCTTCACCGGCTCGGGCCCAGGAAGCATGCGCATTCTTGAGGTGCAGGCGCCAATGGGCGACGGCCGCTTCTTCTTCCTTGTCCCCGATAAGCCTGATGAGCTTACGATAGGACTTTAGGGCACCATCGAGCCGTTTCTTGCGGGCTTCCTTGTCAATCGGATCGCGCTGCATGACATCGGCCTTATGATTGGCCATCAAATCCTGAAGCAGTTGGGTAATGAGGGTCAGGGTCTTGTTGCCCGTTAGCTTGACGAGCAGGCCATGAAACTCCGCGACGCCGCGCGTGAAGGTATTGATCCGCTCTTCATCGATAAGGGTCACGAGATACTCGCAATGCTCATTGAGCGCTTCGACAACCTTCTTGTTATTCCGCATTCTGCACAATGTGCGGATCACATAAGGCTCGATAGCCATTTGCGAGGCATAAAGGTCGGCAATTGTTGTGCCCTGCGACTGGAGCACATACCCGGCATAACGCGCTGCGACTTCTACGCGTGGCAGATGGACCTGCGCGCCCGAGCGTGAGCCGCGCGTGACACTGATCAGATTTTCCGCTTCCAGAATCCTGTAGGCTTCGCGCAGTGTCGGACGGGACACGCCCAGCGTTTCCATCAGCTGCCCCTCAGGCGGCAAGGTGTCGCCCTCCGATATCTCGCCGCGAACGATCTGTGCCCGAATCTGGTCTGCAACCACTTCGGAAGTCTTGGGTGTACGTATCCGGTTGGCCGGGCGTGTCGGAGATTTCGCGGTGCTTTTCACCGCAGTCGCTTTTCTTGCCATATATTTGCTTCCTTCAAACGCGGGCCGCCTCATTGCTGAAGCGGCAACACACGACTATACCACCTATTATATAACTTGGTATAACAGGTTGCCGTAATTTAAACTAGCTTCGAGATTTCTCCACAATACCAGGAAAGGTCAACGCATGCCGCACCCTCGAGACCATGCCACTCGCCAGCCAGCCCAGGCCGCCATCATCATGGCCGAAAGCGGCACTATTTTGACCTATGGCGAGTTGGAAACAAAGGCAAATCAGGGCGCTCACCTCCTTCGCGAACTTGGCCTCAAAGCAGGCGACACGCTTGCCATCTGGCTGAAGAACTGTCCCGACTATTTCACCATCTACTGGGCGGCCCAGCGGACAGGCCTTTATATCGCCCCCATATCAACGGCGTTCACAGCCGAGGAAGCTGCCTATATCCTTTCCGACAGCGGAGCACGTGTCCTGGTTACAAGTAATACCGTGCGGCATGCGGAGGAGCTGCTGCAAACCTCACAGCCTGCGTCGGTTGAGCATGCCTTCACGATTGGTCGCGCTTTCTCAGGCCTCCCTGACTGGAAGGACGCTATTGCCGGTCATCCAGCAACACCCGTGACAGACGAGACGGCCGGGTTTCACATGGTGTATTCTTCAGGCACGACGGGCAAACCGAAAGGTATCCGCCAGCCCTTGAGCGGCGGCCCGGCAACCGCCCCTCACCCACTCGCCGAGCGAGCGCGTGACAATTACGGAATCTGCCCCCAAAGCGTCTACCTCTCCCCAGCCCCCCTTTATCACACGGCGCCTCTGGCCTTCTCCACATCGTGTCACCGCCTGGGTGCGACAGTTGTCATCATGGAGAAGTTCACCCCCGAAGGCGCCCTTGAAGCGATTGAAAACCATCACGTCAATATCACGCAGATGGTCCCCACCATGTTTGTCCGCATGTTGCGAATGCCCGATGCCGAACGTCTGACGTTTGACGTCTCCAGCCTCCAGACCGTCATCCATGCGGCCGCTCCCTGCCCGGTTGATATCAAGCATCAGATGATCGACTGGCTAGGACCGATCCTGCTGGAATACTATGGTGGCTCCGAAGGCAATGGATCGACGTCGATCACCTCCGAAGAGTGGTTGCGCAAACCGGGCTCCGTCGGCAAGGCGAACTGGGGGGTGATTCATGTCTGCGGAGAAGATGACGAGGAGCTGCCAGCTGGTGAGCCGGGCCTCATCTATTTCGAAGGCGGCTGGGACTTCAAATATCTGAACGACGACCAGAAAACACGCGATGCGCGCCATCCAATACATGCTGGATGGTCAACGCTCGGGGATGTCGGCTATCTGGATGAGGACGGCTATCTCTTCCTGACGGATCGCAAGTCCTTCATGATCATTTCGGGCGGCGTGAATATCTATCCTCAGGAAATCGAGGACACACTGATTTGTCATCCAGACGTACTCGATGCAGCCGTTATTGGTGTGCCGAACGCAGAAATGGGCGAAGAGGTCAAAGCCGTCGTACAGCCCGTCAGAAGCGAAAATGCGGATGACGCCTTCGGCGATCAACTCGTCGCCTGGTGTCGCTCGCGCCTGTCACCGGTAAAGTGTCCGAAGTCTGTCGACTTCGTCAACGCCTTGCCGCGCGGCGATAATGGCAAGCTCTACAAGCGTCAGATCCGCGACCGCTATTGGCCGGCCGAGCAGAAGGGCGTAAACTAGGCTACAGGCGCCCTGCGGGTATCACGCATTCCCGCGAGGCGATTGTCCAGGATCGTCTCTGCATCCCCGATAATCCTGTCAAACAGCTCCTGTACGCTCGGCACATCATGGATCAGCCCCTGCACCATGCTGGCCCAGAAAACGCCCTCACTAAGGTCACCCGTCTCCAGCAACTGCTTGCCTTTGGCACCAGCCACCAGCTCGGCCACATCTCTAAACCTGGCATCAGGATTCTTGAGAATTTCTGCGACCTGATCAGACACTTCGCTCTTTCCGACGCGCGCCGTATTCCGGAACTGGCGGAAGATGAGATGCGTCCCCCGCTCATCATTATCGACATAGGCCTGCTTCACATCCGGATGGATCTGCGCTTCCTTTGAGGCGCAAAAACGCGTGCCCATATTGATACCGTCGGCTCCCAATGACAGCGCAGCGACAAGTCCCCGGCCGTCGCCAAAACCACCTGACGCGATCATTGGAATCTTCACTTTGTCGGCTGCGCATGGGATCAGCACAAGCCCGGGGATATCGTCCTCACCCGGATGCCCCGCGCACTCGAAACCATCGATCGAAATGGCATCAACCCCCTTGCGTTCAGCAGACAGCGAGTGACGCACGGACGTGCATTTATGCAGAATTCGGATGCCATGTGGTTTCATCATATCCCAGAACTCCGCCACTGCGGACGTTCCTGCCGTTTCGACAATGGTGACACCCCCTTCAATAATCGCCTGTGTATAGGCGGCATAGTCAGGCGACTTCATTGTCGGAAAAACGGTGAGGTTCACACCAAACGGTTTGTCCGTCATGGATTTGCAGCGCTCGATTTCATCGCGCAGGGCCTCTGGAGAAGGCTGCGTCAGGGCCGTCAGAATACCAAGTCCACCCGCATTCGAAACCGCAGACGCAAGCTCTGCAACGCCTACACTCTGCATGCCACCCTGAACGATGGGGTGCTCAATATCCAGTAATTCGGTGATACGCGTCTTGAAGGCCATCTACGGCTCCCCTACTCCTGTCTATACTTATCATACTAGGTTATATATATTGATCTGGAAAGAGGGTTTTCATCATGTCTCCACGCCTCGCTCAGTTCGGCCTGCGGCTACCGCTAATGGCAGCGCCCATGTCGATTGCGTCTGTGCCCTCACTTATCACGGCGTGCATGCAGGCGGGCATCATCGGGTGTTTTCCCACACATAATGCCGCCTACGACCGCGGCCTGAAAGCCTGGGTGGATGAACTGCTTGAGGCACAAGACATGATCCACGACAGTGGCGGCGTACCCCCGCCTTTCGCTGTCAACATCAATGTCTCACGGCGCAAACCTGAAGAAATGCTCGCCAGCGAAATATCGATCTGCCGCCGCGCCCGTTTGCCGATCATCACGAGCAATGCCGGAAACCCGACAGAACTCGTCAAACAGGTTCATGACTGGGGCGGCGTCGTCATTCACGACGCGACGACCGTAGAGCAAGCCGAAAAGGCGGCCGCGGCCGGTGTCGACGGCCTTATGCTTGTCTGCGCTGGCGCTGGCGGGCTTGGCGGGCTCCTGTCACCCTTCGCCTTCGTGCGCAAAGTCCGACAATTCTTCGACGGGATCATACAACTGGCGGGTGGTGTCGCAGACGGCGCCGGCATCGCTGCCGCCGAGATGCTGGGCGCCGACATGGTCTGCATGGGGACAAGGTTTATTGCCACCAAGGAGTCCGGGGTCCATTCCGGGCACAAGGACATGCTGGCCGATGCCGCCCTCTCGGATATTGTCTGGACGGACAGCATTGTCGGCATTGGCGCTAATTTCCTGGGACCTTCCCTCGCCGGACACGGGTTAAGTCCTGCCCCTGCATCAGGACGACGCAAGGCTTTGCCAGACGGCGTTAAGCCCTGGCGCGATATCTGGAGCGGCGGCCAATCCGCTGCCCTCGTCAATGATGCACCCGAAGTCGCAACACTGATTGACCGGCTGGAACGTGAATACGCTGACGCCATCGGCACAGTCTCCGTCCATGGCGCTGGCAGATAAGTATCTGCTACAGCTGCGCAGCGCCCCCGTCGACGAAATAGTCGGCACCCGTCACATAACTGGCCTCGTCTGAGAGCAGGAAACACGCAACCGCGGCGACTTCTTCAGCCGTTCCGAAACGCTTCATCGGGTTGGTTTTGACGACACCCTGCTGGATTTTCTCCAACACCTCAGCTGGCCGTCCCAGACGCTCAAAAAAAGGCGTTTCAATAGGTCCGGGGCTCAGACAATTGACCCTGACCTTGCCCGCGAACTCAGCTGCAAACCCGCGAACCATTGCCCGTACAGCCGCCTTGGTCGCAGAATATAGCGCAGCGCCCGGCATCCCGACATCCTTGGCGACGGAAGCCGTGATAACCACGGAACTGTCAGTCTTCATCAAGGGGACGAGAGCCTGAAAACCAAATATGGGGCCGCCAACATTCAGATCCATCAGATCACGATAGGACTCGACGGTCAGCGACCCCACCATGCCGCCGGTTCCACCTTTCCCGGCATTGAGAAAAGCGCCATCAATCTCACCGAAGAGACGCCCGGCTTCTTTTGCCAGTTCGTCCGCTGAGGCGAGGTCGCTCGCATCGTTCCTGAATGCAGATATCCGCTCATCTGCGGCCTCGGCGCTGGCGAGTTTTTTGTCGCTCGTGCCCGTCACCAGGACCCGCCCACCTTCACCGGCGATCCTTTGTGCAACCGCGAGTCCAATGCCGCTGGACCCGCCTGTGACGACAATATTCTTTCCTTCAAAACGGTTCACAGATGCGTCTCCTGATAAACGCTCAAGGGCAACTACCAGCCAGCAAGGTCTGCTGCTCTAGCGCGATGTACAGCCGGGCTCCCAAGCACAACCCGATCGAACACCGACCGCCGGAACCAGATGTTAAGACCGTATTCCCATGTGTAGCCAATACCGCCATGCGCGGCGATTGCATCCCGGGCCACTTCAACAAAACGGTCGCAGAGATGCGCCTTTGCCAGCGCGGCAGAGCGCGGGGCATCCTCCTGCTTCATGTCCCAGGCATGCGCTGCATACCATACGAGCGCCCGAGCCGGCTCGACGTTCAGGGCCATGGTAGACAGCTGGTGTTTCAATGCCTGAAAGCGCCCAATTGGCTGGCCGAACTGCTTGCGTTCCTTGGCATACTCGACGGAGAGATCGAGACAGTATTGAGCGCCTCCAAGCGCGTCAGCAGCCAACAGGACGAGAGCAGCATCGAAAATACGCTGCACACCGTCATCGCCGGGGGGAAACAACTCATGCGCCGTGGCCTCCTCGAATGACACTGTCGACGCTGGACGGCTCCGGTCGGTGGATTTGAGCGGTGTGACAGAGACAGCATTACTGGCTTCGACCAGCGCGAGCCCGCCGCCCTCCGTACCGGTCAGGAACACTTTTGCTGCACTGGCAGAGGGCACAAAGCGGACTTCGCCGCTGGCCTTGCCGTCCTCCACGCTGACAGTCCAGCCGGTTGGCAGCCAGTCACCACCGAACGCAAATGTCGCCACGGCTTCACCACTTGCGACACGCTTGAGCCACGCAGAACGTGCCGTATCATTGTCCGTTTCCGACAACGCAATTGCCGTCAGCAATTGACCAATGAACGGTCCGGGTGCGCCTGCCTTTCCGATCGATTCAATGACCAGGGCGGCTTCCACGAGTCCCAGCCCACTGCCACCCTGGTCTTCAGGCAGCATCAAGCCGGCCATCTCCAGTTCGCATACGGCTTGCCAGCTATCAGGCTCGAAATCATCATTGCCATCAATGAAGACGTGCAATTTATCACGCGTCAGCACGCTTGAAACGGCGCCATGTACAACATCCTGAATGGCAGTCTGGTCACTATCTAAATGAAACCTCATTGGCCGCGCTCCATCGCAAGATCCCGTGGCAGGTCGAGACCCCGCTCACCGATAATATTCCGCTGAATGTTCGTGGTGCCGCCTGCAATCGAATTGCCGAGCGAGCCCATGATCTGATCCAGCCACTTTTCAGGGCCACGCCCGCGTGTCCCCGCTGGCTCGGGCTCGATCAGGCCCTCATCATCAATCAGGTCTTGAGCGGCAAGCGCAATATCGTGTCCGATCTCTGTCAGGAGAAGCTTCATCATCATCGAAATGATGCCAGCCTCTTCATCGTGGATCGCACTCGACATGATGCGATAGGATGAATAGCGGTGAGCCATGACCCAGCCTTCGATCCGGGTCAGCGCTTGACGCACTTCCGGATCCTTGATGGCCGATTGCCCATTCCGCGTCATTTCCCCAGCCAGTTCGACCAATTTCTGGAACTGGTTGCCAAGCATGGCTGCCGAACCGATGGACGCGCGCTCATGCTTCAGCGTCGTACGAGAAACATTCCAGCCCTGTCCCCGCTCACCGACGATCCAGCTCGCAGGTGTTTCGGCGTCATCAAAGAAAAATTCATAAAACCCGCTTTCGCCCGTCATCTGACGGATCGGCTTGCGGCTCACGCCCGGCTGATCGAGATCGATCAACAGGTAAGAGATACCATCATGCTTGCCTGCATCGGACTCGGTACGAACCAGAGCGAACATATGGGTCGCTTTGCCACCCTGGCTAGTCCAGATTTTCTGGCCGTTAATAATCCACTTGTCGCCGACAAGCTCGGCCCTGGTACGCACGGAAGCCAGGTCTGAGCCGGTGCCCGGCTCCGAATAGCCCTGTCCCCAGATATAGTCACCCGACATGGTTTTCGGGATGAAAAGCGCCTTTTGCTCATCGGTGCCCCGCTCGAGGAGGGTTGGCACGAGCATGTTCATCCCGTTACCGGGCACTTCCATCGGTGCGCGCGCCCGCCCGAATTCCTCGCGGATAACTTGTGCCTTGATGACGTCGGGGGCCTGCTCGGATCCACCCCACGCCTTCGGTATGGCGCGGTATAGATACCCCGCTTCGGTCGCCTGCTTGCGAAAGGCGGCAATATAAGCCTTCATATCTGCCTTCTCGACAGATTGCGGCATCCAGTTGGCTTTCAGGAATGTCCGCACGTCCTTGCGGAACGCCTCGGCTGCATCGCCATAGCTCAGATCCATGACTATCTCCCTGTGAATTCAGGCGAGCGGCGTGCAACGACCGCATCCAGCCCTTCGGCAAAATCTTCGGAGCTAATAAGGACAGCCTGGCTCGAGACATTGGCCGTCCACTCCGCCTGCATCGAGCTTTCCAGGCCCCGGTGGATTGCTTCCTTGACGGTGGCATAAGCGGTCGGGGCCGCAGCAGCGAGTTCGGCGGCAAACCCCCGGCCACGTAGAGACAGCTCCTCAGGCGAGACCACTTCGCTCACCAGTCCGCTGGCAAGCGCCTCCTCGGCCCGAACCTGTTTGCCCATAAGGCACATTTCCTTCGCCCGCCCGAGACCGACGATACGCGGCAGCAGAAACAGCCCGCCGAGCGGGGGCATGATGCCGAGCTTGATCCAGCTTTCCTGGAACATGACTTTCTCATCCGCGATCCGGAAATCGCAGGCGAGTGCCAGCTCACATCCCACCGTAACGGCAGCGCCGTTGATGAGGGCAAGGGTCGGCTTAGGGCAATGATAGATCCGACGCGCAGCACCCTGGAACTTCTCGTAGACCTGCGCCTTGATCTGCGCGGCGCCCATCGAAGTCAGCTCTTTCAGAAACCTGAAATCAGCACCGGCCGAGAAGTGTCTGCCTTCCGCAGCAAGGATGATGACCTTCACGTCCGGATCATCCGTCAGCGCATCCATGCCCGCACAGATTTCACCAAGAGAATGCGGGCTAAGCGCGTTGCGGCCATCCCCCCGGTCAATCGTAAGCGTGCCCACACCTTCATCGATACTGAGACGGATATCCTCGAAAACGGTCATTCGCCCTTGTCTTTCATGGCCTTGTAGATTCGGGCCGTTGCCTGCGTTGACAGGCCCATGAAGAGACTTTCCTGATCGAGGTGGGCCTCGAACTGGCCATCTTCAGCCAGATTGAGATTGGCCTTCATGTACCGCCAGCCCATGCGCGGCCCCTTCGCCAGACGCCGGGCCACCTTCAATGTCTCTTCCCGCAGGGTCTCGTCTGAAAAGACCCGTGTGTAGAGCCCGAAGGCGAGCGCTGCCTCGGCATCGAACTTTTCGCCGAGGATGAGCAGCTCCCGCGCCTTGGCGGTGCCAAGAATCTTTGTCCAGAACCAGGTCGACCCGAAGTCGCCCCCGCCCCCGATCCGGTCGAAGGCAGAAAGAAATGTCGCCGACCGGCCTGCGAAACGAAGGTCACAGGCTCCGGCGATACCGATGCCCGCTCCCGCCACCGGGCCATTCACCATCGCAATGGTAGGTTTGCCCATTTCGTGCAGCAGGCGTGGCGTCTCCATATGACTGCGCAGGCGTATATGGCTTTGCTCGACAGGGCTTCCCCGCTCGGGACTGACCTCCATCGGGGCGCGATCCCCCTTGAGGTCACCCCCGGAGCAGAAGCCCCGCCCGGCACCGGTCACCACAACACAACCGACAGAGGGATCGCTGGCCGCGTCACGTGTCGCATCCGCCAGAGGCGCCATGATCGCATCACTCAATGCATTCAGGCTTTCAGGCCGGTTCAACGTGATGACCCGGACACCGTCCACGTCTTCCGTCATGACTGTCTGCGCTTCGCTCATCCCTTGGACAGCTCCCAGTGACGCGCCATCATCTGAGCTGCCTCCTCTGCGAGGTCTGCCGGCACTTCCGGATACATCGCCATGCGCCCCTTCTTGGGAAGCGCGATCGTTGCCGTAGCCTTGACGGTAACTTCGTCGCGCTGGTTCCTGAACTCGGCGCGCACATCGATCAGGGCCTGACCGTTCTCCTCGCGCTTACCGAGCACCTCACCCGTGATGATTTGGGTATCGCCCATATAATTGAACTTACGGATTTCATCGTGGACATGCGTGATGATGCCATCGTCGCCCGCCCAGTCCTGAAGATAATGGAACAGGTAGTTCTCCCGCATCACACCATAATCATAGGCCATCGGATTGCCGATTGCCTGTGCCCAGAGCGGGTCCCAGTGCAAGCGTTGCGCGACGTCGGGAATACCTTGCTCGTTCTTGATATAGAACGGCGCGATCCGCTGGCGGTTCTTGTAGGCAAGCCGCCCGACCGTCGGCGCGTAGGGCACAAAGCCATAGCCGCCGGAATGAAAACAGATTACGTCCGTAACGGTCAACGGGCCCTTGGCCATCTTGCCGAGACTGTCACCAACCCCGACATCGTCCCAGTAACGCGTATCCGCCCCGCGCACTTCTTCCTGCGCGTAAACGGCATCGATCTCCGCAATATCTTCATCAGTGTAGGTTGCCGGCTCGATATGGCTGTACTTGCCCTTCTTCTTGGCTGTCTTACGCTCCGTCAGGATACGAAGGATGCGATAGACCGCGACAACCTCGGCGTTCTGGTTGACCTTCACATCTTTACGGACGCAGATCACCGAACGGCCACCGAATTCCGAGTTCTTCACCTCGCAGCTCTCGTCTCCATTATAGGAGTAAATCGTGTCACCTGGCCGCGTAGGGCGATAGAAGTCCCACTTCGAGCCGGATACGAAAACGTGAATCCCGCGAAAAAGAGACTTGCGAAGCTTCTTGATATGATCCGGCGTCGGGTCGCCTTTCATCGGGGAGTTCACCGAGCCAATCATCATGCCGGGAGCGATCACACCGCCCCAGCGGGTCCCTTTGGCGTACTCCGGGTCACAGAATACCGGATTGTCATCGCCGCACCCATGCGACCAGTTGCGGATATTGTCGACGGTCGCCGTCTGGTTGTACTCGCGATGCCGGGACGGTGACATGAAACCCAGAAGCTGTTTCTGGCGATCAATATCCTCGTCGGTAATCTCGTATTCAGTGGCTTTTTGCCACTCTTCGCTTTCAAGGACCTCTGTCTTGCTCTTGGCCATTTGTCGGTCTCCCTTTGGTAACAGTCAGGCGGTTTCGCTCTCTGTCGCAGTGAACATGTCTTGCACTTGCGGCAGCGCAGGTTTCATTGACGGGGTGCGCGGAACGTCATCAACGATCTTCCAGCGAACCGGCACCTGGTAAGCCGCGAGATATTGCTTGGCGAAAGCCTTCAAATCTTCATTGTCAGGCTCATCTGCCCCACTTTTCAGCATGACAGCGCAGACGGGCACGGCGCCGAGCCGACGGTCAGGTATACCGACCACAACGGCCTCCCGTATGGCCGGATGCTTTTCGAGGGTCGCGGCCACGTCGTCAGGATGGACCTTGAAGCCGCCGCGAATAATGGCGTTATCCGCACGCCCCTTAATGAACAGGAATCCATCCTCATCAATGACCGCACGGTCGGTGGTCCGTAGCCACTCATCGCCTATTCCGAACTGGCGCGCCTTCATTTCCAGAACGCCTTCAGCACCGGGCTCGAGCTCCTCACCCGTTTCCGGATCGACCACCCTGCCCGTGACACCCGGCTGAAAGCGTCCGACGCTGCCGGGTTTGTCTTTGTAATACTTTCGGAAGGCGCCCAGAGACCAGCCTGCCACCGCGCCTGAAAATTCCGTGGCACCATAATTTTGCAGCACAGGCAGGTCGTAGCGGTCCAGAAACTCCTGTGTGATGGCCGGATCAAGCGGCTGCGCTCCTGTCCGCAGGGCCTTCAGGCTGGAAAACACATCAGCAGGCAGGTTGGCATCGAGGATCATGCGCAATCCGGTCGGAACCGCACCCGCGACGACCGGGCGGTGACGTGTCACAGCATCGGCCCACGACTCGACTGAGAATTTCTCGACAATACAGAGCTGTCGCCCGCCGAGAATTGTGTTGAGCGCCCCCCAGAGACCGCCGATATGCGCCATCGGATTTGTCAGAAGCTGGACGCCACTGCGCAACCTTGGGGGATCATCGGGCGATCGGTCCTTTTCATAGGACATGGCCGATCGGAAACTCTGGAGGAAAGCATCGCGCTTCAGGGGGATACGCTTTGGTGTCCCGGTTGTGCCACTGGTCAGCATCTCAATGATGACGCCTGGCTGGGTATAGGCAATATTCTTGCCGGTGATCTTCTCGAATCCCGGCCGTAGGCGGGCACCCTCGAGCACGGGCTGGGTCTCAATGATCGCCGTCCCGGCTGCTTCCAGAACAGGCAGGATGCCAGGACGTTCAAGATCAACATCCGTACCGATCACCACGGGCAGATTGAGCCGCTCAAGGTCTGCACGGATCTTGTCTTCCGGCAGCATGGGATTGATCGAAACCATCACCCCATCGACCCCGACAGCGCTCAATACGCCCGCAAGGACGTCAGGGTGGTTACGAACAAAGACCCCGATCCTGGCGCCCTCTCCAAGACCAAGTTCTGCAAGCTCGGCCTGAACAGCACGTATCGTATTGCCCAGATCACCCCAGGAATACCATGCACCGTCATAATCGATGGCATCCGCAGATGGATCGATCTCGAGAACGCCGTTCAAGAGGTCTGACAGAAATGACATGAGTAACCCTCCAGGACCGCACACTTCCTGCGCGAAATCCTCTTATATAACTAAGTGCACTTTGTGAAAAGTATTATCTCGCCTTTGATGAGAATTTATTTGAGCTCATCGAAGGGCACGCCCTTGTCGGCACGCATCTCACCCGGCATGCCGAGCACACGTTCAGAGATCTGATTACGAAGCACCTCGTCAGCGCCCCCGGCAATCCTCAGGGCTGTCGACCAGATATAGTCGTGCCAGAGTTGCCGCGTGGGGATGACGTCTTCATGGGGCGCAAGCGCGTCCATGCCGCGTATTTCCATGGCGAGCCCAGACGTCTGCTGAAGCCGGCTCGCATAAGTGAGCTTCATCATCGCTGCCAGCGCCCCGGGGTTTTCCCCGCGCGACACCATGGTACGCAGCCGGGCCTGAAAATATTTCGCGGCGCGTTCCTCAGCATAGGCCGTCGCAAGTGACAGGCGCACCGCCGGATCATCGAGCGCAGTGGCCCCCTCCATCGGCGTGTCGGCCGCATATTGCATGAGCGCCTCAATCCGGCCTTCCTCGCCCTGATTGAGCCTTTCGCCCATCAGAACGGTCATGCAGCAGGCCCACCCTTCACCCTCGGCACCGATGCGGTCACCTTCGGGTATCCGAACATCGCTCAGGAATGTTTCGTTGAAATCCGAGGCTCCCGAGATCTGCCGGATCGGGCGGATCTCTATGCCAGGTGACTTCATGTCGACCACGAAGAAGGTCAGCCCCTTGTGCTTGACCGCTTTCGGGTCGGTCCGCACGACGAGAATGCCCCAGTCGGAATGGTGTGCCCAGGAAGACCAGACTTTCTGGCCATTGACGACATAAGCGTCACCCTCCTTGACGGCTCTCGTGCGCACAGCCGCCAGGTCGGAGCCGGCCGCCGGCTCCGAGAACAGCTGGCACCAGGTCAGCTCGCCCTTGAGCGTTGGTTCGACGAACTTCTTTATCTGCTCGTCGGTACCGTGTTTACCAATAACCGGCAACGCCATGCCGAGACCGATCCCGATATATGGCCCCTTTGGCAGATTGTATTTTTTCTCTTCCTCGTCGAAGACGACAGCCTCCACGATCGTCCCACCGCGGCCGCCAAGGGACTTCGACAGGAGAATGCCGGCATAGCCACCATCATAGAGCTCACGCTGCCAGGCCTTGCCCCGCGCAACTTCGTCAGCGTCATCCAGGGTCGCACCGGGGGGCAGCTCATGGCCGGGCGCGTGTTTTGCCAGCCACGCTTTGACCTCGGCGCGAAATTCAGCCTCTTCGGGGGTGTCATTGAAGTCCATCTCAGGCGGTCTCCATCTGCTTTCCGGGTACATGGGTTACCAGCCTGTCCGCCCAGTACTGGCGCGGCCCAAGCGTGATGGCGAGCGTACGTTCCCGCCGGTAGTGAAAGTGACAATCGGCCTCGAACGTGTACCCGATGCCGCCATGAACCTGGAGGTTCTCTCGCGCGGCCTGCTCATAGGCGTTGATCGCACTCAGGCGGACTGCAGCTGCGGCAACCGCCAGCTCGGCTGGCGCATTATCGGAAGCCCAGCCTGCGAAGAAAGCATTGGACCGGGCAAACTCAGTGGCCACCAGAATATCGGCCAGTTTGTGCTTGATGGCCTGATAGCTTGCCAGTGAGCGTCCGAATATCTGGCGGTCCATCGCATAATCCCGCGCCATGTAGACACAGGCTTCCGCACCACCGACGGCCTCGAAAGATGCCTGGACAGACATCCTGTCTGTCAGCGTCCTGAGCCCGTCTTCATCGCCAACACTTGCCTCAAGAAGCGAAGCCGGCGTGTCCTTGAAAGTGAGCGCATAATGCGCCCGCAACTGGTCAAATCCATCAAGCTTGCGTCGCTCAACGGTCTCACCGTCGAGCTCCACAAGCGCAAGCGCCGGCTTGCCTTCATATGCGCAGTAAACAACCGCCAGGCTTGCAATACCTGCATCTCCAACAGGCGTTTTCACCCCCGACAGTTTTCCGGCCCTGCAACTGACACTGGAAGACTTCGGCCACCAGCCCTGTCGTCCTTCAGCATGTGCGAGTGTTCCCACAACCTCTCCGCAGGCAAGCCTGGGAAGCCAGGCTTCCTTCTGCTCATCGGAACCGAATCTCTGAATCGCATCTGCGGCACAGACAATCGAAGCATAGAAGGGAACAGCCGCGACTGCCCGGCCGACCTCCTCGCTGATCACGCCAAGGTCGAGATCACCCAGTCCGAGCCCGCCATACTCTTCAGGGATGCGGGCTCCGGGAAACCCCAGCTCAGACAGGGACGCCCATAGCGGTTCATCCCATTCGGCTCCCGCATCAATCAGTTCGCGCAGCCGGTCCGGCGAGGATTGCTTCCCCAGCAATCCTCGAGCCTGTTCAGCCAGCATCTTCTGTTCCTCAGCAAGATCGAAATTCATGCCTGCCAGTCCTCCCGTTCGGATTGCACACTATTATCAACTTATATAACTAGGTCAATTAACACTTCTCGGTTGCAGTGATGCATGTCAGTGTAGGAGAAGACAAGGGATACAGAGGGAGCCACCCATGAAATTCGAAACCATCCTCTTCGACGTGAAGGATCGTGTGGCAACGATCACGATCAACCGGCCCGAAGCCATGAATAGCTTTACGCGCCAGATGATGGACGACTTCACAGCCGCCTGGCGCCACATTGCCGAAACAGAAGACATCCATTGTGCCATTCTTCGCGCTGCGCCGGGAAAAGCTTTTTCAACCGGCGTAGACGTCAAGGCCGCCTCGCAGCCGGGCGGTTCGGTCATGCACGACGATATCTGGGTCGCCGAAGACCCCGGCGAGCAGCTGGGCCCCAAGTCAAACCGCTGCTGGAAGCCCATCATTTGCGCCGTTCATGGCATGGCCGCGGGGGGCGCCTTCTACTGGATCAATGAATCCGACATTGTCATCTGCTCCGAAGACGCAACCTTCTTTGATCCGCATGTCACCTATGGCATGACGGCTGCCCTGGAACCGATCGGCGCCACCTATCGAATGCCCCTCGGGGATGTCATGCGCATGACCCTGCTCGGCAATGACGAACGCATCTCTGCGCACACTGCACTTCGTCTTGGCCTGGTCACCGAGGTCACGGAAAATGACAAGCTCTGGTCACGGGCCGATGAGCTGGCGGCGATCATTGCGGCGAAGCCGCCCGCCGCGACAGCGGGCTCAGTCAAAGCGATCTGGGAGTCGCTCGACATGCCGAGATCTGTCGCACTCAGAACCGCCCTCAAATACTGCCAGCTCGGCAACCCCGTCGGACAGACTCAGGTCGACAGAGCCGCCATTATGAGCAAAGCGAAATCCTACACGGTGCGATGAGCTGAACCGTTCCAGGCTTGCCTACCCTTACAACTTGTGTAACTAGGTGATATAAATAGACACTTCACCCGGGAAATATCACCATGCCTGAAGCTTACATCATTGACGCCGTTCGCACCCCCCGCGGCATTGGCAAGGTTGGAAAGGGATCCCTCGCCCATCTTCACCCGCAAGTGCTGGGCGCTACCGTTCTGAAGGCCCTTAAGGAACGGAATAACCTCAAGACCGATGAGGTCGACGACATCATCTGGGGCTGCGCAACCCAGGTCGACAAGCAGGGTGCTGATCTTGGCCGGATGTCGGCTCTTCTCGCCGGATATGACGTGAAAGCATCAGGTGTGACACTCGACCGTTTCTGCGGCTCCGGCATCACATCGGTCAGCTTTGGTGCCGGCCAGATCATGTCCGGCATGGAAGACATGGTCGTTGCCGGTGGCACTGACATGATGTCATATACCGCCTCTCTCGCTGACCCGACGCGCCTGCCAGTCATGGACAAGGACAACCCCACGCTCCGGGAAATGCATCCCCAGTCCAATCAGGGGGTCTGCGCCGATGCGATCGCTACGATTGAGGGCATTTCCCGCGAGGCCACGGAGAATCTGGCAGTCGAAAGCCAGAAGCGGGCCGCACGCGCCATCAAGGAAGGCCGGTTCGACAGGAGTCTCGTCCCGGTTCTCAATGAGGATGGCACTGTCGCCCTCGACCGGGAAGAGTTCCCGCGTCCAAACACCACGAATGAAAGCCTTGCCGGGCTAAAAGCATCATTTGCTGCACTCGCCGACATTCCCATCGACGAGAAGGGCAACACTTACCGCTCGCTGATCAACAAGAAATATCCGGATCTCAAGATTGAGCACATCCACCATGCCGGCAATTCGTCCGGCGTGGTCGACGGCTCGGCCGCCATCCTGCTGGCGTCACCTGAATATGCCGATAGTCAAGGCTGGAAACCACGCGCCCGCATCGTCACAGCGGTAAACGTCGGCGACTGCCCGACCCTGATGCTCAACGCCCCCGTTCCGGCGGCAAAGAAAGCGCTGCAACGTGCTGGCCTGACCAAGGACGATATCGATATCTGGGAAATCAATGAAGCCTTCGCTGTCGTGGCCGAGAAATTCATCCGTGACCTCGACTTGCCGCGCGACAGGGTCAACATCAATGGCGGCGCCATGGCGCTGGGGCACCCGATTGGCGCAACCGGCTCAATGCTCATAGGCACCGTGCTCGATGAACTCGAACGTCAGGACAAGAAACGCGGCCTCATCACCATGTGCGCCGCGGGCGGTATGGCCCCGGCCATCATCATCGAAAGAATCTAGCGCGACCGCACTCTCTTTAGTGTCTACACTACATATCAATCTACAATTGCAGACATATCGCCCGCCCAGCCGGATAAACTATTGTATTTATACAATATGCCCTCACTCCATCATTATCAACGAAATGGAAAACGAAACGGGCTAACGGAGGTATCCTAACATGTTTCACATGCTGTGGAGGCAAGATTACAACCGCCACTTAATTTTGACACCAAGGCTGGATTGCCAGACACAATAGTTAAAAAAAATGTCAAACCACCAAAACGATTGAGCACATCGACGAGAAAGTCCGGTACTATCTTTGTCCTTAGCGCTATCATCCAATTCCAAGATTGGGACTTGCGTAACATTCATGTAAAAAATCGTGAAACAATGTGAAAGTCGACATCTACGACATTATTGTTTTTAAACAGTTTTTCTATTCATATAGAGCCCTTCACCCGCTCCAGCCTTTACGTCTCCGGCATCCAGCTCAGATCAAGCTGCTTATAACGGTCGATATAACCGCTATAGGCAGACAGAACTGATTCATCGCGAACGCGAATGAATGTGCCATGGCGCTCAAGCCCGCCCTCCTCTTCCAGACGGGTAAAGGTGCGTGAGACGTGGACGCTCGTCATGCCGACGACATCCCCGATATCGGTCTGGTTCAGGGGGCAGTGGAAGCGGTCATGCAGCAGCGTGTTCATCAGCCGGAGCCGCCCGAAGGTCTGCTGCACGAACAGGGCGAGCTTCGCCTTGGCGCTGTTGCGCCGGAAGACCGAGGCTCTATCTTCCTGCTCGGCGCTTTCGATCATCGCAATCGTGAGCAACAGGGCTGACAGACGCGGCGAGTTGCTGAGCAGGCTGACCAGGTTCTGTCGCGGGAACGGGCAGACAATCGCCTCCGATCGCGCTATGGCCCGGTACGGCGTCGACGCATAGGGCACCTGCGAAGCGCCGATGATATCGCCGGGATGATGGACGCGCACGACCGAGCGCATACCTTGCGCATTGACGGTCTCGGACAGCACCCAGCCTTTTTTCAGAACGTAGAGATCGTTAACGGGGGCATTGCCCTCAAAGAGCGCTTCGCCCGGCTCAATTGTCCGGCGCTCTTTTTCCAGCGCAGCCAGCAAATCGGACTGGCGGTCATTGATGGGCGCGAGGGCGCGCAATTTCTCTGCAAGGCAGCTTTCAGCCTCTTCGCATGGCTCGATGAGTTCAGGCTGGATGTTTTTCATATCCCACGTGATATACAAATCTTCATGTTTTCAAGGGCCTGCAGTTTGCGAGGCCGTCTATATGACGAACCAGCGAAGCTGAAGTTCCACGTCTTTCCATTGGATCCGGCATGAAAAAACCGGCTCCGGGATGACCGGCGCCGGTTCTTCGAGCAACAACGGAAACGCGCCTTAAGCGACGTGATGTTGTTGCTGCCTGATGCGCTTGAGCGGCGCATCCACCTTACGGTGAGCAATGTGCTCCGGCCGGGGACGGCCAGCACCGAAAGGCGCCCTCAGGCGGTTGGACCAGGCATTGAAGACAAAGAAGCCGTTCATCCGCTCGAAGGGCGTGATGTTGCCATTCGAGGCGTGCAGCGTGTTGCAGTCGAAAATCACGACCGAGCCTGCCTTCGGCGCCGGCGCGACAATACCGCCCTTTGCCACCATATCGGCGATGGAGTCCTTGTCCGGTATGCCGGTCTCCTGGCGCTTGAGCGAAGACTTGTAATTGTCTTCCGGGGTCTCGCCCACACAGGAGATGAACCGCTTGTGGCTGCCCGGCACGAACATGACAGGGCCGGCTTGCGGATGGTTGTCGGTCAGCATCACCGACATGGACAAGGCGCGCATGCGCGGCATGCCATCCTCGGCGTGCCAGGTCTCGAAATCGGAGTGCCAGTAGAACTCCTTGCCCTTGAAGGCCGGCTTGTAGTTCAGCCGCGACTGGTGAATGTAGACTTCATCGCCCAGGATATGGCGGGCCAGATCGGCCAGTCGCGGATCACGGGACATGAGGTCAAAATCCGAACTCTGCCTGTGAATGGCAAAGACGGAGCGCACGGCGCCACTATCCGGCTCGGAGATGACGGTTTCGTCTGCAAGGCTGCCCGGATAATCACGCATCTCATTGGCGGTGAACCGCATGCGCTCGACTTCTTCGGGCGAGAACACGTCCTCGAGAACCATAAAGCCATCGCGTTCAAAGGCGGCAATTGTCTCGCTGGCGACGGGCGCGTTAGCCCCGTCTTTCGGCGAAACGACCGGATCTTTCCGATGGATAAGTTCGGGTTCCGTATTCAGGCGCGTCTGATAAAGATCCTCTCTTGCGGTTTGCATGTCTAAGCGTTCCTCAATTGGTTGCACCGGCTCGATGAAATGCGTGTCGCCGGCGTCAGGTCATATTTGTAAGAATGGGCGCTTCGGGGTGTCGGCCCATTGAGGCCCACCTACGCAGGGACGCATCCGCAAGTTGCGTCACGTTCCTGAAACCACACGTCATGATAATCCTGATTAAGTGAGAAGGCTCAGGCGCGCCTCCGGCGCCTAACCTGCATCAAGAGGTCGAGCTCTAACGTGCATGAGAAAACGGTCTCTGCACGAAGGGGCGCCTGTCTGCGACAGTCCTCTGCCGTCGATATTCAAATCTGGTGAATTACCGGCCCATAAGCCGACAATGCCCGCCACACGGGGTGGCCAGAGCACTGATTATAAATTTTTTTACTCTTTTTTGGACAATGGAAACACATTAATGGGAAGCAGAATGCATCTTGGTTAAAGTATACAAAGACGAGCGGGAGGCTGCACGCCTTCAATGCCTGCGCCGGATGCGGATACTCGATACTGCAGCCGAAGAATGCTTCGACTCCATTACAAGATCTACGGCCCGACACTTTAATGTGCCGATTGCGCTGGTTTCCCTGGTTGATGAGAAACGCCAATGGTTCAAGTCGAGGGTCGGACTTGATGCCTGCGAGACGGACCGGCGCCACTCCTTCTGCGCCCACGCCATCGGGCTTGAGCAGGTCATGGTCGTCGAAGATGCCACGCGCGATCCGCGCTTCGCCGAGAACCCCCTCGTCACCGGTGCCCCCTTCATACGCTTTTATGCGGGCGCCCCCCTCAAGATTGCCGGGGAGGCACTTTCGATCGGCACCCTGTGCGTGATCGATACGCAGCCGCGCGCTTTCGATGCGGAGCAGCGCGGCGAACTTCTTAAAATGTCGCGGCTCGTCACCCGACAGCTCGACAGATATCCGCGGCGGTCGACTCCCCCGTCAGCCCCCGGTCTCCAGGAGGGAGGCCCGGAATGAAAAATCTTCTCCTGCGCTTGAAGGATATCTTCGATGCGCTGCCCTACCCTGTCTTCGCCAAGGATGACGAGCATCGCTGGATATATGGCAACCAGGCGTTCGCCGACCTGATCGGCCGCGAGGATTTCGTCGGGCTGGACGATCGTGACCTGTTCCCGCCCGAGCAGGTCGAAGTGTTCTGGGCTGAGGACGACCGCGTCCTGAAGGGACAGGAAAGTCTCAATGAGGAGCAGATTGGCGAGGACTCCTTCGCCCTCACGAAAAAGGTGCCGCTCACCTTCCCCGATGGACGCCACGGCCTGGTCGGCATCATCACCGATGTGATCAAGATGCCGGAGCCCTCGACAGAGAGCGAAACGCACAAGCCCTCCCTGCTCGACTATGTCAATTCGCGCACGACCATGCTTCAGAAACGCCTCAACGAGGCCATGGTCGAAAAGGAAAGAGCACTCAGCTTTTCACGCACCGACCCGGCGACGGGCCTGCTCAACCGGGCCGGCCTCGAGCATGCCCTGAGCCAGCAGATCAAATACGCCGATGAATCCGGAGAATCTTTCTCGCTTGTCCTGATCGATGTCGATCACTTCAAGCGCATCAATGAACAGTATGGCCACGCGACGGGCGATACGGTGATCAATGTCCTCGCCAAACGGCTCAGCAAGCTGAAAGGCGCTGTCAGTATTGCACGGATGGGGGGCGACGAGTTCGCTCTGATCTCCACGAACACAAGCGACGGCCTCGAAGAAAGCCTGGAAAAGCTCTGGCAGGCACGGGCCTTCCTTTTCCGACCCATTCGGGTTGGCGACAATGATGTCACGCTTTCGGGCTCAACCGGGGCTTGCACCTATCCGAGGGACGCCGATACCGTTCACCGGCTGCGCAAACGCGCCGACCTCGCGCTGCATGCCGCCAAGAAGAATGGCCGCAATGGCGACCGGGTTTTCGACGCCGTGCTTCAAAGCCAGTCGCGGCGCCGCACCCGCATCGAGGAAATGCTTCCAGCCGCGATCGAGCAGAGAAAGATTACCGCCCATTACCAGCCCATCCTGTGCAGTGAGACGCGGCACGTCCGGGGCGTGGAGGTTCTTGCCCGCTGGAACGATGAAGTGCTCGGCCCTGTCGGCCCGGATGAATTCGTTGCCGTTGCCGCCGAGCTGGCGCTTCAGTCACGTCTCGACAAGCTGATCATGGACATAGCCATGCGCGAGGCCCGGGACTGGCTCGCCAGCGGTGCCATTGCCTTCCTCTCAATCAACATCTCGCCCATCGACATTGTCTCGCGCGGCTTTGCCACAGACCTCCTGCGACGGATCAAGGCCGCAGACATCAGGCCTGACCAGCTCTGCCTCGAGATCCTGGAATCGGCGATCATCGAGGATGTCGATTCCGCGCGGCGCAATATTGCCCGCCTTCGCGAGGCTGGCGTTACCATCGCCCTCGATGATTATGGAACCGGCTATTCCAACCTGCGCGCGCTGCTCGACATGCCGCTCGACCGGCTGAAGATCGACAAGTCCCTCGTCGCTGGCATCGAGAGCAACACGCACGTGCTGGACCTGGTCATTTCCATCGTTCAGCTCGGCCGCTCCCTCAACCTCGCCCTTGTGGCCGAAGGGGTCGAAACCGCCAGCCAGGCCGCCTTTATCGAAGGCGCCGGCTGCCCGCTCATGCAAGGTTATTTCTTCGCCCGGCCGATGCCCGCGGAGGCGCTTTCCAGGTGGCTCGATGCGCACGCCAAGGAAAGCGATACCAATCCACGCCGCCAGAACCGCGACATCGCCTGAGCGGTCTCGCGTGCGGCCGGCTTGCTTTAGAGAAAGTCGCGCAGCGTTTCCATGAACAGGTCAAACCGGTCATGGTGGAGCCAGTGGCCGGCCTCGGGGAACAGCTTCACCTGCGTATTGTCCCCGAAATACTCGATCCGGCCGTCTTCGGCAGGGTCGGACGCCCAGCTTTTCTCGCCATAGAGGAGCAAGGTCGGACAGGTGATCGAGGCCCAGAGCTGATGTAGCTGTTCCTGGGTGATATCGACAGACTCCCAGACGCGCAGATAATTGTCGAACTTCCAGGAATAGGTCCCGTCTTCATTGCGGGCGATGCCATTGATCGTGAGGTGGCGCGCCTGTTCCTCGGAGAGAAAGCTGTTTTCTTCCTTCATCCGCGCATAGGCCTGCTCAAGACTGTCATAGCGCTTGGGCTGGCGCCCGGAGAGGGCCCGCTTGTCGGTCAGCATCTTGCGGAACCGCTCCTGCCAAGGCGTCTTTTGCCGTTCGGCCAGCCTATCCGGACTGGGCCCCAGCCCCTCAATGGCGACAAGCTTGCGGACATTCTCCGGATAGAGACCGGTATAGCGCAGCGCGATATTCCCGCCGAGCGAATGCGCGACCATCGTGACGGGCGCGAGTTTGAGCTGATGGATCAGCTGCGCCAGGTCATAGATATAGGCCTGCATGTTGTAATTGCCTTCGGGCGACCACGCGCTGTCGCCATGTCCGCGCAGGTCCGGCGCGATAATGTGCCAGTCATGGCGCAGCTCTTCGGCCACCCAGTCCCAGGAGCGGCAATGGTCCCGCCCACCATGCACCAGAAGCAGCGGCGGGGCGTCTTCATTGCCCCAGTCGGCATAATGGAGCTTCAGGCGTTGGGAGAAATAAGTATGGGAAACAGGGCCGTGGAGTGTCATGCGGGCCTAGTTGAGCGCATCGTTTCATAGAAGGCAATCGCTGCGGCATTGGAAACGTTCAAGCTCTCCATGCCCGGCTGCATCGGGATGCGGGCAAGCGAGGCACACGCCTTGGCGACGGCGGGCCGCAGGCCTGAGCCTTCAGCCCCCATGACGATAGCAAGCCGCTGGGCCCCGCTGACCGCGTCGCCGATCAGTTCGTCTCCGTCGCCGGCCAGCCCGACCGTGTGGTAGCCAGCCTTGCCGAGGGCATCGAGCGCCCGGGCAATATTGACCACGCGAATTTCAGGAATGCTCTCAATGGCGCCGGCGGCAGCCTTGGCGGCCACGCCGGTCACTGGCGGTGTGTGCCGGGTCTGCAGCACAAGCCCGCCGACCCCGAAAGCAGCCGCAGAACGGAAGATCGCGCCAAGATTGTGCGGATCGGAGATCTGGTCGAGCACGCAGAGGCAGGCCGGCGCTTCCGGTCCATTGATCACGTCTTCGAGAACGAGAGGCTCGAGTGGCCGGGTCTTCACGGCCAGTCCCTGATGCACCGCCCCCGCCGGCAGGATCTTGTCGAGCGCCTTCGGCTCCATGATTTCGAAGTGGTCGAATCCGGTCCGCCGGGCTGCATTCTCCGTTGCCACACCGCGCAAGATCTCCCGGTTCCGGTTCGAGATCGCCGCCTCTACGGCATGCTGGCCCCATATCCAGACCGGCGCTGTCGGGTCAGGTGCAGAGCCTGCTGCAAATCGGCGTTTCTCATGGTTGCGTGGAATAGGCTTCATCCCTATAAAGCGCGCTTCGGTGCGCCGGTGACTGTTGTTTCAGGCATTAGGCGTTCTGTTCCGGCGGCGTCAATCGGAGCGTCGCAGGGCAGCCCTGTGGAGGGGTGGCCGAGTGGTTAAAGGCAGCAGACTGTAAATCTGCCCGCATAGCGTACACAGGTTCGAATCCTGTCCCCTCCACCACTGCTCTGCCCTGTTCTTTCTGACATCGCTGGTCCCCCGGATTTTCCGGGCGGGTATAGCACAATGGTAGTGCAGCAGCCTTCCAAGCTGAGGATGCGGGTTCGATTCCCGCTACCCGCTCCATCCCCGACAAAGCACGATCCTTCCGGCCTCAAGGCGGTTCGCAAGCAAGAACTCTCCGCCTATCCGCACAGAATTTGGCTGAATGTTGCTCAAACGCCACGATTATCGAGCAACCCGCGATTGACTCGCCTCCTGCCCCCGCGTATTTCAACAGATGTTGAACTCAACGCTTGTTGAATAAAAAACGAGGCCAAACAAGGCCTTTCGGGAGGACAATCAGGATGCATGATTCCAAGAACAGACTAATTGCGGCTGCGCTCTGCGCGACGGCCCTGACGCCTGTCACGCTGCCGGCCATGGCCCAGGGCACAGACACGGCAGAAACCGCAGACAGCCAGGCCCAGTCCCGGCGCTTCAACACTGTCACCGTGACCGCCCAACGCCGCGAGGAAAACCTTGTCGACGTGCCGCTGTCGGTCTCGGCCTTCGATGGCGACCTGCTCGGCGATCTCGGCGTGGCCGACATCACCGAAATCTCAAAGATCACCCCGAACGTGACGCTGGAAGTCTCGCGCGGGACCAATACGACACTGACCGCCTTCATCCGCGGCGTCGGCCAGCAGGACCCGGTTGCCGGCTTTGAGTCCGGTGTCGGCATCTATGTCGACGACGTCTATCTCAACCGCCCGCAAGGCGCCGTGCTGGATGTCTATGATGTCGAGCGCGTCGAGGTGCTGCGCGGCCCGCAGGGCACGCTTTACGGCCGCAACACGATTGGCGGGGCCATCAAGTACGTCACCCGCGGCCTGTCGGACACACCGACCTATGAGGTGAACCTGAAGGCAGGGACCTATAACCAGCTCGACGGCGTCGTCACCACTTCCCTGCCCGTTTCCGACGATTTCCGCGTCGGCGCCTCCGTCGCCAGCTTCAATCGCGACGGGTATGGCGAGAACATTCTCAACGGCGACGAGAACTACAACAAGCGCCTCTTCGGCGCGCGTGTTTCCGCCGAGTATGATGTCACCGACACCTTCCAGCTGCGCGCCGCCGCCGACTATTCCCTCGACAAGTCGAATGCCCGTCAGGGCCACCGGCTGATCGCAGACCAGTTCCCACCCTTCGACTATCCGGTCCTGGACGACGTCTATGACACCCGTGCCGGGCTGAATATCGTTCCGCAACGGGTCGAGGCCTATGGCGGCTCGCTCGTCGCAGAGGCTGAACTCACACAGAACTGGACGATCAAGAACATCCTCGCCTATCGCGAAGACGAGAGCACCTCGCCGATCGACTTCGACTCCCTGCCGGAAGCTGATGTCGACGTGCCGGCCATCTACGAAAACGACCAGTTCTCCGAAGAGCTGCAATTCCTTTATTCCGGCGAACGCCTCGAGGGCCTGCTCGGCTTCTACTATCTCGACGCCAATGCCTCGACGGTCTTCGACGTGCTGCTGGCCACCACAGGCGCCCTGCCCTCCGTCGGCGTGCCGGGCCTCAACGCACAGACCTTCGGCGACGTGAACACCGAAACCTGGTCGCTCTTCGGCGACTTCACCTATGACCTGACTGACAAGTTCTCGGTCTCGCTCGGCGGTCGCTACACCGAAGACACGCGCACCTCGCAGGTCCTGCGGCGCACCTATGCCGGCGGCTTTTCGGACTTCTTCGGCGGCAGCGGTATCCCGGTCGCCGTTACGTCCGACTTCAATGGCGAAGCGACGTTCGACGATTTCAGCCCGCGCGTCTCGCTGAGCTACAAGGTCACGCCGGACTCCAATGTCTATGCAACCTACGCCCAGGGCTTCAAGGGCGGCTCCTTCGACCCGCGCGGCCAGACCACCGCCGCCCCGGACCTCGACCAGGACGGCACGGTTTCCGAACAGGAAGTCTACAACTTCATGCAATTCGACCCGGAAGAGGTCGATTCCTATGAAGTCGGCTACAAGGCGAGCCAGTTTGGCGGGGAGCTGACCTACAGCCTCGCGGCCTTCTATTCCGACTACAAGGACGTCCAGGTGCCAGGCTCGGTCGGCGTCGATACCGATGACGACGGCGTCAGCGACACCTTCACGGGCGTCACGACCAATGCCGGCGCGGCGACAATCTGGGGTATCGAGTTCGAAGGCAACGCCACGCTTGCCCAGGACTTCGCCAATCCGGGCGACTATCTGAACCTTGGCTGGTCGGTCGGCTATCTCGACGCAGAGTATGACGAGTTCATCGATGCCTTCGGCAACAATGTCGCCGATGAGCGCGTCATCCAGAACACGCCGGACTGGACCGCCAATGGCCGGCTGGCCTACGACACGCCGTTCGCGGGCGGGAACCTGCTGATGAACACGCAGCTCTCCTATCGCGGTGACTCCAGCCAGTTCGAAGCGCCGAACCCGTATCTCGACCAGGAAGCCTTCACCCTGTGGGATGCCAGCATCCGCTGGGAGACCGCCGACGGGCGCTGGGGCTTCAGCGTGAACGGCAAGAACCTGACCGATGAGGAATACATCGTCGCCGGGTACAACTTCGTGAACATCAACCAGGATAGCACTTTCACTCCGACGCTGGGTCTGGAGGGGACGCTGACCGCCTTCTATGGCGATCCGCGGACGGTCACCTTCGGGGTCGACTATAAATACTAAGGGGGCACACTCCCGGAAACTTGCAAACCTGGCGGCGTCCTTCGGGGCGCCGCTTTTTTGTGAGGCGTTTCGCAGCGGTGGCGCGCTCAGCGCTGGCCGATGCGTTCGAAGCCGGCGGTGATGAAATCCACCATCTGGAGATAGCCGCCCTCGAGATCCGTCGAGCAGACCTTGCCCTTCGAGAGATGATCGAGACGCCCGGTCTGGGCGAAGGCGAGCGTCAGGGCGCCCGAGAGGCAGTGATAGCCCCAATAGATGGCATCGTCGCTGGCCTCCGGCAGGGCGTCCTGCAGCGCCTCGATGAAGCGGTCGATTGCCGGGTCGAAGGATCTGCTCATAAGCTGGCCGCCCCAGGCCGTGGAACTGTTCACATAGGCGACCATGCCATAATAATTGCGCCAGCCCGGCTCTTTCAGATGCGGCCCCGTCATTAGCGGGCGCAGATAGGCATCGATGATATCCCGGACGGACACAGGCCCCTCTTCGGCCTGTTTGAGACAGGCTTCGAGCGCGTCGAGGCGCCACTTGTTGAGGATCTCCGCCCGGCGCTGGAAAGTCTGCTCGAACAGCTCGTGCTTACGCCCGAAATGATAATTGGCGAGCGCGACATCGACACCGGCATCCTTGGCGATCATACGGAGCGTGACCCCGTCATAGCCATGCTCGGCGAAGTTCGCTTCGGCCGCATCAAGGATCGCATCCTTGCGTGAGATCCTGATCTCTGCCTCTGCCATCCGCGCCCCGTCCTTTCTGTTGTCAGCGCAAGGTAAGCATCTCTGCCGATTTCTCAAAGCAGGTGGCTTTTCAGCTTGTGCTGCGCCTTGATCCCAGTATGTTTCAACAACTGTTGAATAAGCGTTGCAGAAGACAATGCCAAGGGGAGGACCAATGCAAACTGAAGATGTCCATTATCGCTCGGCCGACGGGCTGACGCTGTATGCGAAAAGCTACGGGCCCACCGATGCCCCGCTGACCGCGCTCTGCATGCACGGGCTGACCCGCAACCACAAGGATTTCGAGCCGATGATCGCCGCGCTGGGCGATCTCTGCCGCTTCGTTTCGGTCGATGTGCGTGGGCGCGCCAGATCCGAATGGGCAAGCGATCCCGAAACCTACACTCCAGCCGTCTATGCCGGCGACATGGCCGCCCTGCTCGATCATCTGAAGCTCGACAAGGTGGCCCTGATCGGCACCTCCATGGGCGGCTTGATGTCGATGGTCATGGCCAGCACGATCCCGGACCGTATCCAGGGCATCGTCATGAACGATATCGGCCCGGTCGTCGAACAGGCCGGCCTCGACCGGATTGCCGGCTATGCCAACACTGTCGAGCCCGAAGCCGACTGGCAGGCCGCCGCCGCTACGGTTGAGCGCGTCCAGGCCGACATCTTCCCCGACCTTTCCGGAGAGGACTGGATGGCGTTCGCGAAACGCACCTATCGCGAACTGGACGATGGCCGCGTCCTCCTCGATTACGACCCGGCGATCACACGCACCGTGGGCGAGGTCAAACCCGACCCCGAAGTCCAGGCGCAGATGTGGAAGCTGTTCGAAGCCACGCATGCCGTGCCGCTCCTCCTCATCCGCGGCGAGATGTCGGACATCCTCTCGCCCGAGACCGCGTCGCGCATGATCGCTCAGCATCCCGACGCCCGGCTTGTCACCGTGCCGCGTGTCGGCCATGCCCCGCTTCTGGATGAGCCGGAGGCTGTCTCGGCCATTGCCGATCTCCTGAAGCGGCTCGGAGCCAGCTCGCAATGACCATCCCGAGCGCGACAATCCCGAAACCCGCGATCAACCGCACCTGGATCCTGATCGTCCTGACGCTGGTTTACACCTTCAACCATGTCGACCGGCAGATCCTGATCACTGTCATCGAACCGATCAAGGCCGATTTCGGCCTCTCCGACGAGCAGATCGGCCTGCTCACCGGCTTTGCCTTTGCCGCCTTCTACGCGACGCTCGGCATCCCGGTCGCGATGTGGGCCGACCGGGGCAACCGGCGCAACATCATTGCGCTCGCCCTGACCATCTGGTCGGGCATGACGGCGCTGACAGGCTTTGCGCAGAACTTCATCCACCTTTTCCTCGCCCGCATGGGTGTCGGAGTCGGGGAGTCCGGCGGCACGCCCCCGGCGACCAGCATGATCGCCGATCTCTACCCGCCCCAGCAGCGCGCATTTGCCCTCGGTGTCTACACCACCGGCATCGGCTTCGGCATCATGGTGGGCTATATCCTCGGCGCCTTCGTCTATGCCCATTTCGGCTGGCGGGCGGCTTTCTTTGCGGCCGGCATTCCAGGGCTGATCCTCGCGCTTCTCGTGCGTTTCACCGTCACCGAGCCGATACGCGGCTTTGCCGATGCCCGGGAGACGACCGAGGAAGCGCCAGGCTTCCTCGAAACGCTGAAATTCATGCTGAGCCAGCAATCCTATATCCTCATCCTGCTCGGCTGCCTGATGCTCTGCATCACGGCCAATGCCTTTGTCGCTTTCACCTCCAGCTATCTCCAGCGCACCTTCGACGTCACGGTGGCCGACGTCTCGCTGCCGCTTGGCCTGCTGATCGGCGGCGTCGGCGGGGCCGGGGCCATGATCCTCGGCGCGCTCTGCGACCGGCTGTCGGCCAATGACCTGCGCTGGCGGCCCTGGATGATCGCAGCCTGCAGTGCCGTCGCCCTGCCCTTTGCCTGGATGATGCTGAGCGCACGCAGCGTCGAGATGGCCTATGTCTGGAATGTGGTCCCGAGCTTTGTCGGGCTGATCTATGCCTCCATCGCCTACACCGCGACCCAGGAGCTGGTGAAGGTGCGCATGCGCTCGGTGGCGGCCGCCTTCACCCTGTTCAGCCTGACCCTGATCGGCATCGGGGGCGGACCCTGGATTGCCGGGCGGATCAGCGACATGTTCCTGGCGGCCGGTCACGAGGCACCCCTCGCCTCCGCGCTCAAGGTCATCCTCGGTTTCAATGCAGCGAGCATTATACTGCTGGTGCTGGCCGGTCTGAAGTATCGAGACGATGCCGCACGCGCGGCCGCCTAGATGACCCTTCGCACCGGGCGAGCCGGCCTCTCGGCCTGGGCCGCATAGTCGTCGAGCAGGCCGAGAATGTCCGTCACCTTCTGGGGCCGGGCGATGTAGAAGCCCTGCACGCAATCGGCGCCCATGCCGGTCAGCAGGGCGAGCACTTCGCCCGTCTCGACGCCTTCAGCGGTGACGGTCATGCCGAGGCTGTGGGCCAGGTCGATGGTCGACTTGATCAGCAGCGCGTCCGACGAGCCCGGCTGAAGCGACATGACGAAACTCTTGTCGATCTTGAGTTCATGCGCCGGGATCTGGCGCAGATAGGCCAGCGAGGAGAGCCCCGAGCCATAATCGTCGATCGAAATCTCGATTCCCGCCTTGTGCAGCTTGTCGATGTTGGCGAGCGCCAGGGCCGGATCGTCGATGACGGTGGTTTCGGTCACCTCGAAACAATAGTGGCCGGTCTCCTCGCCGATCAGCGCAATGGCCCAGTCGAGAAACTCCGTGTCTGTCAGCAGGCGCCCGGACAGATTGACCGACATGCGGACATCATGGCCGGCGGCCTGGAGCTCGGCCCGGTCAGCGCGGACCTGGCGCAGCACCCATTCGCTGAGCGGGCGGATATGGCCTGTCTCCTCGGCGGTGCGCACGAACGTCTCCGGTGAAACCGGCCCGCGTTGCGGGTGGGTCCAGCGCAGCAGCGCCTCAGCCCCGCACACCGCCTGCATGCGCAGGTCGAACTTCGGCTGGTAGGCCATGTGGATCTCGCCGGTCTCGAGCCCGGCCATCATCTCGCTCATCAGCGACAGCGTCCCGCTCGGATCTCCATAGGCTTCCCCGTCGAACTCGAAAACCGGCAGACGCCGCTCGCGGGCCTGCTGGAGCGCGATGACGGCCCGGTCGATGGTGTTCAGGCGATCTTCGCCATCGTGCCGGGCAAAGCCGACCGAGAGCTGAATGTCGACCTTCTCGCCGTCGATATCGATCGGCTGGATGACTGCGTCCCTGACCCGCGACAGGACCATCCGCGCCTTGGCGGCCTCGCCGGCCTCCATGACGAGTCCGAGCATGTCAGTGCCCAGCCGCCCGACCATCTTCACGCCCGGCTCGGCCTGAAGCCGCGCGCCGAGCGTGGCGATCAGCGTGTTGGTCGCCGACTGGCCGATCACCCCGATGATCTTGGAAAAGCGGTCGGGGCTGATCGCGGCGCAATAGGCTTGCGGCGCCTGTTCGCCCTCTGCCTCGTCGAGGGTGAGCTGAAGCGCGCGCCGGTTCGGCAGGTCCGACTCGGTGTCGGTCAGCGACAGGCGCAGGATATTGTCCTCGCGCTGCTCGATCTCGTCGGCCATGCGGGCGAAACTGCCAGCGAGGCGGCCGATCTCGTCATTCGTGCGGACATCGATGCGGACCCGGTCGCCACTGGCGAGCTGGCGGGTCGCATCGTCCAGCTTGGTGATCGGCCCGGTCACGCTGCGCGAGATGAACCAGGAGCAGATCAGAAGCGCCAGCACCCCGCCGACCGCCATGATCAGGATGGCCAGCAGCATGGGCCGGTACGGCGCCATGGCCCCGGCCAGGGGGTATTCCAGGACGAGACGTGCATCCGGCAACGTGCCGAAGCCGGGGATCCGGCTTTCCCGGATGACGATGCCCGGCTCTGGCGTGACGGGCGTTCCCGCCTCATCTGCCGCGATGACATGGGCATGCAGCGGAATAGAGGACAGCGTCTCCAGCTCGGCCATTTTCGAGGCGCCGAGCTGGGCGCCGAACAGAACCCAGCCGATCCGGTCGGGCGCGCGGATGGGAACGGAAACGACCTGATGCGGGACCCCGTTCAGGCTGATGATCCCCATATCCGAGCCTTGCCTGCGAAGGGCCTCGACAAGGTGTGGCTCCGCCGGCCGTGCGCTGCCGGTTCTCGACTCGACGATGCGCCCGTCGGCGAGAACGATGGCGGCGGCATCGATATCCAGACGCGTCCTGCTGGTCTTGAGCGCCGTCGCAATTGCGGCGATGTCCTGGGTGGCGACGGCGCCGCGCAGGCCGTAATCACGGGCCAGTCCGTCGGCGCTTTCCTCAAGCCGCATGGCCTTCAGCTCCCACAACCGCTCGTAGACCGCCGAGGTGGCGCGCATCTCATCGGAAATCTTGGCCTGGGCCGTATTCTCGATAGTGACATAGACAACCAGCGAGATCACGGCGAAGATCAGCCCCAGAAGGCCGCCATAGGCAAGTGTCAGCTTGGTCTTGAGATGCCTGAACATGGTCCGGTCAGGCGTCGGTGTTCGCGCCCGATGCCCGGGCCGGACCCGAATACAGCGTCAGGGCGTTTTCTCGCGGAAAATATCCAGGAAAAACTGAAAGAAAGACAAGCGCACGCATGATGATGCTTGTCTCAGAAAGACATTACACCTCCTTTAAGTTCGCCTGTTCAATTATTCCCACCGCCGAACGCTTCGAGGCAGGTCTTATACTGCGGGCCTGAAGAGAGTGGGACGAAATACTGTCCCGGCCCGGAGGCTAAGTAGAAGGAAATGGCGCACCTAGGAGGAGAAAGTTCGAACACCTTGTTCGATATTCTCGCTCGATGGAATCAGGTGCTTAGCGCAATCCAAATCCCCGCAAATGCCCCCGAACGGGACATTTGCGGGGTGGCGCGATGACGGCAAAGACACCTCCCTTCTCCCTCAGACTGACTTTTGAAGAGCGCGCTAGGCTTGAAGAACTCGCTGGCGACATGCCGCTTGGAGCGTATATCCGCCGCAAGGTCTTCGATGGGCAGGGCCTCAAGAAGAAACGTGCACGGGCGCGGTCCCGTCGCCCCATCAAGGATGAACAGAAGCTGGCGCAGGTCCTTGCCATGCTTGGGCAGTCAAGGATCGCCAACAATCTGAACCAGCTCGCAAAGATGGCCAATCTCGGCACGCTGCCTGTTCTCCCCGATACGGAACGCGACATTCGGCGCGCATGCGCCGACGTGGCGCTGATGCGGCGGGAGCTGCTTCGCGCGCTCGGCCATCGTACCGATGTGGAGCCGTCATGATCCTGAAAGGATCACAACGAAGCGGCGCAAAACAGCTCGGGCTGCATCTCCTCAAGACAGAAGAAAACGAGCATGTCGAGCTGCACGATATTCGCGGCTTCATGTCCGATGATGTCGTCGGCGCGCTCCGCGAAGCCGAAGCCATCGCCAAAGGCACAAAGTGCCGACAGTTCATGTTTTCGGTGTCTCTGAATCCGCCCGAGAACGAGCGTGTCCACGTTCGCACCTTCGAAAAAGCACTCGAAGCCATCGAAGAGAAAAACGGCCTGACGGGCCAGCCGCGCGTCGTTGTTTTCCACGAGAAGGAAGGACGGCGGCACTGTCATGCGGTATGGAGCCGGATCGACCCCGAGACGATGACCGCAAAGCCGATGTCGTTCTACAAGAACAAGCTTCGGGAAGTCTCGCGCCAGCTCTATCTAGAGAACGGCTGGCAAATGCCGCGCGGCCTGATCGATCCGAAGGACCGCGACCCACGCAACTTCTCGCTTGATGAATGGCAGCAGGCCAAGCGGATCGGACGCCACGCGGGCGAATTGAAAGAACTGATACAGGAAGCCTGGGCGACTTCGGACTCAGCTCGCACCTTCGCACACGCTCTCGAAGAGCGCGGCTTTTATTTGGCGCGCGGGGATCGGCGCGGCCATGTGGCTGTCACCTTCGAAGGTGAAGTCATCTCGATCTCGCGGGCGACGGGCAAGAAATCTAAAGAGCTGCACGCTCGTCTTGGAAAGCCCGACGCATTGGACAGCGTAGAGGAGACCCGCAAACGGATCGCCGAAGATATTCTCCCGCGCATCAAGTCGCATGTCGATAAAGCGCGCGCGTCCGCCCGTGTCGAACTCGATCAACTGAATGCGCGCCGCATGGAGATGGCAAAGGCGCATGCCGTGGAACGCGCCAAGTTGGACGCAGGCCAGAAGGCGCGGTTTGAAGCTGAAGCCCGCACAAGAGCGGATCGCTTCCGCAAAGGCATGATGGGCCTGTGGGATCGTCTGACAGGCAAGCGGGCTCAGCTCGAAAAACAGAACCAGTTTGAAGTGATGTGGGCGCTTCGCCGCGATCAGGATCAGCGGCAAATGACGATCAATGCGCAACTGCGCGAGCGCGGTGAGCTGCAAAAAGAAATCAATGCTGCGCGCACCAAACATGCGCAAGCCTTGCGCGCCCTGCATCGCGATGCTGCAAATTATCGCCTGATGCGCCGTGGGGAAGAGCCCAAGTCAAAGACCGCCTTCGAGCGCTTGGACACATTGCGAGCGGAACCGAAAAAGCAGCCCGAGCGTCCACGCTTCGACAAGCTCAAAGAGCGCAAGTCCGAGCGTCAGACGCGTTCCACCACGTCGGCGCAAGATCGCTTGCGCAAACTGCGCGAGCAAAAAAGAGAAGGACCGTCCTATGACGGTCCTGATCTCGACCGATAGAAATCGCTAGAACAATGAAAGCTGACGCGCGGCTTCTTCGCGCTTCTTCCATTGCGGGGTCTGCGCTTCGTGCTCAAGCCACGCGAGTACGTAGGCAACAGCCCCGCCATATTCGTCCGTGACATCGCTGTGCAGATAGTGCGAGCGATAGCCTGTCTCGGTGATGGGGATTATCCCATCGCCGATGACGTTGACTTCGATATGGTCGAACGTCGACCACTGATGTCGATGATAGCTGATGCTTATCGCGACACCGTGCCAGTCGATCTGACTGGTGACTGGGGCGCTCATGAGCGCCCCGCGTCGTTTGCAGGTGAAGCCGTGTCTTTCAGCGGCTCGCGCAAGACGATCCGACCGCCGACAGGCAGGGATTCGAGCTGAAGCGTGTAGCCTTTGGCGTCCTTGTGCATCCAGGCTGCGCCGACTTTGTTCCAGAAGGATTTGTCGCCTTTCTGGGTGACGTGCCACGCCAGAAACTCCGGTGCGCGGAACTCGCGTGTGCGCTCTTGCGCGGTGTGGGTGTTGTTGCGTGCCATGATTGATCTCCTTTGTTCGGGTTGGCTTGCTAACGCCTCCCGATGAGACCGAAGGCAAAGGATCGCCGCGTCATGTCCAACACGGGTGAGGCCACCGCCGAACTGGTGCGGGCAGGATATTGATGCGCGATCCGCGTTCGGTCAGGGGAAAGGCGAATTGCGGCAAGCCGTGCGCGGGCAAAGGTCCGTTCATGCTGCGCTGACTCCCGACACCGAATGCCTGTTCACACGTTCCTCAGCGCCACCTTCCGATTGATTTCTAGTGCGTTACCCCGATCCATCAGCGCCTTCACTGGGCCATGGATGATGTGTGCGAGGGCCGAAAGGCCCTGAACGGTTCGGGGCCTCCTGACAATCAACAGGAGGTGACGATGAGACTCATCACACGCTTCGATGCAGCATCGCGCAGCACAGCCGAACTGCATGCACTCTTACGCGAGGCTTTCAACGCCTTTGCATCCGCTCCTCGCGGATCGATTGAACGCAGCAATGCTCTTGCATCGCTGCACAATATTGAGGACGAACTGGCGGTCCGCCCGCCAGGTCTATGAGGCCATCTACGCGGCTGGCCGAAGGCCAGCCGCGAATTTTGCCCAATTGTCACGCGACGTTGCTCACTTCTTCGATGACAGGCTGAAGCTCATGCAGGAAATCGGCGGCGCGCTGGGCATGCGCGGCGGCGCTGAAGATCGCGCGCTTGTCGTTTTGCAGGACCTTGAGCCAGCTCTGAATATACGCCGCATGATCGGCGCGCGGTTCGGGTGCTAGTTCAAGGTCGGCGCATAGAAATGCTGCGCCAAGTTCGGCGACAAGCTCTTCGCGGGCATAGCCTTCATCGCCCCAACGCTTGCGCCCGAATTCACGGTCAAGGCGTTTGGGGTGCTTGGTCCAGTGGGTCAGCTCGTGCGCCAAGGTCGCATAGTAGCTTTGCGGGCTTCTGAAGGTCTCAAAAAACGGCATTTGCACATGGTCGCTGCCGCCGCTGTAATGGGCAGACTTGCCGCCATGGCGAATGTCTGCGCCCGTGCTCGCAAAGAAACTTTCCGCATGCTGAATGCGTCGCGCGGGATCGATGATCGCTTTCGGCTTGGTGTAATAGTGCTCGGGTAAGCCTTCGATCTGCTCGACATTGAAGACGCTGTATCCCTTCATGAACGGGATTTTGCGCTCCTCCTCGCTGCCGTCGTCCTGCTCTTCGGTCTTGGTGATCGTGTTCGCATAGACAACCAGATTGCCGCGCTCGCCTTTCTTCACATGTGCGCCAAGCTCCTTCGCCTGTTTGAATGTCATCCAGTACGGGGAGAGATAGCCCGCCTCGATGCTGGCTCCCCAAAGCATCAGGATATTGATGCCGCTATAGGGCACGCCGTTATGGCGTAGCGGCTTGGTGATTTTGCCTTCCATATTGCCCGAGCTCCATGGCTTCAGCCATGTCAGCTCGCCTTGCTCAAGGTCGGCAATGATCTTGTTGGTAACCCTTTCATAAATGTCGGTTTTCATCTGTGTCCCCCTTTCTTGGGTAGTCGGTTGCGCATGCAACCGGACTAGGCCCGCGCCAATGAGCGGGGGGACGGCCGTCCAGACCGAAAGACATGGAAGAGGTGCGGGCGCAGGCGCAGCCGAGCCACGGGCCATGGCTTTCGCCCGAAGCCATAGCGAAGGGCTTGGTCTTGACGGAGGACGGGGCCGCAGGCCCTCGAAACGAAAAGGAAGAAGTCAGCCCGCGAGGGCTGTCAGATGATCCGCAAGGGATCGAAGCCGAATGGCCGAGACAGCTTGCTGGCTCGGTTCACGAGAGCCCGATCTGAAAGTGGCGGTAAAAACATGACAAAGGTGAACTGATAATGCCATGATATGCTTATAGAAAAATACGCATCCTGAATCTTCTCGATGATTGCGCAAGGAGAGGTATGAGCAAAATATATTCTAACGGTCCGAGCAAGGATTACGTGATCAATCCGTTTTCGCACATGGTGGCCGCGTCTTCTCGATTACATCTCGCAGCACCCTACTTCACGCAGGCACAGCCGCTTCTGGACGCCGCAAAGGGCGGCAAGAGCGTTCAATTATTGATCGGTCTAAATGAAGCGACGAGTCCCCAGGCACTGCGCAACATCTATGAGGTTTCAGGGATAGCAATCCGCTATCTCACCAGTAGATTTCACGCAAAAATATACATCTTCGACGATACCGCCCTATTGGGTTCCGCAAACCTAACCGACGGAGGTCTGCGTGCTAACCGCGAGGCTGTGATCACACTAGACCGTGAAGACGACGCAGAAGCGCTTGAGGAAGTCCGAGCATTGTTTGTTGAACTGTGGGATGCGGGACAGGTTCTCACCCGCGAAAAGCTCGACACGTTCGAGAAGACCTACCACGATCTGCGCCGAAAGACTCCCGATCCCCAAAAGGAGATTGAAGCCGCGCTCGGCCAGGCTCAGCCGCACAACATCAATGTCGCAAGCCATGAAAAATCAAGCGAACGCGTCTTCCTCGAAACCCTGCGGCAGGAGGTCTACGAGCAGTACCGCCCTGCCTTCAGCGATGTTACGTCCATTCTCGACGCGCACGGGTTTCGTCGTCCCGACCTCGCTGACGTTGGCATTGAGAATGAGACAAACCGCTTCCTGAACTATGTTCGGTTGACCCATGTGATTGGTGATGAGGCATGGCAGTCCGCACCGCTAAGGTCCGCAGACGACCGCCGCCGCGAAATCATGCACTATGCCCAAGAGTGGGTAGACGCCGCGAACAATCGTGTGCCCGAAGACTACGCGGCTTGGCTGCGTACCGTAGAACAGACATTCGGGTCGCGCGAAGCGATAGAAGCAGCAGACAAAGAGCGGATCATGGAGGGCCTAATGTCGCTCCATGCGTTTACCGAGCAACTCCGCTTCGTAAAAGGCGGGCTGAAAAATCTTCCCGCTGAATTCTGGAAGTCCAACAATGATGATTTGGAGCGTGTAAAGACCACACTTGTCTACCTGCTCCACGGCCCAGGCGATTTCATCCAACGCTTCCATGATGTTCTTTACGACCAATCAATGAAGCTAAAGCGTTTCGGGTACTTCTGCGCGCTCGAACTCTACGGGACCATCAAGCCCGATGAATGCCCGCCGATGAATGGCCGCATGGCCAAGGCGCTGCGTTTCCTCGGCTACGATGTGAAGGGAGGTTAAGCACCAGGCAGAGGTAACAAGCATGTCTCTATACACATATCGCCATTCAAGCTAGCTTGGTTCTGAAACAGTCATGACACAGCTTTCTACATTTGACACAAAAAACTTTCCTACCATTGCCGACACTCGACTGTTGGGAGTTCGTTCTTGTTTAATCTACTATGTCACGACGGGCCGTAACGCGTGGCACTCAACATGGGTTCAACAGTATTCCAACGGGTGCATGCATACATCAATCTCATCTGCAAAAGAGTATGCAGAGAGGCTAAGAACTCAGGGCACTGTCTTTACGATAAAGCAGCAGCCAAGCATTGGTTTGCTTACTACTTCGGGAGCGGTCTTCGTCACACAGATAAACACGACTTCGCCTCTGTCAGATTACTCTGAAGATGCGCTGCACGATGCCCCGCAAGATGGCGCAAAGCTCATAGATGGAGCGCAGAACAACTACATGAAGGAAGGCGCAAGTACACTTGGTGCCATTCTATCCTTTGACCGTCTAAGTCGTTTTTGGAGAACACCGCCTCCTGCAAAAAACTCAGTAATTATAATTACAAGCGAGCAAATAGATGTGAATATTGACCCTATTGAAAAAGAAAAACTGAAGGCTTGGTCATCATACTCCAATGGAAGTGGGTATCTTCTCGGTTGGCGAGAACGAGAAAACAATCTCTCAACCAATGCCATCAGAAAAATAGCCGACTAGGGATACGTACGTTCTCTTACACTGTTCGCCCTACCGCCATGTGGCGATACACTTGACGAAATCTCTCATATATAGAATTTAAACGGCTGTCGTTCTGCATCTTGTGCGCTGCCCATGACAAGCACGTCGCCCACCTTGTCAGCAAAGCGGATAGTTACGGGGAGAGAGTCACCGAACGCAGAAGAGTTGTAGTTGATCTTGGTCAGCTTCATGATGTCGCTGAGCACAACCTCGATATCGGGCAAATCTCCCGTCGCCCGAAGTATTGTTACTGACCCAGCCCCGTGATCCGGGCCGTTCATTCGGAGAGTCTGTTCGCCTTTCTTTCTGTTGTTGATGGCGTGGTCAAGGCCCGGGGAGTGGAGCTTCCCCGCGGCTCAAGCGAGCCGGGCCTTCGGCGGCGCAGCCGCCGTTCGTAGGTTACGGGGCTGAGGCCGCCGAGTGATGTGTGTGGCCGGACCGTGTTGTAGTCTATCCGCCAGGCTTCGATGATGCGCCGGGCGTCACCGAGACTGTCGAAGAGATGCTCGTTCAGGCACTCGTCGCGCAGCCGGCCGTTGAAGCTCTCGACGAAGGCGTTCTGTGTCGGCTTTCCCGGCGCGATGTAGTGCCACTCAATGCCGGCCTCGCGCACCCATTTCAGGATCGCATGACTGGTCAGCTCCGTGCCAT
>NZ_NCST01000107.1 GCF_002088975.1 Henriciella aquimarina
CAGGCGCCTGATGAAGGCCATGGGCCTGCAGGGCATTATCCGCGGCAAGCCGCATCGCACGACCTACAGCGACAAGGCGGCGCCGTGCCCGCTCGACCATGTGAACCGCAACTTCAAGGCCCCGGCGCCGAACCGGCTCTGGGTCAGCGATTTCACCTATGTCTCGACCTGGGCAGGGTTTGTCTATGTCGCCTTCGTCATCGATGTGTTCGCCCGCCGCATTGTCGGCTGGCGGGTCAGCCGGACAGCGCATGCGGACTTCGTGCTTGATGCCCTTGAACAGGCCTTGCATGACCGGCGGCCCTGCTCTGGAAGTGGTCTTGTCCATCATTCAGATCGTGGCAGCCAGTATGTCAGTATACGGTATACGGAGCGTCTGGCCGAGGCAGGTCTTGAGCCGTCGGTGGGCAGTGTTGGTGACAGCTATGACAACGCTTTGGCGGAAACCATCAATGGACTCTACAAGGCCGAAGTCATCTGGCGGAAAGGCCCGTGGAAATCCATCGATGCCGTTGAATACGCCACCCTCGAATGGGTCGACTGGTTCAATCACCGCCGCCTGCTCGAGCCAATCGGAAACATCCCACCGGCAGAAGCCGAGGCCAACTACTTTGCAGCGCTGAAGGAAAACGCTATCGCTGCTTGACCCCAACCAAACAGCCTCCGGGGTTACCGGCGCGGTTCACATCGCCAGCAGACGAAGAAGAACTCAAATTTCATATTGTTTTGCCGTCATTATACACCTAACCAGACGTTTAGCAGGTCGGGGGACGCGCGTTATGATCAGAGTCGAAACATTTTCCAGCATGAATCTCGTGCTTAGGTCGCCGGCCCCAGCCACGACTGCGAAGGACGACGATAGGGATTTTCCCAGCCGATACCTGCTGCGAATTGGAACCATAGCCTTGAGTGCTCTGATGTTGCCGGCTCTGCAAGTAGCCGCGGATCCTGCGCGCGCACCAGACGAAGAGCAGGCTACCGTACTGGACAAAATCGTTGTGCTGAAAGCGCGAGATTCCACTTCCAACGAAAACGCCGGGTTCAAGCCAGACGGCGCTACGACAACAGGTCCTTGGGCAAATCGTGACATTGAGGATGTTCCATACTCCATCACCGTGTTGTCGGACGAGCTGATTGAAGATACGACGTCGCGTAACCTAGATAGCTTGTTCGTCATCAGCCCCCTGGTCCAGACGGGACAGTCGCAGGACGTCAACAATATCGCCCAAGCAACAATCCGCGGCTTCAACGTCGCGCGCGCTTATGTGAACGGTGTACAAAACAATAATCTCGGTCAGGGCGTATTCGTCGAGGAGATAGAGAACCTCGAAATCTTCAACGGTCTTTCAGGTTTTCTGTTCGGAGCAAGTCCAGTTGGCGGATTGATCAATTACGAACTGAAGGGGCCAACAGAAGACGATCTTCGGAACGTCACAGTCGGAAATTACGGCGCGAGCCAGTACTTTGCGCACCTCGATCTTGGTGGCACTGTAGATCCTGGCGGAACAGTCGGTTACCGCCTAAACTTGCTGACGCAGGATGGTAATACGCCCATCGACGAACAGAGCCTGCGGCGTTGGATGATCAGCGGCGCAATGGACTGGCGCCCAACCGATGATCTTGCGTTCGAGCTTTTCCTGTCGACCAAAAATTATCATCTCGACGGCCGTCAATTCCAGTTCTTTCTTGGCGGTGATGTTCCGGCACCTGTCGATGGCTCGAAGCTCTATGCGCCTCGTGAGACCTATCTCGACACCGATTCCGATCTTGCTCATCTTTCCATGGTTTACCAACCGGATGGAAAGTGGGCTTTCCGAGCCGCCTATCAGTATAAGTACGACGTACGTGAAATGGTCTACGGTCTCGGCAGCCTGCAACCGGACGAGACTAGCTACCAGTTCACTCTATATGGCGGTAAGTTCTCGGCCGAAACCAACGGTGGCTACGCCTATGTGGACCGCAGCTTCTCCACCGGTCCGATCCGGCATCGTGTGACTCTGGGCGTCAATGGATACGACTATGAAAATCGCCTGGCTATTGTTTCGAACGGCTTTCCGTCCTTCTTCGACGGACCTTACGAGTTCGCCTTTTCGGACCGTTCTGTGAACGATCTGGAGATTCCAGACTGGGATATCGACGATTCTCACTGGGTAGTGAACGCAACGAGCCAGAACATCAACGCTGTCCTTGGCGACGAGGTTGTATTCAATGACCAGTGGTCGCTTCTTGTTGGTGCCAACTACGCGACGATCCGTTCAGAAAGCTTCAATTTCGCTACAGGAGACCCGCTCCCGAATTCTGACTATAACGAATCCGCTGTCACACCTACGGCGTCGATCATGTACAAGCCGGCGCCGGGTTGGAACACCTATGCCACCTATATCGAGTCGATCGAGCAAGGGTCGATTGTCGGAGCGTCCTATGCAAACGCCTTTGAGATGCTTCCACCGCTACGCAGTGAACAGTATGAACTCGGGGCGAAGGTCGATTATGGCGGCCTCCTGCTGACCGCCGCCCTCTTCCAGATCGAAAAGGCGAGCGAACGCTCGAATGACGGGACTGCCACCGGCACATTTGTGCAGGATGGTCTTGAGGTTCATAAAGGGCTCGAACTCAGCGCGACTGGCAAACCAGCTGACCAGATTAACCTCATCGCCGGCATCACGCTGATGGACAATGAAATCAAGGACAGTTCCGATCCAGCATTGGAAGGCAAAAAGCCCTATGGCGTCGCCGAAGAAGTTCTCAAACTCTATGGAGAATTCCTTCCGAACGCGCTGCCGGGCTGGACCTTTTCCGTTGGCGCCTATTTTAATGGCGAAAGCCATCAGAACCCGCTCAATAGCAGAGATCTCGAAAGCTACACGCTGCTGGACCTGGGTATTCGCTACGAGACCGAAATATACGGCAAGAATGTTACAGCGCGACTTAACGTGAAGAACGCGACCGATGAGGACTACTGGGCCGCGACTTCACCCGGCGCACCAAGGACAGTTGCCTTTTCGGTCTCCACTCGTTTTTAGCGAGATGTATATCTTGACGCTATGATCTTGCCAACGAGAAGAAACCTTCTCCAAACTGTAGGGCTGGCCACACTTGCAGCCTGTTCGCCCGGCGGAGTCGGGAACGCCACGCAAGAAGGTGTACTCACCCTCGATTGGGCACTAGCTGAAACCATGATTGCCCTGGGCAGGTCGCCAGCCGGCGTCGTCGCGGGAGCAGACTGGAAACGCTTTGTCATCGAACCCAAGCTCCCCGAAAAAACGGCAGATCTCGGCCTGCAACAGGAGCTGAATTTCGAATTGATGGCATCTCTGAAACCAACCCTGATTCTATTCTCCCCTTTCCTTGAGCATCTGAAGCCCAAATTCGACCGTATCGCGCGCTCGGAGAAGTTGTCGGTATACGATCCAAGTGAGACGCCACTCGGACAACGCATGCAAGTCAGCCGCGATCTTGCCGCTCTTATTGGCGCGGAATCGGCACTGGAAGACTATCTTCTTGAGCTCGAAATCTTGCATGGAGATGTGACAAAGCGGCTGTCACGCTTGAAGCAGCGTCCGATCCTTATGGTGAGTTTCATAGATAACCGGCATGCGCGGGTCTATTCTGGGAGTAGCCTTTATGCCGATGCCATGGCGTGGCTGGGGCTGGAAAACGCTTGGCAGCGAGATGTTGGCTACTTCGGATTTTCGACAGTTGGTCTGGAGGATCTCGCGACGCAAGAAGACGTCGAACTCATCGCAGTTGAACCCATCCCACCGGATATTTCACATGCGCTCGCCGAAAGCCCCTTGTGGACGAAATTGCCTTTTGTAGTCTCCGGCCACCACGGCACAATCCCACCCGTTTTCATGTTTGGTGGACTTCCCTCGGCGGCACGCTTTGCCGAGCTGATTGTCGCTCATCTCGAAGCAAGATGGGGATAGTCCTTGAAGCATGCGCTCGATCCGCGAGTACTTTCTGCCGGCCTGCTAAGCTTGGGTCTCATCCTGGGCAGTATACTCCTCTTTGGGCCGGTGCAGGGCCTGGACGATGGGCAGACACTGGATCAGACATTCCAGAACCTGATCCTCATACATGCAACGTTGCCGAGACTGGTCATGTGCGTGCTCTGTGGCATTGGGCTCGGCATCTCAGGCGCAATCCTGCAGCAGGTTTTGCGCAACCCTCTGGCGGCTCCGGACACGCTGGCGGTAAGCGCGGGCGCGCGTCTTGCGCTTGGTCTTGTCACGGTGTTTGCGCCGGGACTTTTCGGCATTGGACGTGATCTTATCGCCATTGCCGGCGCGTTAGCATCGACGGTCATTGTGCTCACGATAGCTCGGGCGCGGCAGTATTCTCCCATCTCAACCATCCTTGCGGGCCTTGTTGTCAGCCTCTATTGCGGGGCCTTGGCAACAATCCTGGTTCTCGCAAAGGATCGCTATCTCGTTGGATTGTTTATTTGGGGCAGCGGCTCCCTCAGCCAGCAGAGCTGGCAGCCGGCGCTCGATCTTGGCCTTCGCCTGATTTTGACCTTGCTCCCACTCGCCCTCCTCATGCGGCCGCTTTCAGTACTCGATGCGGGCCCAGAGCTTGCCAGAATCGTCGGCGTGCGCGTTGAGCGCGTTCGGTTGTACGCCATTGGGCTTGCTGTATTGCTGGCAGCGTTCGTGACAAGCGCGGTCGGGGTCATCGGGTTTATCGGATTGGCCGCTCCCGCACTGGTGAGTGTCGGCAGGATACAGCGCTTTCCTTCGCGATGCATTTGGTCCGGCATCATGGGCGCTTTGATCCTGCTCGTCACTGACATCTGCGTTCAGCTCGCCGCCGGCAAGACGGGAGCCTTTTTTCCAACAGGCGCGGTCACGGCAGTCATAGGATCGCCTTTGCTGCTACTACTGCTTTCACGCATGCGAACGAGACCGCATCAACAAGATCTCAACGAACCCGCTTTCGGGCCTCAAGCTTTATCGCAACGATGGACATTGCCAGTCTATCTGGCTCTCGGCGGCGGGCTAGCTGGGCTGACTATCGTACTCCTGCTGATCGGGCGTGCGCCGGATGGAAGCTGGTACCTGCTGGGCCCGAATGCCTTTGCTGATGTCCTGCCGTGGCGGTTACCGAGAATGCTTGGCGCGGCCGGCGCTGGCGGGTTGCTTGCAATCGCCGGCTATATTTTGCAGCGAGTGACACGCAATCCGATGGCCAGTCCAGAGATCATGGGTGTCAGCGCCGGAGCCGTCCTCGGTGCGGCGGCGACGTTGTTCCTGTTTGGTGGTAGCTATATGTTCAGCCTGACCGCCTCTACAGTAACAGGATCCTTTGTAGCGCTGTTGTTCGTCCTGGCCATATCAGCAAGACGGTCGGCTGCGCCGGAGCGTATACTTCTTGCTGGTGTCGCTCTCTCCGCGCTGGCGGACGCTTTGGTGGGCCTGCTCATGGCCAGCGGAAGTCCGAGTGCCGTGCTGCTACTAGCGTGGATGTCAGGCTCAAGTGCTGGAATAGGGCTTCCCGCCGCTGCAATGACAGCTGCTGCTGCCGTAATTCTACTCTGTGTCGCTTTTCTTGGTTCGCGATGGCTCAAAATACTTCCGCTCGGCGGATCGACAGCGTTGAGTCTCGGTGTTCCGGTCGTATCATCTCGTCTTTTGTTGTTCGTCCTTGCTGCGGTAATGACAGCGATCGCCACGCCGATAATCGGCCCAATCACTTTTGTTGGCCTGATGGCACCCCACGCTGTTCGGCTCAGTGGCATCCGCAGCGTTCCGGCCGGGCTTGCGCTTAGCGCTTTAGTGGGCGCTTTGCTGATGACTCTTGCTGATGCTCTCGCACGAACCATCGCATTCCCCATGCAGTTGCCGACCGGGATTCTAGCGAGTTTGCTTGCCGGTCCCATTCTACTCTATCTGATTGCGCATGAAGGACGGCCAAGATGACCGAACGGCTAGTAAACTCGAGAGGGCATAGGGAACCGGGTTTTCATGCGGCAAGTATCCAGTTGAATTCTGCAACGGTAGAGATTGGCGGAACGCGCCTAATTGATACCGTCAATCTGGAGCTGTGTTCTGGAATGGTTACGGGGCTGATCGGGCCCAATGGGGCAGGAAAGTCGACCCTACTCAAAGTCCTCGCTCGTCAGCTCCCGTTAACCTCGGGTGAATACCTTCTTGGAGATCGGCAATTCAGTTCATATGGAACTCGTGAGTTTTCGAGACTCGTCGGATATTTGCCGCAAACCACTCCGCCTACCCCGGGGCTCACTGTTGAGGAAGTCGTCAGAATGGGACGGTTTCCTTGGCACGGTGCCCTTGGACCATTCACAGCCAAGGATTCAACTGCTGTTGCCGAGGCTCTGGCTATCACGGAGATGACGGGATTTGCGAAGAGATTTGCAGATACTCTTTCCGGCGGCGAACGCCAGCGGTGCTGGATTGCCATGCTGCTTGCGCAGGAAGCCGGAATCCTTCTGCTCGACGAGCCAGTCTCTGCCCTCGACTTGCGGTATCAAGCAGGAACGATGGACCTTATCCAAAAAATTTCACGAACGCGAGATATCTCAGTCCTTGTGATCCTCCATGACATCAACCTGGCAGCACGCTTCTGTGATGACATAGTTGCTCTAAAAAATGGTGAGGTAGCGTGGAAGGGGCTAGCCACGAATCTCGTCAACGCAGCTACCCTTGAGACCATTTACGACACACGAATGACGATCGTTTCATCGGCCGGCTCGAAGGAGCAATTCGCATTCGTGAAGATTGATGGACAAGACCATTTGAACAATTAGTGTTGCCTATTTCCAAAACGGTCGGTTCACGGTCATAAGGATGACTCCATCTTCTTTCATCTTTGCCTCTTGAAAAATTAGCGCATTGTTTTCGTCCTTGAGGCGATTTCGCCAGTGGGACGCGGTAAGTTCCCATCGATCCGGAAGATCTTTAGCGTCATGAAACTTGTCCACATGCTTGAGTAGATAGCTCGCAATGTCATGTCCGTGGCGGATGGCATACATGCACATTTTGGCAAAGTAGGTTTTTGGTCTGCCCCCACGAAAGTGGTCCATTATTTGAGTTAGTTCCGGCTTCAGATATGGAGCTGAGACATGGGCAAGAGATCAACGCCTGAAGAGATCATAGCGAAGCTGCGGGAGGTGGAGGTCCGCCTCGCGCGGGGTGAGACGACGGGTCAGGCCGTGCGTTCGATCGGGGTGACGGAACAGACATACTATCGGTGGCGCAAGGAGTATGGCGGGCTGCAGGTTGGCCAGGCCAAACGGCTGAAGGAGATCGAGAAGGAGAATGCGCGGCTGCGTCGCGCCATTTCTGATCTGACCCTCGACAACCAGATCCTGCAGGAAGTCATCAAGGGAAAGTTCTGAGCCCTTCACGCAAGCGCGAGGCGGTCGATCATGTGGTGGAGACACTCGGCGCAACCGAGCGCCGGGCCTGCCGCGTGATCGGCCAGCACCGTTCCACCCAGCGCAAGCCGCGTGTGCCACGCCAGGACGAGGATGTGCTGACAGCGGCCATCATCGCCCTGGCTGAACGGTTCGGCCGGTATGGCTACCGCCGGATCACGGCCCTGCTGAGACGGGATGGCTGGCATGTGAACGAGAAGCGGGTGTATCGCATCTGGCGGCGTGAAGGGCTGAAAGTGCCAATGAAACAACCAAAGAGAGGCCGTCTCTGGCTGAATGACGGCTCCTGCATCCGGCTGAGGCCGATGCACAAGGGCCATGTCTGGTCCTATGACTTCGTTCAGGACCGCACGCATGACGGCAAGGTGTTCCGCATGCTGTGTGTGATTGATGAGTTCACTCGCGAATGCCTCGCCATTCGTGTCGAACGCAAGCTCAACTCCCGCGATGTCCTAGACACGCTGGGCGAACTGTTCGTGCATCATGGCCCGCCGGAGCATATCCGTTCCGACAATGGCCCCGAGTTCATCGCCACGGCCCTGCGCGAGTGGCTTGGCCGGATCGGCGTGAAGACGCTCTATATCGAACCCGGTTCGCCTTGGGAGAACGGCTACTGCGAGAGCTTCAACTCCAAGCTCAGAGACGAGTTGTTGGCGAGGGAAATCTTCTATGATCTCAGGGAGGCGAAAGTCCTGATCGAGACCTGGCGGTGGCATTACAACACCGCGCGTCCGCACTCTTCTCTGGGCTACCGACCGCCCGCGCCACAAGCCATCTTGCCCGCGGCGTTCATACCGCCTTACTGTGGGGAGGTAGCGGCATGAACGCCGCTA
>NZ_NCST01000108.1 GCF_002088975.1 Henriciella aquimarina
AGGACAAGGAAGAATAGACATGGTCTTCAAGCGGACATCGACGGACTATGGCCGGAGCCCCCATCCGGAAACGCCGTACCAGAAGGCCGGCCAGGTCTGGGACGAGCGGATCGGGTCGGCCCGGGTCCAGGCGAAGAACTGGCGTCTGATGGCGCTTGGCTGTCTCGGTCTCGCCTTCGCAACCTCGGGCGCCCTCATCTGGCGGAGCCTGCAATCGACGGTGACGCCTTATGTGGTCGAGATCGACCAGACAGGCGCGGCGCGCGCGGTCGCGCCCGCCATGGAGCGATACGAGCCGACCGACGCCCAGATTGCGCATCATCTCGCGAACTTCATCACCCATGTGCGGGGCTTGAGCACCGATCCCGTCGTGGTGCGCGAGAGCTGGCTCAAAGCCTATGACTTCGTGACCGACAAGGCGTCCGTCACGCTGAACGAATACGCGCAGGCGAATGACCCGTTTGCCGATGTCGGCCGCAAGTCGCGCACCGTCGAAGTGGTGAGCGTGGTGCGCGTCTCCGACGACAGTTTCCAGGCGCGCTGGGTGGAGAAGACCTTCGAAAATGGCGCGCTGACGACGTCGCAGCGCTTCACCGGGCTGTTTTCGGTGGTCCGCCAAGTGCCGACCGACGCGGCGACGCTGCGCGCCAATCCCCTCGGCCTTTACGTCCACAGCCTCAATTGGGGCCAGGATCTCGACACAGGAGAATAACAATGTTGCGCATGTCACTCGCCACAGCGGCGCTCGCCCTCACCGCGGCCTGCGCCTCATCCCATCCGCAGGCCGAACCGCCAGCGCCGGGCGTCTTCATCGCGGCGACCCCCGCCGAAGACACGGCGGCCGGCGAGGTGGAATTTATCGAAAAGCCCGTCCCCCTCCCGCTTCCCGGCCAGCTCAAGGCCATTACCGCCCGCGCCGCGCCCGGTCCTGCCTCCCTGCCGGACGAGACCGTGCGCAAGGGGCGCGCCGAGGCGCTGGTCGAACCGTCCGAGGATGGCTATCTGAATGCCATTCAGGTCTATCCGTACACGGAAGGGGCGCTCTACCGGCTCTATGCAAGCCCCGGCCAGGTGTCCGACATCGCCCTGCAGCCGGGTGAGGCGCTGGTGTCGGTCTCGGCCGGCGACACGGTGCGCTGGGTCGTCGGCGATACGCGGTCGGGCTCGGGCGCCAGCGAACAGGCGCATATTCTCGTCAAACCCATCAGTGCGGACCTCGTCACCAATCTGATGATCGCGACCGACCGGCGGACCTACCACCTCGAACTGGAAAGCCTCGAGGGCGCCTATATGGCGGCGCTCTCCTGGCGCTATCCGGCCGATGAGCTGACCGCCCTCGTCAATCGCCGGACGTCTGAGGCCAGGCGCGAGGCGGCGACCGTCAAGCGCGGCGTGCCGCTCGAAGGCTTGAACTTCGACTACTGGATCATGGGCGACAAGCCCGACTGGCGGCCGGTTCGGGTCTTCGATGACGGCCGCCAGGTCTTCATCCAGATGCCGGCCGACATCGCCGCGAGCGATCTCCCGCCGCTCTTCATTCTCGGCGAGGACGGCGATGCGGAACTCGTCAATTACCGCATCCGCGGGCGCTATTATGTCGTCGACCGGCTGTTCCGTGTCGCCGAGCTGAGGCTCGGGGAGAAGGACCAGACCGTCGTGCGGATTACTACCTCGACGCCGCGCTCGGGCTTTGCCTCGCTGTTCGGAGGCTGATCAGATGGCCGATCCCGTCCCCTTTGATGAGCATGCCGAACGGTTGAAGATCCGCTCAAGCCCGCGGCCCGTGACCCGCCTCAACCGCAAGGTCCTGATGCTTGGCGCCGGGCTCGGCGCGATTGCGCTCTTCGCCGCCGCCAATATCGCGCTTGCGCCGCCGCGCGCGGTCGCCCCGGCAGCGAAGAAGGAACTCTACAACACGAAATCGAAGCGCACGCCTGCGGGACTCTCTTCGCTCCCGGAAAGCTATACGGGTCTTCCTCGCTCCGAACCGGCCCCTGTCCGTCTCGGCCCGCCGCTTGCGGGCGATCTCGGGGCAACCGTGCTCGAAGCCGAACGCGGGCTGGGGATCGAGCCCGAATATGCCGACCGGTTCGAAACCGACTTCCGCCCTAATCCGGAAGACGAGGCCGCACGCGCGCGGCGCATGGAGGAAGCGTCGCTCGCCGCAGAGGCGGCGCGCGCCCCGGTCTTCTTCAGGCTGGCGGGCGGCGACCGTAAAACGGAGCACGCCGACAGCGCACGGCCCGCTGGCCGGTCGGATCTGCCGGACGACCTTCTGGCCCTTGCCGGACTGCGTGCCGGGGCTAACGACGGCGTCGCCGCCGCCTTCGATGCACGCAGGGACGACAATCTGCAGCAGGCGAAGATCGACTTCGCGGACAAGCAGCCTGAAGCCGACATCTACAATGAATATGGCGTGCAGGAGCCGGTCTCGCCGTACCAGGTAATGACCGGCACGCTGATCCCGGCGTCGCTTGTGACCGGCATCAATAGCGATCTGCCGGGCGTGATCGTCGCGCAGGTCACGCAGCCCGTCTACGACACGGTGACCGGTCAGCATCTCCTTATCCCGCAGGGCTCGCGTCTTATCGGGCGCTATCAGTCGGAAGTCTCCTTCGGCCAGGACCGGGCGCTGGTGACCTGGGACCGGATCATTTTCCCGGACGGAACATCGGTGGTGATCTCCGCGCCGGGCGCCGACGTGCAAGGCTATGCGGGCCTCTCGGACCGTACCGATCATCACTGGGGCCGCGTCTTCGCGGCTGCAGGGCTCGCCACAATCCTCGGCATCGGGTCCGAACTAGGCGCCGGCGACGAGGGCGACATAGAACGCGCCATCCGCCGCGGCACATCCGACACGGTGAACCAGGCCGGCCAGCGTGTCGTCGAGCGCAATCTCGGTATTCAGCCGACCATCAAGATCCGGCCGGGCTGGCCCGTGCGCGTCGTCGTTACGCGCGACCTCATCCTCAGACCGCATTGAACCGGAGCCCTGTTTCCATGTCCCTTCGTCTTGCCAAGCTGCCAGACCGCACGCCGGTCAAGATCACCATATCGCTCGACCCGGACCTTGCCGCGGCCCTCGCGGACTACGCCGCGATCTATCGGCAGACCTATGGCGTCGAGGAAAAGCCCGAGGCGCTGATCCCCGCCATGCTCGAAAAGTTTCTCGGCTCCGACGCCGGGTTCAAGCGGGCTCGCAAGACGCTTCATTCGAAAGCCAGCTAGAGGAGATCAGTCATGGCCCAGATCGGAAGTTTCACATTCAAGGATGGAAAATATACCGGTACCATCCGCACAATGACGATAAACGTCAAAGCCCAGCTCGTCCCCAACAAGGACAAGGGTAATAATGGCGGGCCGGAGTTCCGGCTCTATGCCGGCGGTGCGGAACTCGGCGCCGCCTGGCGCGAGGAATCGAAAGATGGCGAAACGCCCTATCTTTCGGTGAAGCTCGACGATCCGGGCTTTGCCGCTCCGATGCGCGCGGCCTTCTTCGAGAACGAGAAGGACGGAACGGGGGTGATGATGTGGAAGCGGCCAAAAACCTCAGCGGCTTAGGCTCTCGAATCTTCCGCCGCGACGATGAGAAGGGCCCACAGCAGCCTTTGCTGGCACGACGCGTGCAGTGGCTGTGCAAGGTGCCCGCCGCCCACAAACGACCTCATGTCGCGGATGTGCACCTGGCCGGCGGGGGGCATGGCCATACTGGGCGAGCTGGACCGGGGCCGGCCTGATCGATACCATCCTGCCCTGCATCCACGCGCCCACGCTGGAGGAAGCGCTCTCGCGCAGGGATATTTGTCCGGAGCGAGGCCGCTGCCGGCCCCTCCTACCGGGCAGCGCCGGGCAACACGCCCTCCCAAGCCGCTTTCAGCCAGTCTGCCCGATGGGACAGGCTCGACACCGACCGCGTCTCCAGTCCGATCCGGTCGTGCGAGCACGGCTTCGCCGGGATGGCGGACTGGTGACACCAGCGTAATTGATTAGTGCCTGAGACGGTTTATCCGATGGCGCTATTTGATTTTCGCCCTTTTTTCACAATGCCAGCTCTCCTTCCCGTGGCGGGGCGAAGAACGAGGCGACCAGGCCTGATGACACCCGGGCGATATGCTGCGGGCTCCATGCCGGCTTTCTCTGGCCATGTGACAGGAACGTCTTCACGCCTTCCCTGAAATTGGGCGTGCACACCAGTCTCGACAGCAGCCTGTATTCCAGCCGCAAGGCGCCGCGAGGATCGGACAGGATCGCGCCGGTCCGCAGCTGCCGCAAAACGATATGGAGGGCCAGCGGAGACTTCTGTTCGATCAAACCGGCCTGCATCCGCGCCCAGTCTGAGCCTTCCCGCAGCAAGCGGACAATGTTGCTTACCCTGTCCTCCGAAAAACAGATGTCTATTTCTGTCCAGTGGGGGTGACGCACATCTGCATCGGGCCCGGTCCTCCGCGGCAAGGCACCGATCCCCTCACGCACAAGAGCGGCCTTGAGGTCGGGCAGCGCATCAGTGTCTGCGAAATGGCTGGCAAGCCCCTCCCGATAAATGTCTTCGCCCGCCAAGGCCTCACCCGTCATGGCCAGCCAGATGCCCAGCCGGTTGCGCAGCCGGGACAGGAACCATGTGCTGCCATTGTCGGGCACGAGCCCCACGCCGGTCTCCGGGAAGGAAAGGCTTGCCGTGGGGGTCGAAATGCGATGATGGGCAGCCATGGCCAGGCCCACGGCACTGCCCATGAGTTTTCCGTCGATCAGGCTGATGACGGGCTTTGGATAGTGCACAAGGCGATCGATCAACCTGTACTGGCTGGCAAAGAATGCCTTCGTTCTGCGCACATCCCAATTGCTTTGCTGGGATAGCAAAAGAAGGTCCGTGCCGGAGGAGACAGCGCGCGGCAGACAGGAGAAATCCAGGACCACGAGATCGACCTTGTTTTCGCCTATCCACCGCTGAAGCGCTGAGTCGATGACGGCCACCATCTCCTCATCGAGTGCATTGAGGGCACTCGGCCGTCTCAATTCGATTACCCCTGCTCTGCCCGATGTCGCGCAGGCGACTTTGGGCGAGGGCGAGTCAATCAGATGCTGGCTCCGGTCTGCGACAGTCATGTATCACCAATGCTCATTTCTGATGTTGCTCAAAGTGGCTGGAGCAGGTGGCCGCCATCCACGACGATAGTCTCCCCGGTCATGTATGCGCCGGCATCGGAAGCCAGCAGCATGATTGCTCCGTCAAGCTCCTCATGAGTCCCGAAGCGCTTCATCGGGATGCGTTTGCGCATCTTCTCGCCGTGCTCACTGCCCAGGAATTCGTCATTGATGGCTGTCTTGAAATAGCCGGGCGCAAGGGCGTTGACCCGGATGCCGTAACGGCTGACCTCGGCAGCCATAACCCGCGTCAGGTGGTCGACAGCCGCCTTCGACGCGGCATAGGCGCCGTTCATCAGCGCCGGCCTCAGCGCCGTGACGGACGCGATGTTGACGATTGCGCCCGGTCGGCCGGCATCGATAAGCGCGCGCGTGGCTGCTTTCGCGATCCGCCATACCCCAGTCAGGTTCGTATCGATGACTGACTGCCATTCTTCCTCGCTGGTCTCCTGATACCAGTTTGCCTGACCGATGCCGGAATTATTAACGATGACATCGCAAGGTACAGCAATCGCCTGAAAGGCATTCTCCACCGAGGCCGCCTTGGTAACATCCATGACGACGGGTGTCGCCTCCCCGCCAAGGGATTCTATGCGCGCCGCGATGGCTGTCAGCTTTTCCTCGCGCCGGGCGGCGAGCATCACATGCGCCCCCTGCTCGGCCAGCAGCATGGCAAAATGCTCACCGAGCCCTCCCGACGCTCCTGTCACGAGCGCGGTCTTTCCCGATAGGTCAAACTTGCTGATGAAGCTCATGGCCTGATCTCCTGCCGGGTAAGTTCCGCCTTCTTGATCTTCTTGGCGAGCGACCATTTGTGGACCTCGGTCGGCCCGTCATAGATGCGGAAGGCGCGCACTTCGCGGAACAGCTGTTCGACAATCGTGTCGCGGCTGACGCCCATGCCGCCCATCACCTGGACGCAGCGGTCGGCAACGCGGAACAACGCTTCCGACACCGCCACCTTGGCCATAGAGCTTTCGACATTGCCGGTCTCGCCCCGGTCCAGGGCATCGGCACACCAGTCGATCATCAGGGCCGATTGCTGCAGGTCGATCTGGTTTTCAGCCAGCATGAAGCCGACGCCCTCATGATCGACCAGCAGCTTGCCGAAGGCCTGGCGCTTGCAGGCATATTCGGTCGCGATTTCCTGCGCGCGCGTCGCCACGCCGAGCCAGCGCATGCAGTGCGAGAGGCGCGCCGGCGCGAGCCGGATCTGCGCATAGCGAAAGCCTTCGCCAGGCTGGCCCAGCATGTCGGACGCCTGTACGCGAAGATTCCTGATGACCACCTCGGAATGCCCGCCCGGCATGGAGCTGTCGATCGTGTCGAGGACGCGCTCGAT
>NZ_NCST01000109.1 GCF_002088975.1 Henriciella aquimarina
TGAGAACGGCGGTGCAAAATTAGACCACGGTAGCGCCGTCGTATTGGCGGTGCGGGCGGCGTAAAAGTCGTCCACTTTTTCCCTTCTTGCGGCAGCAGGGAGGGCGAGGAGATTTACACCGTGGAACTTTATCTGAAGGTCAGGCTGGCGCGCAGCGAGGGGATGAGCCAGCGGGATCTGGCGCGCCATTTCAACATATCGCGCGACAGCGTTCGCAAGATGTTGGCGTTCTCATCGCCGCCGGGATACCGGCGCACGAAGGAGATCAAGCGTCCCAAGCTTGATGGGTTCAGCGAGATCATCGACGGCTGGCTTGAAGAGGACAAGAAGTTGCCTCGCAAGCAGCGCCACACAGCGAAGCGGATCCACGAGCGGCTCAAGGCGGAACACGAGTTCACCGGCGGCTATACGATTATCAAGGACTACGTTCGGCAGCGTGAACGACGCACCCGTGAGATGTTCGTGCCGCTGGCGCATCCGCCGGGCCATGCGCAAGCCGATTTTGGCGAAGCGTTGGTTGTGATCGGGGGTGTCGAACAAAAGGCCCACTTCTTCGTCCTGGATTTGCCGCACAGCGATGCCTACTTCGTGCGGGCCTATCCGGCGGCGACGGCGGAGGCCTGGATGGACGGGCATGTGCATGCCTTTGCCTTCTTTGGCGGGGTGCCTCTGTCGGTTCTCTATGACAACGACCGTTGCCTGGTCTCGAAGATCCAGCCGGATGGGACACGGGTCCGCGCGACGCAGTTCAGCGGATTGCTGTCGCACTACCTGTTCCGAGACCGCTACGGGCGGCCGGGCAAAGGGAATGACAAGGGCAATGTCGAGGGGATGGTGGGCTACGTGCGCCGCAACCACATGGTGCCGATCCCCCACTTCCCGGATTGGGAGAGCTTCAACGCCTACCTTGAAGAGCAGTGCCGTGCCCGTCAGGGCGACACCTTGCGTGGGCACACGGAGATGATCGGCGCGCGCCTGCAGCGGGATCTGGCCGAGATGCGCCCCTTGCCAGCCGCCCCCTTTGAGGCCTGCGCACAGGCCAGCGGCCGGGTGAGCTCCCAGTCTTTGGTCCGCTACAACACCAACGATTACTCGGTCCCCGTGGCCTATGGCCATCAGGATGTGTGGGTGCGGGCCTATGTCGATCAGGTGGTGATTGGCTGCCGTGGGGACGTGATCGCACGCCATCCGCGGTGCTACGCGCGCGAGGACATGGTGTTCGATCCGATCCACTACCTCCCGCTGATCGAACGCAAGATCAATGCTTTGGATCAGGCTGCGCCCCTTGCGGAGTGGGACTTGCCAAAAGAGTTCGACACGCTGCGCCGCCTGATGGAAGCGCGCATGCTGAAGATAGGGCGCCGCGAGTATGTCCAGGTGCTGCGTCTTCTGGAGACCTTCGGCATGGAGGAGCTACACGCCGCCGTAAAGCAGGCCCTGAAGATGGGCGCGGTCGGCTTTGATGCTGTGAAGCATCTGGTTCTGTGTCAGGTCGAGAAGCGGCCACCACGGCTCGACCTCGACGTGTACCCCTACCTGCCACGGGCGCGGGTCGAGACGACCTCAGCGGCCAGCTACATGTCCCTGATGTCGGAGGCTGCGGAATGACCCATGCCCCCGAAATCCTGCTGGAGCATCACCTCAAGAGGCTGAAGCTTCCGACATTCCTGCGTGAGTATCAGAAGGTGGCGCGCCAATGCGCCGCCGAGGGCTTGGACCATGTCCAGTTCCTGACGCGCCTGGTCGAACTGGAGCTGATCGATCGCGAGCGACGGATGGTCGAGCGCCGCATCAAGGCGGCCAAGTTCCCGGCCACCAAAAGCCTCGACAGCTTCGACTTCAAGGCAATCCCCAAGCTCAACAAGATGCAGGTGCTGGAACTGGCGCGCTGCGACTGGATCGAACGGCGCGAGAACGTGATCGCCCTCGGCCCAAGCGGCACCGGCAAAACCCACGTCGCCCTCGGCCTGGGGCTCGCTGCTTGCCAGAAAGGGATGACGGTCAGCTTCACCACCGCCGCGGCCTTGGTCAACGAACTGATGGAGGCGCGCGACGAGCGTCGCCTGCTGCGGGTCCAAAAACAGATGGCCAACGCCAAGCTGCTGATCATCGACGAATTGGGCTTCGTCCCTCTCTCCAAAACCGGGGCCGAGCTGCTCTTTGAATTGATCTCGCAGCGCTACGAGCGCGGGGCTACGCTGATCACGAGCAACTTGCCCTTCGATGAATGGACGGAGACCTTCGGAACCGAGCGCCTGACCGGGGCGCTCCTCGACCGGCTGACCCACCACGTCAACATCCTCGAGATGAACGGCGAAAGTTATCGCCTGGCCCAAAGCCAGGCGCGAAAAGCCACCAAAACCTCCTGACCGACAATCCATGACTTGGCCCTCACGGGCCAAGGCGGCCAGTCAACCGCCAGCTATTTGGGGAGCGCGGTCGACTGGCCGCCAGCGCTCTATGCGCCCTTCACGCCCAACCCCAAAGTGGCCTACTTTTGCGCCGCCCTTTGGTCGGGTTTTACTCCGCCGTTGACAGTCCGATCTGGTTGAGGATCAGGCGCATCAGCGGTTTCGTTCGCGACAGGTCCGATGGCGGCACAACCAGGTAGAGTGAGAGCGGCCGTTTCCCCTCGACGAGATCCTCGATCCACCAGTCCGTTCCACCCGTTACCGCCGCGATCACCGGATCGCGATAGAGTGACAGGAAGCTCATCGCGGTCGACAGGACGCCGGAGCGTTCGTTCTCGGCCTTGTTCAATACTTCCCGCGCCGCCTGCGCGACGATGGGGTGCGCACCAGCCGGGCCAAGATGCGGCGTTTCCATCATGGCACGCAGCGTCGCCGCAAAGGTCCGGTCGGGATCGGAGAGGAAGCGTGCGCATCCCGACAGCGTCTTGTCGGGTTCAGCATAAAGCACATGCAGGATGACGCCGACGAGCAGCGAATGACCCGTCTTCTCCCAGTGATTGCGGCGCTCAAGCGAGCCTTCGGGATCGACCAGGATGTCCGCGATGTTCTGGACGTCGCGGACCTCATGCTCGCCGCGGCGCACGGCCATCAGGGGATTGAAACGCGGACTTTGCCGGTCGGTCGGATCGAAACGGATGCAGGTGGAAAAGGTCGACCGCCAGCCCGATGTCAGGTCCCAGTTCTCGCCCTTGATGTCGTGTATCACGGCACTGCCGGTCCAGGACAGGAGCGTCGGCACAACGAGCCCGACGCCCTTGCCGCTCCTGGTCGGCGCGAACGCCATGACGTGCTCCGGACCGTTATGGCGAAGATACCGACCTTCCCATTGTCCCAGGAACACACCGGCATTGCCGAAAAGCTTGGCGCGCCGGATATCGGAGACCTTCGCCCAGCGCGCCGACCCGTAGGTCGTGACGTTGCGTTCATGCCGGCTGCGCAGCACCGAGCCGGTGATGGCGGCGAGAATCCCCAGACCCGTGCCGCTCACTGTGATCAGGCCGCCGCGCGCGAAGACTTCGGGCGCATAGGCCTCATAGGCATACCACCACTGAAACAGACGCCATGGCTTGTAGACCGGCCGGTCGGCGAATTCGAACCAGGGGGCTCCAAGGGCAGCCTGGTAACCGAGCGCGTCGGCCGTCATCTGGGTCGCGAGCCAGAGCGCGCCAATGATGATGACGAAGACGATAATGATCTGGCCGATGAGAATGCGTGTGCCGGTCATGGGAGAGCTCCCGAAGGCGATTGTCTGTCGCCATCAGGATCGGGGGCGGGCCTTCATCTGGCCATTCTCGAACACGGCCATTCTACAAAGGTCTGTACAGTACAATGCAAAGAGCTTTTCGGCATCGATGCGAATGATACGCCGCAAGCCATCGTCAATAGTTCTGACTTTCAACCGCTCACCGGACCCAATTTCTTGTCCTGGTCAAAGCCCTGGCAACGTTTGGTCCATGATTTCTAGGTCAGCTTCGGTTTGAGGTGACAGCACATCCTCCACAAACCTTATGACGGGTCAGACCCTCGAAATATTTAAGGGTGCCTCGGATCTCGGGTCAGCCGACGCGTTGTCTGGTACGGCCGCGCCTGGTCTGGACTGCGTGCAGATCAGGCATGCACAGATGGGGTTTCAAGCTGACGCCAGCGCACCCGAACCGATAAGAGACTTCCATTTCATACAGGGCCTGGTCTTTATTCTCGTTGGCGAACGACGAAATCGGCATCACCAGGCTCTGCGGGCATATGCTTCGCAAGCCAATCTGTCACAAGATCGAAAGCAACGAGCGCAGCCTCCGGCGTAGAGTAAGTATGCCCCTCATCAGGGAACATTATGTATCGTGTGGGCACGCCAGCTTGTCGAATTAACGTAAATGCCGTTTCGTGCGATGCATACATCGTCGGTGACGCGTTTCCACCATAGCCTCCACGAAGAAAGAGTGTCGGGGTTTGAATTCGCACGGCATCGAGAACGTAGTTCGTCTTGTACGGATCCGGGTCCTCAGCAAGCTCTTTCCCGTAAATCGTACGCATAAACCGGTTGAAGTGCGATCCGGTCCGAGAACCGCTCGAGGCGGTTTCGAACATTGACCGGCGATCGAGGCCTGATGATTCATTGAGGACCGCAGCACGAAACAGGCGAGGTTCATCCGTCAGGATTTTAAAGGCTCTGGCGCCCCCCAGACTATGCCCCATGACGGCCATCCTGTCTGAGTTGACATATCCCAGAGAAACAAGGTGATTCACGCCGGAAATCACGTCGAGGGCGTCATATACGGCCCCGTCAAGTCGATCGCGCCGGCTCTGCCTAATCGGTTCCGGCCCGTAATTGCCGCTCATGCGATAGTCCGGAACAAACACAACATATCCCAGGGCGGCCAAGGCGTGCCACTCAAGCGGGCCACCTGAAACAGAACCCGTAAACGCGCCGTCCAGGTACAAATCACTACCCGTTCCATTGCCGTGAATGTATACAAAAAGCGGATACTGATTTGCCGGATCAAAATCGGGGGGCGTTATCAACCAGCCCTTTGGACGGATCCCATCGGTGGATTTCCATTCAATCTGCTGCCACTGGCCCAGCGCAAACTGAGATGCTGGATCGTCGATAACGTAGAAAATGTCCTCGCGACCGGTTTCGGTATCGAGCGTACGAATATCTCGATACCCATAGCCGTCCAGCGTGATGTAACTGAGTTGCGCTCCATCCGCTGAAAGAGACATTGCGAACCGTCGCCGGTCACCGCCGGCCAGACGTTTGTGGTCACCGGTCAAAGAAAGCGACCAAATCTCATCGAGGCCCGCGCCTCGCGCGGAAACATAGAGCGACTTTCCATCGGCGGCCCAATAATACTCACCCTGCATTGCCAATCCCTGATTTGCGTTCGGACGAAGCCGCTGGACGATTTCGCCAGATCCTGAGTCGAGTATTGCAAGGTCGACAAATGCGGCCCAATTGGAGCCATCATTGTTGAGTGGAAACGCGATCAGTTTCCCGTCTGGGGAGACTTTCGGACGGAACCCCTGAATGATGGAATTCGCCCGGAAGACTTCTTCATATTTCTTCGTTTCTGTATTGATCCGAATGAGCTTCGTGTGGGGCACGTCGACTTCAAAACATGTCAGGGTGACAAACAATTCAGTGCCTGGAGAAAAGGAGTGGCCCGCAGATGTGCACCCAGGAAAAACCCAGGAACCCAAATTGTCGCCACTGACCGCATCTACAAGAAGCAGGCGCGTTTGCTGCACGACAGTGCGATCTGAGGCTGGAGCTGTTTCCTCAAGTGTGACCCCATTTATCTTGAAGCTAGCAACCGAAGCGGACGACCGAGCTCGCGCGTCATACATTTCACTAATCGCGACGCGGCGTCCGTCATCGGCCCAATCCGTCATGTACCATGCAAAGTTCTCGGGTAGCCCCGCCGGGCGTTCTGGCATCGTCATGATTGTCGTGGACTGCGCCGCGAGTTCCAGCGTTCGCCATTGATGATCGACGAACGAGACTAACCGCTTTCCATCCGGCGATACTGAAATCGTCCTGAACACATTGCGGTCGGCGCCGCTGGCATCAAGGCCCGCGGCAAGATCTGCTCCGGCCGGACCGTCCGGTTGAAGTCTCCTTACTGAGGGCTCTCCAGCCGCTGAACTGTACAGCCCGTATAAAGCATCTGAGCCGAGCCAACCAACACGTCTCAGTCTGGATTGACCCCTATCGATAACGTCTTCGATTTTTATCTCTGGCTTATCCTGAGCCGATCCCGGAGAACTGATCAAAGTGCAACTTGCAAGACATACAAGCAACGTCGCTAAACAATGCTTTCCGGCAGACGGATTCAGAGTGTCGTTGGGCATGGGAGTTGGCCTGTGGTTATATTCGGGGAGATGCGGCGCGCCTCAGCAAGAGGCACGCCATGGATCGGTCGCCTAGAACGATTTGCTCAATTCGAGGCTTACAAATCGTCCTAATGGATTGGCATTGTTTCCATCATAGAAAATGCCGTCGATGCCGGACTCTACAAATGGCGGCGCTTCATTGAAAAGGTTCTGAACGTTCAACGCGAGCCGGACACCCGACAGCAGCCCTTTCGCCCTCTCCTGCCCCAAGGAATATTGAACAGAGACGTCGAAGGTTGTCCAAGAATCGACCGGAACACGTTCACCGACCCTGTCGCTGCTATAATCGTCGACATAGTTCACGAACAGGGTCGTCGAGAGATGATCGCCCGACCAGCCAAGTGAGCCGCGGAGTCGAAGATCAACGGGCTGAGCGAAATTGTTGATCATCTCGACAGGATCGGAGTTCGGCGTGGCGAGCGCTTCGGACGAAAGTATGTAATTGCCATTCAAGCCAAACCTGATCGTTCCGTCGGCAAAGGGACGCTCATACTCGATTGAGACATCAACGCCATCGGTCGACGTCGAAGCGCTGTTTTGAATGCGAGCATCTATTATTGCGCCAATTGAACCGCGCCGGTAACCCCGGAGGCTGTTTGGTTGGGGTCAAGCAGCGATAGCGTTTTCCTTCAGCGCTGCAAAGTAGTTGGCCTCGGCTTCTGCCGGTGGGATGTTTCCGATTGGCTCGAGCAGGCGGCGGTGATTGAACCAGTCGACCCATTCGAGGGTGGCGTATTCAACGGCATCGATGGATTTCCACGGGCCTTTCCGCCAGATGACTTCGGCCTTGTAGAGTCCATTGATGGTTTCCGCCAAAGCGTTGTCATAGCTGTCACCAACACTGCCCACCGACGGCTCAAGACCTGCCTCGGCCAGACGCTCCGTATACCGTATACTGACATACTGGCTGCCACGATCTGAATGATGGACAAGACCACTTCCAGAGCAGGGCCGCCGGTCATGCAAGGCCTGTTCAAGGGCATCAAGCACGAAGTCCGCATGCGCTGTCCGGCTGACCCGCCAGCCGACAATGCGGCGGGCGAACACATCGATGACGAAGGCGACATAGACAAACCCTGCCCAGGTCGAGACATAGGTGAAATCGCTGACCCAGAGCCGGTTCGGCGCCGGGGCCTTGAAGTTGCGGTTCACATGGTCGAGCGGGCACGGCGCCGCCTTGTCGCTGTAGGTCGTGCGATGCGGCTTGCCGCGGATAATGCCCTGCAGGCCCATGGCCTTCATCAGGCGCCTG
>NZ_NCST01000110.1 GCF_002088975.1 Henriciella aquimarina
TGAGAACGGCGGTGCAAAATTAGACCACGGTAGCGCCGTCGTATTGGCGGTGCGGGCGGCGTAAAAGTCGTCCACTTTTTCCCTTCTTGCGGCAGCAGGGAGGGCGAGGAGATTTACACCGTGGAACTTTATCTGAAGGTCAGGCTGGCGCGCAGCGAGGGGATGAGCCAGCGGGATCTGGCGCGCCATTTCAACATATCGCGCGACAGCGTTCGCAAGATGTTGGCGTTCTCATCGCCGCCGGGATACCGGCGCACGAAGGAGATCAAGCGTCCCAAGCTTGATGGGTTCAGCGAGATCATCGACGGCTGGCTTGAAGAGGACAAGAAGTTGCCTCGCAAGCAGCGCCACACAGCGAAGCGGATCCACGAGCGGCTCAAGGCGGAACACGAGTTCACCGGCGGCTATACGATTATCAAGGACTACGTTCGGCAGCGTGAACGACGCACCCGTGAGATGTTCGTGCCGCTGGCGCATCCGCCGGGCCATGCGCAAGCCGATTTTGGCGAAGCGTTGGTTGTGATCGGGGGTGTCGAACAAAAGGCCCACTTCTTCGTCCTGGATTTGCCGCACAGCGATGCCTACTTCGTGCGGGCCTATCCGGCGGCGACGGCGGAGGCCTGGATGGACGGGCATGTGCATGCCTTTGCCTTCTTTGGCGGGGTGCCTCTGTCGGTTCTCTATGACAACGACCGTTGCCTGGTCTCGAAGATCCAGCCGGATGGGACACGGGTCCGCGCGACGCAGTTCAGCGGATTGCTGTCGCACTACCTGTTCCGAGACCGCTACGGGCGGCCGGGCAAAGGGAATGACAAGGGCAATGTCGAGGGGATGGTGGGCTACGTGCGCCGCAACCACATGGTGCCGATCCCCCACTTCCCGGATTGGGAGAGCTTCAACGCCTACCTTGAAGAGCAGTGCCGTGCCCGTCAGGGCGACACCTTGCGTGGGCACACGGAGATGATCGGCGCGCGCCTGCAGCGGGATCTGGCCGAGATGCGCCCCTTGCCAGCCGCCCCCTTTGAGGCCTGCGCACAGGCCAGCGGCCGGGTGAGCTCCCAGTCTTTGGTCCGCTACAACACCAACGATTACTCGGTCCCCGTGGCCTATGGCCATCAGGATGTGTGGGTGCGGGCCTATGTCGATCAGGTGGTGATTGGCTGCCGTGGGGACGTGATCGCACGCCATCCGCGGTGCTACGCGCGCGAGGACATGGTGTTCGATCCGATCCACTACCTCCCGCTGATCGAACGCAAGATCAATGCTTTGGATCAGGCTGCGCCCCTTGCGGAGTGGGACTTGCCAAAAGAGTTCGACACGCTGCGCCGCCTGATGGAAGCGCGCATGCTGAAGATAGGGCGCCGCGAGTATGTCCAGGTGCTGCGTCTTCTGGAGACCTTCGGCATGGAGGAGCTACACGCCGCCGTAAAGCAGGCCCTGAAGATGGGCGCGGTCGGCTTTGATGCTGTGAAGCATCTGGTTCTGTGTCAGGTCGAGAAGCGGCCACCACGGCTCGACCTCGACGTGTACCCCTACCTGCCACGGGCGCGGGTCGAGACGACCTCAGCGGCCAGCTACATGTCCCTGATGTCGGAGGCTGCGGAATGACCCATGCCCCCGAAATCCTGCTGGAGCATCACCTCAAGAGGCTGAAGCTTCCGACATTCCTGCGTGAGTATCAGAAGGTGGCGCGCCAATGCGCCGCCGAGGGCTTGGACCATGTCCAGTTCCTGACGCGCCTGGTCGAACTGGAGCTGATCGATCGCGAGCGACGGATGGTCGAGCGCCGCATCAAGGCGGCCAAGTTCCCGGCCACCAAAAGCCTCGACAGCTTCGACTTCAAGGCAATCCCCAAGCTCAACAAGATGCAGGTGCTGGAACTGGCGCGCTGCGACTGGATCGAACGGCGCGAGAACGTGATCGCCCTCGGCCCAAGCGGCACCGGCAAAACCCACGTCGCCCTCGGCCTGGGGCTCGCTGCTTGCCAGAAAGGGATGACGGTCAGCTTCACCACCGCCGCGGCCTTGGTCAACGAACTGATGGAGGCGCGCGACGAGCGTCGCCTGCTGCGGGTCCAAAAACAGATGGCCAACGCCAAGCTGCTGATCATCGACGAATTGGGCTTCGTCCCTCTCTCCAAAACCGGGGCCGAGCTGCTCTTTGAATTGATCTCGCAGCGCTACGAGCGCGGGGCTACGCTGATCACGAGCAACTTGCCCTTCGATGAATGGACGGAGACCTTCGGAACCGAGCGCCTGACCGGGGCGCTCCTCGACCGGCTGACCCACCACGTCAACATCCTCGAGATGAACGGCGAAAGTTATCGCCTGGCCCAAAGCCAGGCGCGAAAAGCCACCAAAACCTCCTGACCGACAATCCATGACTTGGCCCTCACGGGCCAAGGCGGCCAGTCAACCGCCAGCTATTTGGGGAGCGCGGTCGACTGGCCGCCAGCGCTCTATGCGCCCTTCACGCCCAACCCCAAAGTGGCCTACTTTTGCGCCGCCCTTTGGTCGGGTTTTACTCCGCCGTTGACATATCCGCCATCCCGGAGTTCACGTCCTCGCACGAGGGCGCGGCGCATTTCGTCTTTCATGGCCCGGCTGGGGCTCTGCCAGGCTTCGGTGGCGCGATCCTCGCCATAGATGATGGCAGCGGTTTCAAAATAAGTTAGACCGGTCTCATGCGCATCGAGCGCAATGAGCGCATTGCGAAACGCAAGCGATGAGCGTGTCCAGGTGTCGTTGAAACTCGGATCGTCCTTGCCAAGAATACGCTGAGCCTTGCCGATGACTTTAAGTGTTTCGTCCATGCTCGACACATTATCGATGATCAGTTTCATGCGGACGGGTTCGACGCTGAGTAGTGACAGACCAGAACAAGCGACTTGGATGCTGTGGCCGTGCCCACGGATCATCAGGTATTCCCGGCCGACGCGATCTGTGAGGTGGGTGACTTCACACACATTGATGGTCTGATCGAAAATATCGTCGCGCTCGCTCGGATGACGCGGTACGACCTGCATGGTCAGGGCGCGAGCATAGAGGGCAGGGATCCAGAAGACGTCGGCCTCGTAGCCATTCGCGTCTATGTCGGGAAAAAAAACCAAGCCGAATTTCTCAGCGTCGATCTGGTCGCATAGCGGCCGGAGCAGCCGGATGCCGTGACAGGCTGGCTTTTCAGATATCTGTGAGTCGCCAGCCCGCAGGGCGGCTTGCCTGAATTCGCTATTTCGCCGAAGAAATTCCCAAGCCCAGCGACTTCTGGAGAGTCGGCAAGTATAGGCGTAGTCATCCAGATCAATACGGACCGAGGGTGTGTCGGCGGGACTCATCAGGTGCCTCCTTCACAAGCGGGTGCTGCAAAAGAGGTGCCAAAATTCTACTTCAGGCTAAAAGAAGCGCGTTTTCGACGGGTCCGAGAAGCGTTGCATAACCGCCGTCCCGCAGGTCACGGCCGCGGGCAAGGGCACGTCTCATCTCGTCTTTCATCGCTCGGCTTGGGCTGTGCCAAGCTTCGCGGGCCCGTTCTTCGCCATATATAAACCGCGCCGTCTCAAAATATGAGAGTTGGGCATCATGACAATCGAGTGCGACCAGTGCATTGCGAAGGGCCAAGGAATGGCGAGTCCATTCCGGGATATCCGCCTCTGCTTGCGGGTCATAGACACGCTGGGCGCGCTGGAGCGTTTTCAGCTTGGCCTGGAATTCGTCGAGACTGTCGATGATGAAGCTAAGCTTGACAGGTTCGCGGGCGAGAAGTGACATGCCCGTGCAGAACACCTGAATGACGCAGCCATTTCCCTTGAGAAGAAATTGTTCGCGGCCGGCGAGGTCGGTGAAGTGCGTTATCCTGCAGATGCCAACAGTGCGATCATAGAATTCACAGGATTCATTAGGACCACTCGGAGAAACTTGCATGTGAACCCGCCTCGGATAGAGACCTCCCGACCAGAACGCGTCGGCTTCAAGGCCGCTATCCTCTGGATCCGGGAAGAAGGCGAGCCCCCATCGCTCAGCAAGCGCCTGAGGGGCTCTAGGGCGCACGAGGGTGATCTGATGGCAGGCGGGAGCGAAACTAAGCTCACTCGCGGAAGGAAGCGACGAGTCCTCAAGAAACCGGCGGTTTCGGCGCAGGAACTCCCAGGCCCATCTGCTGTCTGACAACAACCATGTGTAGTCATAAGCACTTATATGATCTGCCAGCCGGGACATTTGTCCTCGTTTCCCAAGAGAGATTCAACTCAACAGGGAAAGCAAATTCAATGCCGGAATAGAAAGTTGATCGAGTAAATATTTGTTACGGTAACGCTTGGGAACCCATCATGCGAGGCCCAGTGACGCTGCGCGCGCACCATTTTGAGAATTTTACGCACTTGTTTCATTCCGGGTTTGGGGCATCATCCTGACTGATGCTTATCAGCATGCGCATCGCGCAGAATATCGATTCCACCATATACCGCAATCGCCGCGACTCCCAATCCGACAAGCAGATCTGGCCAGTTGGACCCAGTCCACAGTACGATTACGCCCGCGAGAATGATCCCCCCATTCGAGATGAAGTCATTGAAACTAAATGTTGTAGCGGCTCGCAGGTTTACATCCTTCTTTTCTATTTTTTTCAAAAGCCAGAGACAGATCAGATTTACAACACCTGCAATCGCGGCCATTGCCAGCATGATGAGACCGAGGGGTTCAGATCCTTCAAAGTATCGACGGATTGCGTCGCCGGCGACGCCGACGGCAAATACAAGAAGCATTCCACCTGACAGTCGAGCGGCGTTGCGTTTCCAGATCTGCGAACGTGTAAGTGCAAGCAGGCTCAAGCCATACACAATCGCGTCCGAGGAATTATCCAGCCCGTTCGCCAGGAGGGCATTGGAGTCGCCGAACCAGCCTGTGACAAAAAAGCCAATGGCTATGAGTATGTTTAGCCATAGTACGATTTGAAGAGTTCGGCGCTCGTCTGACGTCTCGATTTTCAAGTCTTCGCTACCCATCCTATGATTTTACCATGCGTTGTCGGTGAGGGGAGATGCACCGTAAGAATTTTATCGAAGCGTCTCCGTTAGAAAGCTTTGTATTGCGAGCGTATTGAGGATAGCTGGAGTAGCGGTAGGGCCCTGTGGTGGCAAGTGTGCCCTTGGCTCCTGGTGTCTCGTCGAAACCGAACCGGAAATCTGCGCGCCAAACCACCATATTCGCGATGATGAGAGGGGCAAACCCGAGGCCGAATATCGCCCAGCAGGGTACGGGAGCGGTTGCCCTACCTGAAGCCCCAATCGACAGCGCCGCTCCGAAATTCGTGATCGTACCCTTCCAGATGATTGGTGCCACGAAACGCGAATAACGCTGCGGGAGCCAAATTCTCTGCGCGGGGAAGGCTGCAGACCAAATAGGAATCACAGCAACTGCGCCACCTGTGGCAATGCCGAGTATCTGGATTGTCGTATCACCACTCATGTTGCCTCCTGCGCTTGTGTTTTCAGCCGTCAGGGTTATTTCCTGCAGTCTACAGTAACTAGAGGGGCAAGGGGCGCTATCATGGCCTTGATGACGATCGGAAAACTGTCAGGGGCGACGGCCGTAAAAGTCACGACAATCCGCTATTATGAATCCATTGGCCTGCTCGACGAGCCGCAACGCAGCGCAAGCGGACAGCGGTTGTACGCAGGGGCCTCTGTAGAGCGTCTCCGTTTTATACGTCATGCAAGGGATCTGGGGTTTCCCGTCTCAGCGGTAAGGGAACTGATTTCGCTGCAGGTAGAGCCAGGCAGGGAGTGCGTCCTGGTTGACCAGATTGCACGTCGCCAGCTTGACGAGGTTCGCCGCAGGCTGACCCAATTGCAGGCGCTCGAGGCCGAGCTCAAGCGCATGATCCGCGCCTGCGAAGGCGGCAAGATCGGGACCTGCTCTGTACTCGCTGCCCTTGGCCAGCACGAGAATTGCTTGCACGAACAGCATGATGGCGCCGAGGTGCTTGCAGGGCTTCCGTCAAAAGGCGCTTGACCCTCCAGTGACTGGAGGTGCTAAAAAGAGAGTGAGCCTGTTTACCCGATCATAAAAGAAAGTAGCTAGCCCAGCAATCATGTTTCCGTTCCAAGTCATAACGTGTTTACGAAGGTTGCTCGTCATGGTGATGGCGATAGCTTTTGTTATTGCGCCGATGACGGCTGCGGCGGATATCATGCATCCGGGCGATCAGGCCGCAGAGGAATGTTCTACGAGTGAGCTGGCCCAAGATGCCCCTGATAAGGAGCCATCGCATGAAGGTCATGACCATACCGCGCATCAGTGCGGAAGCTGTCATTTCCATCTGATAGGCGGCGGCGATCTAAGCGGCGCTCCGAAGTCTGTCGTGCAGACAAAACATTTGTTGCCTGGCGGTTCTTTTCTCGAGAACCTCCGCCCAGACGGTCTTTACCGTCCTCCTCGCGCCTAGACCAACGACACAGGAATATTTTGCGTGGCTACGGCCTCGCTGTCGTTGAATCTGGACGAGGAAACCAGCAAAAATGAAAATTCTTATATGCAGCGCGATCACCGCGCTCGCCCTGCCGGTCATGGCCGGTACGGCCTATGCGCAAGGGTGTAGTTCTGTCTATGTCGGCGCGACTGACTATGATCAATCCCGACCACTGACGCTCGACGCGGCTATTGCTCGCGCCGCCAATGCTTCGCCTGAAGTTCTGACGGCGGCTCTCGAGGCGAAAGCTTCATCGGCCGACGCCGATCAGGCGAGCCGTTGGCTTAATCCATCTCTGTCTGTCGAAACCGAGAACTTTGCCGGCAGCGGATCGCTTGAAGGCTTCAATGCCTACGAGACGACCCTGGTAGTGGCGCAGACCTTACAGCTTGGCGATAAACGAAGACTTTCCGAGCGGGCCGCCAGAGCTGAAGCCGCATTGGCGAGTGCCGAATGTTCTGTACGAAGCCTGGAAGCTCAGAAACTCGCAGGGGAACTCTATCTGGAACTTCGTGCCGCTTACGACATGGCCGAGGTCGCTCAGGCCTCAGCCGATCTCGCATCCGAGTTCTCTGGCGTCGTCCAGCGTCGCGTGGACGCTGGAGCGTCGGCTCCGCCTGAGTTGCTGCGCGCGCGGGCTGAAGCAGCAGCGCTTCAGGCGGTTGCGGATGGTGCGCGGGGCCAGGTCGAAGCCAAAGGGCTAGCGCTTGCGTCCGTTTGGGGTAGTCCAGAGATCGACTTTGTCTTGTCTGGCACTGCGGAAATCGTAACAGATCCGGCGGGTGGGTCGGCTCAACCAGATTCTGGCGTTCATCCGTCACTTGCGGCGGCTAAGGCCGGAGCGACGGCTCGTAGCGCGGCGACGGACCGGGCCCGCGCCGGCGCATGGCCTGATATAACCGTATCGGCTGGTGTCCGAAGATTTGAGGACACGGGCGATAGCGCGTTTCTGGCGGGTGTCAGTGTTCCTTTGCCGGTCTTTGACCACAATCAGGACGCAACGCGGGCGGCGGGATTACGTACCCAGAGTGCCGAGCTATCAGCACAGACTGTTGAGGCAAGGTTGCGGGCCGAGCAAGCGAGCCTCGCCGCGCAGGTGCGGGCTGCGAAGTCTCGCTTGCAGCGTCTCGAGGGCGAAGCGCTGCCGCTCGCAGAAGAAGCCTATACAGCTGCGGCAGAGGGCTACCGGGTTGGCAAGTTCGACCTGACCGCCACGCTCGACGCGCGGCGCAGTCTGATTGAAACCCGCGCCGCCGTAATCGATGCCCGGCTGGCGCTCCAGACATACACGCTGCGGTTGCGTGCGCTGATTGGCGCCGCGCCGTTCGAAGGAGAGATCCAATGAAACTGAATTTATTCTATGCGGCGCTGCTTTCGCCAGCGCTTTTGTATCTTAGTGCTTGCGGCAATGACGCCTCCGATTCGTCTGGTGCAAACCGGACGCCCCCACAAGCCGAAGATGGCCATGACGACCACGAAGACGGTAGTGATGAGGAGCATGAAAGCCATGATGATGCCGATGGCGGCGATCATGTCGAGCTGACCGCCGAAGAGGCGGAAGCTGCCGGTATCCGGACCGGGCGAGCCCAGACCGGAGCGGTTTCGGGCCAGCTGGAACTGCCGGCCGAGATCCGTTTCGATGCGGACCGTGTCGCAAGGGTCTCGCCACAGGTCGAGGGCACCGTTGCCCAACTTTATGCAGGCGAAGGCGATATCGTGAAAGCCGGCGCCACGCTTGCCCGGCTGACCAGTCGTGAACTCGCCGGCCTAAAGGCCGATTATCTGAATGCCCTGAGCGCCGAGCGCCTCGCGCAAGCCGAGCTTGAGCGTGAGGAAAACCTCTGGGAGCAGAAAATCACCGCCGAGGCCGATCTGCAGTCGGCGCGTGCGGCATTCGCCGCAGCCAATGCCGGCCGGGAAGCTGCTGAAAACAGGCTTCATGCGATCGGCATTGGTCATGGCACACTGGACAAGCTTAATGAGGCTGCGGACGGGTCGCTTGCACAAGCCTATGTGACGGCTCCCCTTGCCGGAGAGGTGATTCAGCGGAGCGTTTCTCTTGGAGAAACCGTATCGGCTGGCGGCGCGCCCATCTTTGTCATCATCGATGATAGCGTCGTCTGGGCCGACATCGCCGTCTACAAGGAAGATCTCGGCAAGGTCAGCGAAGGCCAGACCGTGACCTTCCAGCAGGAAGATGGCCGCGTCCTGGCCGAAGGGACAATTTCAAATGTCCTGCCTGTCATCAATGAGGCATCCCGCACCGCGACCGCGCGGGTCATTGTCGACAATGCCGAACACAGGCTGAAGCCCGGTCAGTTCGTAACGGCGCGGATCGACACGGGAGAGGGGCGCCCCGTCGTGCGCGTTCCCTCCGATGCGATTGTCAGTGTTGAAGACAGGATGTCGGTCTTCGTCCCGACGGATGACGGGTTCGAACCGCGCGAGGTCCGGACAGGAGAGAGTGCAGGCAGCTATACCGAGATCATTTCCGGGCTCGAGGCCGACGAAGCATTCGTTGCCGAGGGCGCCTTCACCCTGAAAGCGCAGCTTGAAAAAGACGCTTTCGGCGACGGCCACGCACACTAGGAGACCCGCAAAATGATCAATTTGATGCACCGCCTTGCGGGTGGCCGGCTGCTTGCCGCCATTGCCGCACTCGCCCTGTCCATCGGCGGCCTGTTTGCCTTTCGCAGCCTTCCCGTCGATGCCTTTCCCGATCCCTCGCCCTCGCTGGTCCAGGTCTTCACGGAGACTGAAGGCCTGTCACCCGAAGAGGTCGAGCGCTATGTCACCTATCCGATCGAAACGGCCATGTCCGGCCTGCCCAAGGTTGAGGAGATCCGCTCGACGTCCAATTTCGGCCTGTCCGTCATCAATATCTATTTCGAGGACGGCACGGACGTCTATTTCGCGCGCCAGGTTGTCGGCGAACGTCTTGGCGAGGCGGGCGAGGCCATCCCCGAAGGCTTCGGCACGCCGAAGATGGGACCGATTTCGACCGGCCTTGGCATTATCATGTACTACCGTCTCGTCGATGAAACCGGCGAGCGGTCGCTTGTCGAGTTGCGCGAGATCGCTGACTGGATGATCAAGTATCCGCTCCAGTCCGTTGAAGGCGTGACCGAAGTCCTGTCGCTCGGCGGCTTTGAAAAGCAATATCAGGTCCGGCTCGATCCAGACCAACTGACGTCCTATGA
>NZ_NCST01000111.1 GCF_002088975.1 Henriciella aquimarina
TGAGAACGGCGGTGCAAAATTAGACCACGGTAGCGCCGTCGTATTGGCGGTGCGGGCGGCGTAAAAGTCGTCCACTTTTTCCCTTCTTGCGGCAGCAGGGAGGGCGAGGAGATTTACACCGTGGAACTTTATCTGAAGGTCAGGCTGGCGCGCAGCGAGGGGATGAGCCAGCGGGATCTGGCGCGCCATTTCAACATATCGCGCGACAGCGTTCGCAAGATGTTGGCGTTCTCATCGCCGCCGGGATACCGGCGCACGAAGGAGATCAAGCGTCCCAAGCTTGATGGGTTCAGCGAGATCATCGACGGCTGGCTTGAAGAGGACAAGAAGTTGCCTCGCAAGCAGCGCCACACAGCGAAGCGGATCCACGAGCGGCTCAAGGCGGAACACGAGTTCACCGGCGGCTATACGATTATCAAGGACTACGTTCGGCAGCGTGAACGACGCACCCGTGAGATGTTCGTGCCGCTGGCGCATCCGCCGGGCCATGCGCAAGCCGATTTTGGCGAAGCGTTGGTTGTGATCGGGGGTGTCGAACAAAAGGCCCACTTCTTCGTCCTGGATTTGCCGCACAGCGATGCCTACTTCGTGCGGGCCTATCCGGCGGCGACGGCGGAGGCCTGGATGGACGGGCATGTGCATGCCTTTGCCTTCTTTGGCGGGGTGCCTCTGTCGGTTCTCTATGACAACGACCGTTGCCTGGTCTCGAAGATCCAGCCGGATGGGACACGGGTCCGCGCGACGCAGTTCAGCGGATTGCTGTCGCACTACCTGTTCCGAGACCGCTACGGGCGGCCGGGCAAAGGGAATGACAAGGGCAATGTCGAGGGGATGGTGGGCTACGTGCGCCGCAACCACATGGTGCCGATCCCCCACTTCCCGGATTGGGAGAGCTTCAACGCCTACCTTGAAGAGCAGTGCCGTGCCCGTCAGGGCGACACCTTGCGTGGGCACACGGAGATGATCGGCGCGCGCCTGCAGCGGGATCTGGCCGAGATGCGCCCCTTGCCAGCCGCCCCCTTTGAGGCCTGCGCACAGGCCAGCGGCCGGGTGAGCTCCCAGTCTTTGGTCCGCTACAACACCAACGATTACTCGGTCCCCGTGGCCTATGGCCATCAGGATGTGTGGGTGCGGGCCTATGTCGATCAGGTGGTGATTGGCTGCCGTGGGGACGTGATCGCACGCCATCCGCGGTGCTACGCGCGCGAGGACATGGTGTTCGATCCGATCCACTACCTCCCGCTGATCGAACGCAAGATCAATGCTTTGGATCAGGCTGCGCCCCTTGCGGAGTGGGACTTGCCAAAAGAGTTCGACACGCTGCGCCGCCTGATGGAAGCGCGCATGCTGAAGATAGGGCGCCGCGAGTATGTCCAGGTGCTGCGTCTTCTGGAGACCTTCGGCATGGAGGAGCTACACGCCGCCGTAAAGCAGGCCCTGAAGATGGGCGCGGTCGGCTTTGATGCTGTGAAGCATCTGGTTCTGTGTCAGGTCGAGAAGCGGCCACCACGGCTCGACCTCGACGTGTACCCCTACCTGCCACGGGCGCGGGTCGAGACGACCTCAGCGGCCAGCTACATGTCCCTGATGTCGGAGGCTGCGGAATGACCCATGCCCCCGAAATCCTGCTGGAGCATCACCTCAAGAGGCTGAAGCTTCCGACATTCCTGCGTGAGTATCAGAAGGTGGCGCGCCAATGCGCCGCCGAGGGCTTGGACCATGTCCAGTTCCTGACGCGCCTGGTCGAACTGGAGCTGATCGATCGCGAGCGACGGATGGTCGAGCGCCGCATCAAGGCGGCCAAGTTCCCGGCCACCAAAAGCCTCGACAGCTTCGACTTCAAGGCAATCCCCAAGCTCAACAAGATGCAGGTGCTGGAACTGGCGCGCTGCGACTGGATCGAACGGCGCGAGAACGTGATCGCCCTCGGCCCAAGCGGCACCGGCAAAACCCACGTCGCCCTCGGCCTGGGGCTCGCTGCTTGCCAGAAAGGGATGACGGTCAGCTTCACCACCGCCGCGGCCTTGGTCAACGAACTGATGGAGGCGCGCGACGAGCGTCGCCTGCTGCGGGTCCAAAAACAGATGGCCAACGCCAAGCTGCTGATCATCGACGAATTGGGCTTCGTCCCTCTCTCCAAAACCGGGGCCGAGCTGCTCTTTGAATTGATCTCGCAGCGCTACGAGCGCGGGGCTACGCTGATCACGAGCAACTTGCCCTTCGATGAATGGACGGAGACCTTCGGAACCGAGCGCCTGACCGGGGCGCTCCTCGACCGGCTGACCCACCACGTCAACATCCTCGAGATGAACGGCGAAAGTTATCGCCTGGCCCAAAGCCAGGCGCGAAAAGCCACCAAAACCTCCTGACCGACAATCCATGACTTGGCCCTCACGGGCCAAGGCGGCCAGTCAACCGCCAGCTATTTGGGGAGCGCGGTCGACTGGCCGCCAGCGCTCTATGCGCCCTTCACGCCCAACCCCAAAGTGGCCTACTTTTGCGCCGCCCTTTGGTCGGGTTTTACTCCGCCGTTGACAGACGGAGTTTTTGCAAACCTGATCCGCTACATCGAAAGAGGCGAGATTGATGCGCCCGAGCCGAAACTCTACCCGCTCAAGAAAATCGCACAGGCTCATAACCTGAAGGTCGCAGGTTCAAATCCTGCCCCCGCAACCATAAAAAGCTCGCTAGTACAGCACGCTAGCGGGCTTTTCGACTCTCAAGCTATAGTCCGGAAATGCGATCGGGTACCATATGGGTACCACTAAGAATCAAGCTGTAGCCATACTCGGAGGAGGAGTGTTCGATATTTCTGGAACTTTTGCTCATGGCGCGATGGCGCCATAGGTGTTGATGTCGCCTACGCATGGCAAGGTTGTGTTCTGTAGAATCGGGCCGACCAATGCGGCTTGGGGAGGTTGCACAAGCAAGTCACGTTGGGATTCACGCTGACATACCGCCAGAACTGCTATTACGACGCGGGGTTCCTCGCTTATCCAAGCTTTAATAAGCGCTTCAGAGCTAGTCGGTAGCGCGCCGGAGCAGTCTTCCAGGCGAGAGGAAGCAGGGTTATGAGCCCAAGGGCGAGCACCGTTAACCCGGCACGCCGCCAGTCACCGGAGGCGAGCTCATCTCCGAAATGCGCGAGCAGGAAGCTCGCCGGGATGATACCGAACAGGGTAGCAAGGGCAAAGCGCCAAGTCCTGAGCGGCGTCAGACCGGCGGCGTAGCTGATGACGTCGAAGGACAGGAACGGCATGAGCCGTGTCGCGAACACAACCGCCATGAGGGCGTTCTGGGACGTGATGAAGCGGTGCAGGACACCCGTCGACAGCCGCGTGCCGAGCCATGCCTTGAGTGCGTCGTATCCGATGAGGCGCGCGACGCCAAAAGCGGTTAGGGCGCCGATCTCGGAGCCAATGGCAACGTAGAACGCGCCCCAGTAATGGCCGTAGGCCGCGCCGGAGGCGAGCGCGATCGGCGCGCTTGGAATCGGGCTCATGACAATGGCGACGGTCATCAGGCCGATGATCAAAAAGGGACCGAGCGGGCCGAATTGCATCACAGCCTGCTCAAGCGCTGCGCCGTCGCGCAGGCGGTCCAGTATGCCGATGCGCCATAACACAAGGACGGTCGCGAGGAAGACGGCCAACACCGCCAGACCGGCGATGATGCGGGGCCAGGGTGGATTGGGTCGTGTGTCCTGCCCTTCGTTCACATTGGTCCTTTGGTGATTTCGCTCAGGGGACGGTGCACGTCGAACAGCTTGGCGTTGAGGTTTTCGATGGCGGGCGCCAGCCCGTCCATCGCCTCGACCGTGTCCTGGCCGAAGGGACCGTTACAGACGAAGTCGAACTGCATCAGCATCACAGAACCGTCCCTTTCTCTCCTTGGGGGCGGCTGCCGCATTCAGGATGCGGCAGCCGCCTTCCAGACGTTAGCGGTCTTCGTCCATCTCCATCATCATGCGCTGCTGTTCGAGCATCTGTTGCATCATCTGCTGCATCATGCCCTGCTGCTCTTGCATGCGCCCCATCATCTGCTGCATCCGTTCGGACATATCGCCCGACATGTCCCCGGACATGCCCATGCCCTGACTGCCGGATCCCTGATCGCCCGACATCCGGCCGCCCATCTGGCCCTGCATGGGCATGTTCCCCATCATGCCGTGCATCGCCTGCATCTTCTCGACCATCATCTGCATGTGCTGGCGCGTGAGCTGACGGCGCTCGGCGGGGTCTGTTGTCTCGCGGGCCTGCTGCATCATCTCCTGCATGCGCTCGAAGGACGGCCCGCCTTGCATCTGCTGCTGCATCTGCTGGGATTGGCCTTGCTGTGGCTTTGCTCCATGCTGGGCCGCCAATGCACCTGCCGCGGTGAGGACGGTGAGGCCCGCGGCTATGGCGAGAGCTTTCAAACCCGGCAAACGCATCGTGCTGGAAGGTATCATCGGCCGTGAATCTGTCATCTCCGGTCTCCTTGGTTGGGATGAAAGACGCTGTAGGGGTGGAGGGGGCGCAACCGGTGCAGCGTCGGACATCGGATCGCTATGGTGACCCGAAGGCACAACCATCTGGACTTACAGACGGAACGACTTGCCCGCCGTTACAGCTTCAGCCCACCTGCCGGCCCCGTGCACAATCCGTCTCTTCACAGCGGCAGTCGAGGAAACCATGGATCGGGCAGATCAGGCACAAACAAACCCCCTGCTGCTGCTTTTCCAGTGCTTGCTTGGTCGTGATGCAGCCTCACAGCGACATTCTTCAAGTCGGCGCCGAGGCGCTGCCGCACAATTCCGCGAATCTCCCAACAGCTCTACGCGCGACATCAAGTCGGCGCATTCTAGCCTGAGCGTGGACAAGGAGGCTGTGGGGAGAAAGTTGCATATCCCGTCGCCGAATTCCGCGTCGGTCTCGGTCGAGAAGGCTTCGAGATCGTTTGGACTCACCACCTCGCGCGCACTTCAGCTTGAGTATGTCGGCAAGGGTTCTCTTTCATCGCTCCATCCTCTTGAGAGTTAAAGCCTTCGGCAAACCCGGCGCGGTTCAGCCCGCCGATAGAAGGGCAGTTGTAGAACTTTGTGATAGTTACAAACTACAGCTCTTGCCGTTGCGCATTGATTCACAGGTGCAGTCGTCAAATCTACCTTCGGAGCAATCGGTGCAGAACGCTGCTAGAGAAACACGCAGTGCTTGGCGCGCCCGATGCAGGCGCACTCTCGCATTCGATGGTGTGATCCCAAGATCAGCTGCGGCTCGTTCACGCGGTTCATCCGACAGATCGATCCGTTCAAGAATCTCTGCATAGTCCGGGCGCAACCCCGGCACAAGCTCTCGAAGACAGCTGCAAACGCTTTTCTCGTTCGCAAGATCTATCTGGCCATCGCCCAATACCATCTGGTCTTGCATGTAGCTGTCTTTTCGGCGCCGCCGTGCAGCCTCACTGCGGTAATGATCGGTCAGCACCGAGCGCAGCACCGTATACAACCAGGCGACCACACTTTCGCTATTCCTAAGTACTGTCCCGCTGTTGATGACTCGCACGCAGAAAGTTTGAAGCACATCCTCCGCAGTGACCGAATCCCCGACCCGACGCACGAGATAGCGACGAAATTCGTGATAATAGTCGGTGAGTGCCATTTCTATTTCCGGCGTCATCGGCCGTGACGTGTTGCCGAGCTCATCGGAAAGTGGGTCGGTTTCAATCGTCTTATGTGCTGCTACAGTCATGCTCAAAACCTCGGCCCGAGTTGGCAAGATCGGGCGATCCGGAAACATCTTCGGGCTGAGCGCCTTAGGTCAACGCACAACAACACCCCACGCTCAGCCTTGCGCTAAAACCCACCATAGGGGTCGAGTTTCGGGCTCATAATGCGAGAATCGAGAGCAACGGCATTGATCTAAATCAAAGCCATAAAGAGTAACGGTACAGTAGTTCAGTGAGGGCAACCGCCGTGGTCGAAGGTAAGTCGAGAGAAATCTGTGGTGGAAGCTGGGCGCGAACCTAGGCCGGGCAGCAGCAAACCAACACGGTTGCCCTTATCCGGCCATTCTGGCCGGCTTAGTCCCTCTGCGCGTCACCAACACGACCCCAAGAATCGCAAGGACAATGCCGGCGATCTGCATCCAGCCAAGGGTCTCACCGTAAAACAAAGCGCCCATTGCAAGGCCGAAAATCGGGATCAGGAAGCTGAACGCGTTCGCGCGGTTGAGAGGCGCTTTCTCCAGCACGGAGAACCATAGCCAGTATACCAACGCCGACCCGAACAGACTGAGAACAAGGAGCGCGCCTACAAATGGCAACGTCCATCGGATCGTTGTTGGCTCCTCCGTGGCCCAGGCGACAATAGCGAGCGGAACACTGCCGATGAGCAACTGGAGGCCCATTGCCATAAGGGCGTCGACGTTTCCGGCAATTCGTTTAATTACAACGTTGCTGACCGTGACGCCGAGTGCAGCCAGGACAATATAGGCTACTCCTAGAATGTAATTTTCTTGCCCGCCGGTGAGTATCTGGGGCGAAGTGATGACGAGTATCCCCATAAAGCCCAAGGCAAGGCCTGCTTTGCCCAGCGCGGTCAACTGTTCTTTGAGGATGATACCCGCCAGACCCGCCGCCAACAGCGGTTGGGTGTTGGCGATTACAGTGGCGATGCCCGGGGAAACGAATTCCGCGGCATGGAACATCCCCAAGAAGCCCAGGCTGGTGGCACCTGCGCCAACGATGGCCAACATTGTCCAGATTCGACGACTTTTGGGCAGGGGCTGCCGCAATGCAAGCGCGACGATGATCAACGCTGCGCCTGCCAGGAACGCGCGCAGCGTGGCGAATGTCAGGTGAGGGGCAAATTCAATGCCGACGGTTATCAGCGGGAAGCAGGCAGCCCAAAGCAACATGACCAGAATGATTTGCGCGATGATTCCAACGGTCACTCGACTTTCATCCCATCGTCTATCCGTCCCGCGACACCACCATCACGACCTACTGGCGTTTGTCTGCCAAGTCTCGTGTCGTTGCTGATTGGATTCACACGAGTTGATCCGTTCGGTTCACGCACACTGGCAGGGATGAACGGCCCGGTTTTCCGCGCCGCGCGACATCTCGCGGGTCAACCAGAAACCGGCCCCGAGCAGCAATGCGCCACCATAGATCATGCCCTGCGCCGGGATTTCGGCGAAGATAAGGTAGCCCAGCGTTGACGCCACGACCGGTGAGACGATGATATCGACGAGCGCGTAGACATTGGCGTTGAGCGTCTTGAGGACGATGGAGATGCCGAAATAGGCGAAGCCGGTCGAGACGATGCCCAGCCCCGCTGCCCAGAGCATCACCGGCAGGTCCATCCCGAGTGCGGCATAGGAGATGGTCGCGGCGGGCGTGCCGGGGCCGGCGAGGATGAGCGCTGGCGACAGGATCAGCGCCCCCGCGAGCATCGACCAGGCGATGTCGTTGCCGGCCTCGGTCTTTCCTTCGTAGCGCATGTAGGTGACCATGGCGGCGTAGATCGCGCCGTCGCCGAGTGCGACGAGGTTGCCGATCATGTGGCCGCCCTCAAGCGGCTTGGCGAGGACGATACCGGTCAGCGCGACGGCGAAGATCAGGATGTAGCTCTTGCGTGCCTTTTCGCCGAGAAACAGCGCCGAGAAGATGAACACGAAGAAGGGCGCGACGCTCCAGAAGATCACCGCATTGGCGATGGGCACCAGCGTCATGGCGTAGTTGAAAACGCTGATCTGCGTGGCGATCAGCACGCCGATGATCGCGGTGTCTTTCAGGTTGCCTTTCGGAAAGCGCAAGGGCCGGCCGGTCGCCAGCGGCATGACCGCCATCAGAAAGGCGGCCGCGAAGCTCAGAGCGTAGAAATTCAGCGTCTGGATCGGGATCAGTCCGTCGGTGAGCTTCACGAACACGCCGATTGTGGCCTCCGACAGCGTGATCAGCAGGAGCAGGAGAACGATCTTCATTTCCGGCTGCGGCCCCCTGCCGTGCGCGTCACGTCGATGGCTTCAGCCCCGGACTCATCAAGGCAGGTGTCCTCGACCTGCAAGGTGACGAAGAAGAATCCGAATTTTTCTTTGAGCATGGCGTGCGCTGCCGCCAGGACCGCTTGGGGATCGGTCTCGTCGGCGACGCGCACATGACCGGAGAAGACGTAACGGCCGCTGGTCAGAGCCCAGGCATGGACGTGGTGGGCATTCGCAACGCCTTCGACCTGCTCCAGCGCGCCGGTGACATCGGACAGGCCGACGTCGGCCGGTGTGCCTTCCATCAATAGGTGAGCAGCGTCGCGCAGAATGCCCCAGCTGGCCCAGAGCAGCACGAAGCCGAAGCCCATACCAAGGATCGGATCGATCAGCAGGAACCCGGTGAATTGAATCACGAGTGCCGTCACGATAATGAGCAGGCTGCCGACGAAGGTTTGAATGATGTGCCAAAGTGCGCCTTTCACGTTCAGGTCGCTCTGGCTCTGCTTCCAGATCAAGCCGAGCGAAATAAACTCGGTGAAAAGCCCGCCCGCCGCGGCCCAAAGCATCGGCCCGGTAGGCAGCTCGATCGGGTCGGACAGCCGCATCGCACCCATTACGATCACGATGAGCGCCATGCCCAGAAGGAAGCCGCCATTGACGAGCGCTCCGATAATCTCGGCGCGGTACCAGCCGAAACTGCGATCCTCGTCGGCGGGGCGGCGGGCAAGCTTGGCGGCGACGATCGCGACTAGTACGCCACCCACCGCCGAGAAGGTGTGGAAGGCATCGGAAATCACCGCGATCGAGCCCGTCCAGAGGCCGATGCCCATCTCGATCACGAAATAGATGCCGGTCAGCCAAGCCGAGATCACCATTCCCCGTCCGCTTGACGGCATGTGGCCGGCATGGCCGCTATGGGCTTGGCTCATTGATTCTATCCTCTCTTCACGTACTCTTTGACTACAAAGTTCTGCGTTCATTTCGCGCCACGGCGAGGCAGACGCTCCCGCGGCTACCACCGGCTTCAGCGTGAAAGGATCCAGGATCGTTGCATCGCATCAGACGACCTGTCACTCCCCTCTTCGAGATCAGCCCCTATCTCATCCCTTGATTGGACGGGACAGGGGTAAATTCGCAGAAACTCGAGAGTTATTGCCAATTGATCTGTCGCTACTGTCGATTCCAAGTAAATTCTTGATTGCCGTTTTATTTCCCAGCACGGAACAGTCAACCAGCACGGAACAGTCAAAATGTTTGGGCATCAAACCTTAAGAGGGGGTTCCAGCGTCAACATGACGAGGTGTAGGAGGGTCCGGCGGCCTAGCTGAAGTCGTCTGATGACTATCTGTTCGCTGAGACCGAGATCTGTGGCGATCCTGGTGGGCGGATGATTCAGAATTTCCGCGCGCCACACCACCTCGGCGTAGCGGGGTTCCAAGAGACGGATAAGCGTTTCGATAAACTCCTGCAGAATTGCCTCCATCTCGGTGTCGTCGGAGCCGTCCGAGTCCGGTGGACACCCAGAATCTCCCTCCCCGTCGCTATTTCCGTTCCGGCCTTTGTGTGCCGCCAAAACGCCACCATCAAGGCAGTCGCGCTGGCGTCGGCATGGCTGGCACCTTGGGGTTAAAAACCCTTCTGGATGAACGAGCTGTTCGTTATCTGGATCAATCAGGCCGGCTTTTGAAGCGGCACGGATTCCATCTTCCATCGTCTCGATCACTTGGCCTCGCTCCTCCGCTGCTCAAAACCGGGACGGTGTGCCCACCCGGATTTTCATTGGCGTCACATAAGACGTGAATGGGTCGCCGAAAGTTACACAAATCCTTCACGGCCACCGGAGCGGGTCGGAGCTTTCCTTCCCGTCGAACGACTATGCGATCAGCGCTCCTTGTGTAACGGAGCCAGCCGGGCATCGTCTTCTAGACATGGAGGACCCGGAAGGATTGAGCCCGTAAGGAGGAATGAACGTGATCAAAGACCTTGCCCAACGCGACACAACGCAATCTGCAGTTTTCGCACAAGGCTGCAACGGCCGTTGCAGAGCGGTTGGTATCTCTTACGGGGGTTGAAATCATGGGACGAACGGCATTGGTGACCGGCGGCACGCGCGGAATCGGCTCCGCGATTGCCAGAACCCTGCGCGATGCGGGCTATACGGTCGCCGCTAGCTACCACGGCAACGATCTGGCGGCCGAAGACTTCAAGGCGGCAACGGGCATCCCTGTTTTCAAATGGGATGTGGCCGATGACGAGGCCTGCGCCGCCGCCGTCGCGAAAATCACCACCGCATATGGCCCGGTCGAGATTCTCGTGAACAATGCGGGGATCACCCGCGACGCTATGCTCCATAAATTAACGTCAGAGCACTGGCGCGCGGTAATCGATACCGATTTGACCGCTTGTTTCACTATGTGCCGCACCGTCATTTCCCCGATGCGGGAGCGCGGTTACGGCCGCATTATCAACATCAGCTCGATTAATGGCCAGAAGGGCCAACTGGGCCAGACCAACTATGCGGCGGCGAAAGCCGGTCTTCTGGGATTCACCAAGGCGCTAGCGCTCGAGAGCGCCGCCAAAGGCGTCACCGTCAACGCCATTGCCCCGGGCTATATCGAGACCGACATGGTCGCCGACGTTTCCCCTAAGGTTCTCGATAGCATCGTCGCCCAGATCCCGGTCGGCCGCCTCGGCCAACCCGAGGAAATTGCCCGGGCCGTGGTGTTTCTGGCGAGCGACGACGCGGGTTTCATCACGGGTTCGACGCTGACCGTCAATGGCGGCCAGTACCTGATCTGAGCGGAATCAGGAACCAATCCACTCAAGCGAGACAAGAAGGAAAGCACACCGATGACTCACAAGCAGGTTATGCTTTGTACCCCCGTGCGCACCGCGATCGGCACCTATGGAGGATCCTTGAAAGATCTGCCGGCGACCGAGCTCGGCGCAACGGCGATCCGCGCGACGATCGAGCGGTCGGGCGTCGATCCCTCGCTCGTTCAAACCGTGGTCATGGGACAGGTGATCCAGGCGGGCGCCAGAATGAACCCTTCACGCCAGGCGGCAATCGGTGCTGACATTCCGGTTGGCGTGCCAGCGATGACCGTCAATCGGGTGTGCGGCTCTGGGGCTCAGGCGATCGCCTCGGCGGCCCAGGAGATCATGCTCGGACATATCGAATGCGCGGTCGCCGGCGGCATGGAGAACATGGACCAGGCCCCCTACATCGTTCAAAACGGGCGCTGGGGTTATCGCATGGGTGATGCCCAGATGTACGACAGCATGCTCCGTGACGGCCTGAACGACGCCTTTTCCAGCGAGCACTCCGGCTGGCACACGGAAGACTTGGTGAAGAAGGCTCAGATTACGCGCGAAGATCAGGATCGCTGGGCCGAACGCTCTCAGCGGCGCTTTTCCGAGGCGCAGGCTGCTGGCAATTTCAAGCAAGAGATCGCTCCGGTAGAACTCAAGACTCGTAAGGAGACGACCACATTCGATACCGACGAGCACAACCGGCCCGACACGACCCTCGACAGTCTGAGCAAGCTCAGGCCTGCCTTCCGCAAGGAGGGTACGATTACGGCTGGCAATGCGCCGGGACTCAACAGCGGAGCGGCGGCGATGATAATCGCCGAGGCGACTTGGGCGGAGAAGAACGGTCTTAAACCCATGGCCAGGTTGGTTTCCTACGGTGTGGGCGCGGTCGATCCCGGCATGTTCGGCCTCGGACCGGTACCGGCCGTCTATCAGGCCCTGGAGCGCGCGGGTTGGAGTGTCGGCGATCTCGACCGGGTCGAAATCAACGAGGCTTTCGCCGCGATTGCCGTTGCATTGGTGCGTGAAATCGGGCTCGAAGAAGACATCGTCAACGTCGAGGGCGGCGCCATTGCGCACGGCCATCCGATCGGCGCGACTGGAACCGTTCTCACGACGCGGCTCCTGCATGCGATGGAGCGCGACGGGGTCAAGCGTGGCCTCGTGACACTCTGTATCGGGGGCGGGCAGGGGATCGCCCTCGCCTTGGAGCGGATGCCCTCATGATGGTAGCCGGTTTCACGGGGGGCCGGCAGCTTGAACGACGGGCCGGTGACAAGCCCTCCGATTGGACTGCTAGGCCCGGCGCTGAGGGCACAGCTGCAGGAGGAGCGCCATGGACCGGCGAATGAAGATCAACATCTGGTACGCGATCCTGGCGGTGTTCGGGATCATCATGCTTCAGAACTTCTGGTCTCAAGGGCAACACGTTGAGACCATCCCCTACAGCGCGTTCGAGCAATATCTGGAGGAAGGCCGCTTGAGCGAGGTGACAGTCACCTCGCAGTACATCCGCGGGACACTGAAGGGCGAAGAAGGCGCGCAGCAACAGCACGTTGTCGCCAACCGCGTCGATCCGGCGCTTGCCGAGCGGCTCGAGCAATATGGCGTGCCGTTCTCGGCCGCCAGGGATAACACGTTCCTCGGCAACCTCTTGTCTTGGCTCCTACCCATGGTGCTGTTCTTCGCTGTCTGGATGTTCCTGATCCGACGCATGGCCGAGAAGCAGGGCTTCGGCGGCGGCATGATGTCGATCGGCAAGAGCAAGGCCAAGGTCTATCTGGAGACCGACACAAAGGTCACTTTCGAGGATGTCGCCGGTGTCGACGAGGCCAAGGCCGAACTCGAGGAGATCGTGGCTTTCCTGAAGGAGCCGCAGGGCTACGGCCGGCTTGGGGCTCGCATGCCCAAGGGCGTTTTGTTGGTCGGACCGCCAGGCACCGGCAAAACGCTTCTGGCTCGCGCGGTTGCCGGCGAGGCTGGCGTGCCTTTCTATTCGATCAGCGGCTCGGAGTTCGTGGAGATGTTCGTCGGCGTCGGCGACATCCTCGAAAGTGACCTTGATTGGCGGTGTCTCGATGGGCACCGGTGTCATGATCGGGGCGGGAATTTTCGCGCTCACCGGGCAGATTGCCGAACTGGCGGGACCATGTGTCAACGGCGGAGTAAAACCCGACCAAAGGGCGGCGCAAAAGTAGGCCACTTTGGGGTTGGGCGTGAAGGGCGCATAGAGCGCTGGCGGCCAGTCGACCGCGCTCCCCAAATAGCTGGCGGTTGACTGGCCGCCTTGGCCCGTGAGGGCCAAGTCATGGATTGTCGGTCAGGAGGTTTTGGTGGCTTTTCGCGCCTGGCTTTGGGCCAGGCGATAACTTTCGCCGTTCATCTCGAGGATGTTGACGTGGTGGGTCAGCCGGTCGAGGAGCGCCCCGGTCAGGCGCTCGGTTCCGAAGGTCTCCGTCCATTCATCGAAGGGCAAGTTGCTCGTGATCAGCGTAGCCCCGCGCTCGTAGCGCTGCGAGATCAATTCAAAGAGCAGCTCGGCCCCGGTTTTGGAGAGAGGGACGAAGCCCAATTCGTCGATGATCAGCAGCTTGGCGTTGGCCATCTGTTTTTGGACCCGCAGCAGGCGACGCTCGTCGCGCGCCTCCATCAGTTCGTTGACCAAGGCCGCGGCGGTGGTGAAGCTGACCGTCATCCCTTTCTGGCAAGCAGCGAGCCCCAGGCCGAGGGCGACGTGGGTTTTGCCGGTGCCGCTTGGGCCGAGGGCGATCACGTTCTCGCGCCGTTCGATCCAGTCGCAGCGCGCCAGTTCCAGCACCTGCATCTTGTTGAGCTTGGGGATTGCCTTGAAGTCGAAGCTGTCGAGGCTTTTGGTGGCCGGGAACTTGGCCGCCTTGATGCGGCGCTCGACCATCCGTCGCTCGCGATCGATCAGCTCCAGTTCGACCAGGCGCGTCAGGAACTGGACATGGTCCAAGCCCTCGGCGGCGCATTGGCGCGCCACCTTCTGATACTCACGCAGGAATGTCGGAAGCTTCAGCCTCTTGAGGTGATGCTCCAGCAGGATTTCGGGGGCATGGGTCATTCCGCAGCCTCCGACATCAGGGACATGTAGCTGGCCGCTGAGGTCGTCTCGACCCGCGCCCGTGGCAGGTAGGGGTACACGTCGAGGTCGAGCCGTGGTGGCCGCTTCTCGACCTGACACAGAACCAGATGCTTCACAGCATCAAAGCCGACCGCGCCCATCTTCAGGGCCTGCTTTACGGCGGCGTGTAGCTCCTCCATGCCGAAGGTCTCCAGAAGACGCAGCACCTGGACATACTCGCGGCGCCCTATCTTCAGCATGCGCGCTTCCATCAGGCGGCGCAGCGTGTCGAACTCTTTTGGCAAGTCCCACTCCGCAAGGGGCGCAGCCTGATCCAAAGCATTGATCTTGCGTTCGATCAGCGGGAGGTAGTGGATCGGATCGAACACCATGTCCTCGCGCGCGTAGCACCGCGGATGGCGTGCGATCACGTCCCCACGGCAGCCAATCACCACCTGATCGACATAGGCCCGCACCCACACATCCTGATGGCCATAGGCCACGGGGACCGAGTAATCGTTGGTGTTGTAGCGGACCAAAGACTGGGAGCTCACCCGGCCGCTGGCCTGTGCGCAGGCCTCAAAGGGGGCGGCTGGCAAGGGGCGCATCTCGGCCAGATCCCGCTGCAGGCGCGCGCCGATCATCTCCGTGTGCCCACGCAAGGTGTCGCCCTGACGGGCACGGCACTGCTCTTCAAGGTAGGCGTTGAAGCTCTCCCAATCCGGGAAGTGGGGGATCGGCACCATGTGGTTGCGGCGCACGTAGCCCACCATCCCCTCGACATTGCCCTTGTCATTCCCTTTGCCCGGCCGCCCGTAGCGGTCTCGGAACAGGTAGTGCGACAGCAATCCGCTGAACTGCGTCGCGCGGACCCGTGTCCCATCCGGCTGGATCTTCGAGACCAGGCAACGGTCGTTGTCATAGAGAACCGACAGAGGCACCCCGCCAAAGAAGGCAAAGGCATGCACATGCCCGTCCATCCAGGCCTCCGCCGTCGCCGCCGGATAGGCCCGCACGAAGTAGGCATCGCTGTGCGGCAAATCCAGGACGAAGAAGTGGGCCTTTTGTTCGACACCCCCGATCACAACCAACGCTTCGCCAAAATCGGCTTGCGCATGGCCCGGCGGATGCGCCAGCGGCACGAACATCTCACGGGTGCGTCGTTCACGCTGCCGAACGTAGTCCTTGATAATCGTATAGCCGCCGGTGAACTCGTGTTCCGCCTTGAGCCGCTCGTGGATCCGCTTCGCTGTGTGGCGCTGCTTGCGAGGCAACTTCTTGTCCTCTTCAAGCCAGCCGTCGATGATCTCGCTGAACCCATCAAGCTTGGGACGCTTGATCTCCTTCGTGCGCCGGTATCCCGGCGGCGATGAGAACGCCAACATCTTGCGAACGCTGTCGCGCGATATGTTGAAATGGCGCGCCAGATCCCGCTGGCTCATCCCCTCGCTGCGCGCCAGCCTGACCTTCAGATAAAGTTCCACGGTGTAAATCTCCTCGCCCTCCCTGCTGCCGCAAGAAGGGAAAAAGTGGACGACTTTTACGCCGCCCGCACCGCCAATACGACGGCGCTACCGTGGTCTAATTTTGCACCGCCGTTCTCA
>NZ_NCST01000112.1 GCF_002088975.1 Henriciella aquimarina
TGAGAACGGCGGTGCAAAATTAGACCACGGTAGCGCCGTCGTATTGGCGGTGCGGGCGGCGTAAAAGTCGTCCACTTTTTCCCTTCTTGCGGCAGCAGGGAGGGCGAGGAGATTTACACCGTGGAACTTTATCTGAAGGTCAGGCTGGCGCGCAGCGAGGGGATGAGCCAGCGGGATCTGGCGCGCCATTTCAACATATCGCGCGACAGCGTTCGCAAGATGTTGGCGTTCTCATCGCCGCCGGGATACCGGCGCACGAAGGAGATCAAGCGTCCCAAGCTTGATGGGTTCAGCGAGATCATCGACGGCTGGCTTGAAGAGGACAAGAAGTTGCCTCGCAAGCAGCGCCACACAGCGAAGCGGATCCACGAGCGGCTCAAGGCGGAACACGAGTTCACCGGCGGCTATACGATTATCAAGGACTACGTTCGGCAGCGTGAACGACGCACCCGTGAGATGTTCGTGCCGCTGGCGCATCCGCCGGGCCATGCGCAAGCCGATTTTGGCGAAGCGTTGGTTGTGATCGGGGGTGTCGAACAAAAGGCCCACTTCTTCGTCCTGGATTTGCCGCACAGCGATGCCTACTTCGTGCGGGCCTATCCGGCGGCGACGGCGGAGGCCTGGATGGACGGGCATGTGCATGCCTTTGCCTTCTTTGGCGGGGTGCCTCTGTCGGTTCTCTATGACAACGACCGTTGCCTGGTCTCGAAGATCCAGCCGGATGGGACACGGGTCCGCGCGACGCAGTTCAGCGGATTGCTGTCGCACTACCTGTTCCGAGACCGCTACGGGCGGCCGGGCAAAGGGAATGACAAGGGCAATGTCGAGGGGATGGTGGGCTACGTGCGCCGCAACCACATGGTGCCGATCCCCCACTTCCCGGATTGGGAGAGCTTCAACGCCTACCTTGAAGAGCAGTGCCGTGCCCGTCAGGGCGACACCTTGCGTGGGCACACGGAGATGATCGGCGCGCGCCTGCAGCGGGATCTGGCCGAGATGCGCCCCTTGCCAGCCGCCCCCTTTGAGGCCTGCGCACAGGCCAGCGGCCGGGTGAGCTCCCAGTCTTTGGTCCGCTACAACACCAACGATTACTCGGTCCCCGTGGCCTATGGCCATCAGGATGTGTGGGTGCGGGCCTATGTCGATCAGGTGGTGATTGGCTGCCGTGGGGACGTGATCGCACGCCATCCGCGGTGCTACGCGCGCGAGGACATGGTGTTCGATCCGATCCACTACCTCCCGCTGATCGAACGCAAGATCAATGCTTTGGATCAGGCTGCGCCCCTTGCGGAGTGGGACTTGCCAAAAGAGTTCGACACGCTGCGCCGCCTGATGGAAGCGCGCATGCTGAAGATAGGGCGCCGCGAGTATGTCCAGGTGCTGCGTCTTCTGGAGACCTTCGGCATGGAGGAGCTACACGCCGCCGTAAAGCAGGCCCTGAAGATGGGCGCGGTCGGCTTTGATGCTGTGAAGCATCTGGTTCTGTGTCAGGTCGAGAAGCGGCCACCACGGCTCGACCTCGACGTGTACCCCTACCTGCCACGGGCGCGGGTCGAGACGACCTCAGCGGCCAGCTACATGTCCCTGATGTCGGAGGCTGCGGAATGACCCATGCCCCCGAAATCCTGCTGGAGCATCACCTCAAGAGGCTGAAGCTTCCGACATTCCTGCGTGAGTATCAGAAGGTGGCGCGCCAATGCGCCGCCGAGGGCTTGGACCATGTCCAGTTCCTGACGCGCCTGGTCGAACTGGAGCTGATCGATCGCGAGCGACGGATGGTCGAGCGCCGCATCAAGGCGGCCAAGTTCCCGGCCACCAAAAGCCTCGACAGCTTCGACTTCAAGGCAATCCCCAAGCTCAACAAGATGCAGGTGCTGGAACTGGCGCGCTGCGACTGGATCGAACGGCGCGAGAACGTGATCGCCCTCGGCCCAAGCGGCACCGGCAAAACCCACGTCGCCCTCGGCCTGGGGCTCGCTGCTTGCCAGAAAGGGATGACGGTCAGCTTCACCACCGCCGCGGCCTTGGTCAACGAACTGATGGAGGCGCGCGACGAGCGTCGCCTGCTGCGGGTCCAAAAACAGATGGCCAACGCCAAGCTGCTGATCATCGACGAATTGGGCTTCGTCCCTCTCTCCAAAACCGGGGCCGAGCTGCTCTTTGAATTGATCTCGCAGCGCTACGAGCGCGGGGCTACGCTGATCACGAGCAACTTGCCCTTCGATGAATGGACGGAGACCTTCGGAACCGAGCGCCTGACCGGGGCGCTCCTCGACCGGCTGACCCACCACGTCAACATCCTCGAGATGAACGGCGAAAGTTATCGCCTGGCCCAAAGCCAGGCGCGAAAAGCCACCAAAACCTCCTGACCGACAATCCATGACTTGGCCCTCACGGGCCAAGGCGGCCAGTCAACCGCCAGCTATTTGGGGAGCGCGGTCGACTGGCCGCCAGCGCTCTATGCGCCCTTCACGCCCAACCCCAAAGTGGCCTACTTTTGCGCCGCCCTTTGGTCGGGTTTTACTCCGCCGTTGACACACAGTCCGCCTTGATCACTGTCAAAATGAGCCCCTGACGGTGCTCACAGGCGCGGAAAACCTCCGCGCTTGCCTAGGCAGGCCAGGCAAAGCGGTTAGGCAAGGCAAGTGCATTTTGGCTGAATGCCGGCTATCGCCGTGTTTGTGCAGGCGGGCGTGTGCGCGGCTCCGGCGCATATTCCACGCTCTGCCCCATGCGGGTCGGTTGAGGGTACATGGTCATCAGGGTCAGGACAGATTCGGGCATGTCGAGAGATATGTTGAGGCCGAGTGCGGCAGCTTCTTCAGCCGATATCGGATAGTCATGCGTCCACTGGCCGCTGCTCAGGGCCTCGACCAAAGCGGTTCGCTTGTCCGGCGCCACCTCCGGGGAGAGCAGGGCCTCAACGGCGGCCCGTAGCTGGTCGATCGCCTTTCGCGCCACGTCAGCCTGGATCAGTGTTTCATCATCGATTTCCGCGACCGGTTTGCGGGCGACGACGTCCAGGATGGAAACGGCCGGATACTGGTTGATCTGCGGGTCCACCGGACCAAGCACGGAGTGTGGCGACATGACGATCTCGTCAGCAGCCAGCGCAATCAGTGTCCCGCCCGACATCGCCATGTGCGGGACGTAGACGGTGACCTTGGCTGGATGCGCCCGGATGGCGCGGGCAATCTGGGTCGAGGCGAGCACGAGGCCGCCGGGCGTGTGCAGGATCAGGTCTATCGGGACATTGTTGCCGGTCATCTGAATGGCGCGCAGGACGGCTTCGGAGTCCTGCATGTCAATGTAGCGCATGACAGGAAAGCCCAGCAGGCGCATTGTTTCCTGACGGTGGATGAGCGCAATGACGCGGGACTGTCGGGTCTTCTCGATCTGGGAGATCTTCCCCCGCCGGGACCATTCCAGCATGCGGGTGCTGAGCACGGGCTGAAGGGCAAAGACCAGAAAGACAATCCAGATCAGCTCGCCCATCCCGCTTGTGCCTTTCGTTCTGTCCGAAGCCTATCCGGGCATCATCGCCTTCTGAAGGAGTGACAGCAATACGCCATCGACAGGACCGGCCCCGGCCGCGTCGTAAAGCGCCTCGCCTCAGCGGAGTTTGATCGGACGCAAAACGGCTTGTTCACTTGCGAACAGTCTTTCCTGGCCCAGTAAGCGTAAGGTCTGATCGGGCAGATAAGGGCTCTGATAGCCTTGTTAGCCACACTTGCAGTGGTGTCCCAGAGGAGGGTGCTTTGGGCCCTCATCAACAGGTCTCCGGAGGCTGCTTCGCAATAGAAGTCTGATTTTACCGTGATTTTACGAAATTGCTGTACTGCACAATAACGCATGTCTGTAATATTTGCTGCAGGGGGCCTGATTGGCGCATTTGAAGAATGGACGAAAGGCCGCCTTGGCCTTGCTTGCCTTTGGCCTGTCCAGCCTGCCCTCTGAGGCAAGCCCGGTCGCGATCTCATCGCCCGATCAGGTGCAGGGACTTCTCAACATGGTCTGGGTCATGGTGGCCGCCGCGCTCGTCATGGTGATGCAGATCGGTTTCCTGCTGTTGGAAGCCGGCATGGTCCGGTCCAAGAACTCGATCAACGTTGCCATGAAGAACATTATGGACTTCGCCGCATCGGTGCTGTTCTTCGCAGTGATCGGGTTCATGCTCGCCTTTGGCGCATCGTCCTGGCTGCCGGTCGGTTTCGAAACGGGTTTGGCCGGCCTGCGGGATATTGGGGGCGGCAACGAGATCTTCTTCCTGTTCCAGGCGATGTTCTGTGGAACGGCGGCAACGATTGTCTCTGGCGCGGTGGCCGAACGCATGCGCCTGTCGGCCTATGTCCTGGGCTCGATCGTCGTGGGTGCCCTGGTTTATCCTGTCTTTGTCCACTGGAGCTGGGGCGCAGCATTGCAACCGAATTCAGGCGCCTTCCTTGGCAATGCCGGATATGTCGATTTCGCTGGATCCACCGTGGTCCATGCCTTGGGCGGCTGGCTGTCCCTGGCAGCCTGTATCGTGCTCGGCGCGCGCCGGGGGCGGTTCCGGGAGAATGGCGAACCGGTCCGCTTTTCCGGCCATAGCCCGGTGCTCGCAGGTGCAGGCACGCTGATGCTTTATATTGGCTGGATCGGGTTCAATGGCGGCTCTACCGGAGCGGCCAGCACGAGCATCGGTTCGATTGTCCTGAACACGATCCTTGCCGGGTCTGCCGGCTGTATCGCCGGTTATCTCTGGACGATGATCGGGGACCGGACGGTCTTTCCGGAAAAGGTCATGAATGGCCTTATCGCCGGACTAGTGGCCGTCACAGCCGGTTGCCACATCCTCGACCCTGCCGCTTCAGTGCTGGTTGGCCTTGCCGGGGCGTCGGGGGCGCTGTGGTTCAATCAGTGGCTTGAGCACAATTTCCGGATTGATGATGCGGTTGGTGCGATCGGTGTGCACGGCTTTGCCGGCGTGTTGGGGGCCTTGCTGCTTGCCGTGCTCGCGCCGCAGGCCGCTCTGCCGGCTGGCTCATGGCTCGATCAGCTGGGTATCCAGCTCCTCGGCTGCCTGCTGAACTTCGCCTGGGCCTTCGGGACGGGCTTTGCACTCTACTCCGCGCTTAAGGCGCTGACGGGGATCAGGGTCAAGCCCGAGGCCGAAGAGAAGGGCCTGAACGAGAACGAGCATTCCACGCGCATCGGCATCGGTCATATCGAGGAAGCCATGGGCGATCTGGTCAGCGGCACAGCCGATCTCAGCATGCGCCTTCCCGTCGAGGGCGGAGACGAGGCCGAACGCCTGACACGCACCTTCAATGCGCTCATGGAGAACATGCAGATCAAGGAACTGGAAAAAGCGCAGAATGAAAGCGAACGGCGCACAGCCGAAGAAGCCGAACGTTTCTCCGCTCTGGCAAATGCCACATTCGAAGCGCTTTGTATTGCGGTCGATGGAAAGATCGTCGATGGAAATGCCGCACTTTGCCGGCTGACGGGCCTTGAGCTGGACAGCCTGCGCTCGCGCCCCTTGCAGGATTTCATGTCCTCTGACGACATCGCCCGGCTGGACGAACTTTCCAGCGTGGCAGGCGCGCCGGCCGAAGAATTCGCCATCGTCGATACCAGCGGCGAAACCATTCCCGTGGAAGTGCGCAGCCGCGACATGGAGTTCCGCGGTGTCGACACCCGCGTCCTTGCCATTGTCGACCTGCGCGAGCGCAAGAAAGCCGAAGCGCGCATCCGCCACCTGGCCTTGCACGATCCGCTGACGGGGCTGCCCAACCGGGCGCTGTTCAATGACCGGCTGACGGCCATGATCGACCGGACGATTACCGAAGGCTCCATGTCGGCGGTCGTGTTGATCGACCTGGATCGTTTCAAGGATGTCAACGACCTGCATGGGCATGCCGCGGGCGACCAGGTGTTGAAGGTCACAGCCGAGCGCATTCAGGGCCTTGTCGGCCACCGCGATACGGTTGCGCGTCTTGGCGGGGATGAATTTGCCGTGCTCCAGCTCAGCATCGATTTTGCCAACCAGGCAGAGGAGCTTGCGATCCGGCTCGTGGAAGAGCTTAGCAAACCGATAGAGTTGACCGGTGGTCAGCGGGTTCGCGTGGGCACCTCGGTCGGTGTGGCCTTCTGCCCGCGCGATGGCATTCAGAATGTCGGGCTGGTTACGCGCGCCGACACGGCACTCTACCACGCCAAGAATACCGGGCGGAACCGCTATGCCATCTTCGAGCATGGCATGGATGAGCATGTCCGCCTGCGCCAGCTGCTCGAACTCGATCTGTCCGACGCGCTCGAGGAAGACCAGTTCGATGTGCATTATCAGCCCCGGCTCAGCCTCGCGACCGGGGAGATTGTCGGTTATGAAGCGCTGGTGCGCTGGCATCACCCCACGCGCGGCATGGTTAGCCCGGCAGAGTTCATTCCGGTCGCGGAGGGCTGTGGCCAGATCGTCATGATCGGCGAATGGGTGCTGCAGCAGGCCTGTTCTGCGGCCGCCCGGCATATGGACACGCAAAGCGTGAGCGTGAATGCCAGCCCCGTACAGTTTCGTGACCACAACTTCGTCGAAGCTGTGCGCGCCGCGCTGCAGACATCGGGCCTGGACCCGGCGCGACTTGAAATCGAGATCACGGAAAGTGTCCTTATCGCCGAGGATGAGAGGGCGCTCGGGGTTTTCCGGGCCCTCAAGCGGCTCGGCGTCAAAATCGCGTTGGACGATTTCGGCACCGGATACTCATCGCTTAGCTATCTCAGCCGTTTCCCATTCGACACGATCAAGATCGATCAGTCTTTCGTGCAGAGTATCGGCACGGATGAGAACAGTATGTCTATTGTCGAGACCATCATCCGTCTGGGCCGGTCGCTGAACATGACGATCGTGGCAGAAGGCGTGGAGGCAGTGGACGACTTCACGACCCTGATCCGGACAGAATGCCATGAGGTCCAAGGCTTCCTCGTGGGGGCGGCCCAGCCGCAAGGCCGACTGCTCCGGATCGTCCCGGATCATGTCGCACAATCCCTTCATTCCGAAAAACAGCTGGCGAGCCTGCGCGAGCTTTCGGCTGAGGTCCATCGCAAGGCGGGGTGAGCCGGGAAGAACATATTCCATCTCGGACGTCGTGAAGCAGACCGCACGGAAATTTCGCTATGGAGTGGGCGTGACCAGGCCGGTTTCTGTGAGAAGTTCGATACATGCACGCTCGATCGGTTTTTCCGACACGGTCTTGGGGATCGCGTCGAGCTGCTGCCAGATGCCGGGAACCTCGTTCTTCTGTAGCTCGCCTGGCGCCCATGCCTTGACCGCGTCGAGGCTGGCGCCGTCTTCCAGAACAATCGCGGCGACGAGCTCCTTCTCGCCGGCAATGGTGGCTTCTGTCTGCACCCCATAGACGAAAACGTCGGCGACGGCGGGATGCTTGCTCAGCACGGATTCGACCATGAAAGTGTTGACGAAATCGCCGTTGCGGCGGACGCCGCCGCCTTCGCGGTGGTGGAAGTAGAACCAGCCTTCGGCGTCCATATGAGCGATATCGCCGCTCCGGAACCAGCCCTTCTCGACCTTCTCCCGGCCAGCTTTCTCGTTCTTGTAGTAATCGACAGGGCGGGCATCGCCATGCTTGGGACGGAAGCAGATATGCCCGGCTTGGCCTGGGGGCAGTTCGGTGTCGGTCTCATCCAGGATGGCTGCGATCATGCCTTGGGGCGGCCGGCCCATTGACCCGATCGGGCCTTCGCTCCGGCAGTTGATCAGCGCGCCGCCGCCTTCAGTGCTACCGTAAAGCTCGGTGATCTCCACGTCATAACGCTCTCGATAAGCGCCCCAGAGCCCAGCCGGCATGCCTGAGGAAATCACCAGCTTGACCGGATTGTCCGCATCATCGGATTTCACCGGGTTCGAAAACACTTCAGGGATCATGCCTCCCAGAAGGCTGAACGTGTTGCAGTCGAAGGTCCGGCAGATATCGAGCAGCCGCGTCTTGGTGAATGTCCGGCTGAACACTGCGGGCTGGGGGCGGCGAAGTGCGAGATTGAGCGTGAACTGGGCGTTGATGTGACAGAGCGGCAGGCCGGTATAGAGACGGTAGTCAGGCTCGATCCCCAGTTCCAGGAGCAGGGTGAAGTCGCGCTGATGGGAGGCATGAGTGCGCACCACAGCCTTCGGGTTTCCGGTGGTGCCCGAGGTGAACATCATGAACATGGGGCTTTCCAGGTCGATCTCGGCTATTTCGTCGAGTGGATCGGCGCTCTCTAGCGCTATGCGGTAGGGCGCGGCGCTCCAGTGACCCTCCGGGGCGGCGCCGGGATCGCCGACCATCAGGATAACCCCCAGCTCGGGCACCTGTCCGGCGACCATCTGCAGGGCTTCGCTGGCATAGTCGCCCAGGATGAGGGCTTTGCACGCCGTGAAATGGAGCATGAAGGCCAGCTTGTCGCCTTTGCTGCGCGGATCGACCGGAACGAACAACGCGCCAAGAAAGGAGGCGGCGATCATCGTCTCGACGAATTCGGGATGATTCCGGAGCATGATCCCGATCCGGTCACCCTGGCCGATACCGGCGGCACGCAGCCATCCGGCAAGGCGCCGCGCATTCGCTTCCAGCTCTGCGCAGGTGCGTGCCTCGCTGGCAAGAGAGCCGTCGGATTCGACTGTCACGAACGTTACGGCCGTCTCGTCAGGCGTTTCCGCGGCACGGGAAATAATCAGCTCCCCGAGTGTTTTTGATCGCAGATCCATGACCTCCCCCTTGCTGTTTCGTGCGGGTGATTGCTCCGGACGGCCTGTAGCCCCACGGAGACGTTCACCTCTCGCTTCAGTACTGAAGGGCTTGGGACGAATCGGCAAGCACGCCCTCCTGGTGCTGCGGGATCATTGTTCGGGGTTAGATGTCCGATGCGTTTCCCTCGATGTGTCTTCCGCGCGTTCCTTCATGATCGCATAACTGGCGACAATATCGAGCAATTGCTGGGTGATGGAGTTCTGGCGTTCCTCTCTGATGCTGGTCCCGAGCTCCGAGAGATAATCCTCGATGTGATGCTCAGCACGCTGCATGGCGGCAAGGCGTGAGGCATGTTCGCTGGCCAGCGATTCTCCGACAGCCTTGAAGAGCCCGAGGAAGACAAGCTCCCGGGTAAGCTTCGAGAACAGCGCTTCGGGCTCTGCTGTAAAGCTCGGCAAACCCCGCGTCGGCCAGGGCTTTTCTCTTAACCGGCTGAGCCGCTCTGCGGTGACCGGAAGAAGGGTCTCCTCCACCGTTTCGGCAAGTCTTTGTGTGGTCCGGCGGTTATAGATCACGCGGACCTCTCCGATCTGGTGGCTCTCGCGCTGCTCATCCAGCCACATCAGGATGGTCTGCACGGTTTCACCGATCGCGTCGGCCGTATTGGGAACCGGGATTGTCTGGTTCGGGACAATATCCCGGGCCATGATTCGGCCTTCCGCCCGAATGCCGACGGTCAGGATGCGGGCTCCATCGGCCCCAACGGTTCCTTCTGCAAACGCCGCGGCTGTGCGCTCGGCGACAGTGTCGTTGAAGCGTCCGCAAAGCCCCCGGTCCGACCCGACAATGATATAGGCCGGACTGGCCTCGGGCGGGGGCGTGACGAGGATAGATGATAGCGTCGCTTCGCGGAGAAGCGCCTGAAGGCCGAGGTCAACGACTTCGTGATAGTCCAGCATGGCGCTGACAGCAGCATCATACTGGCGAATGCTGACAGCCGAGAGGGATTTCATGACACGGACTACCGAGCGCAGGTCCTCTCCGGTCTTTTCCTTGCGCAGCATTTGCTCCAGCGTACTCAAGAGCTTGTTTCCTCGCCTGATATGAGGCCGGCATTTTCCAGCGCTGTTCGCATGGCTTGCAGGATCTCCGACTTGCCTTTGTCGTCCAGGCCTTCCTTTGCGCTGAGCTGAGAGGAGAGGTCCGGCAGGTCACGGCGTATAACGGTTTCTGCCTCGGGGAGCTTCTCCATGGCCACAGCGTCCAGCAGGCCGGACGTGGCCGCCAGCAGCACGCCGATCTGCTCGGCCATGGTCATGCGGTCATGTTCCCCCTGTTTCAGGATCTCGCGGATCCGCCGGCCCCGTTCCAGTCGTTGGCGGGTATCCTTGTCGAGCCTGGCCCCGAACCGGGAAAAGGCCTCCAGCTCTTCATACTGCGCATAGTAGAGGCGAAGATCGGGGGCGACCATGCGATAGGCGCGCTGCTGGGCGTCGCCGCCGACACGCGAGACGGAAAGGCCGATGTCCACGGCCGGCAGAATGCCTTTCTGGAAAAGGATCGGAGACAGATAGATCTGGCCATCCGTAATCGAAATCAGGTTGGTCGGGATATAGGCCGAAATATTCTGGGCCTGCGTTTCGATGACGGGCAGGGCGGTTAGCGAACCGCCGCCCTTGGCCTCTGACAACTGGGCGGACCGTTCCAGAAGGCGGGAATGAATATAGAAAATGTCACCCGGATAGGCTTCCCGCGCAGGCGGACGCCGCAAGAGGAGCGACAATTCCCGATAGGCGCGTGCATGGCGGGTCAGGTCGTCATAGATGATGAGAACGTCCTTGCCGCGTTCAACGAAATACTCGGCCATGCTGGTCGCGGCATAGGGCGCGCTGAATTGAAGGCCGGGTGCGTCCTCGCCGCTAGCAGTCACGACGATACTGCGTTGCATCACATCATTCGCCTTGAGGTTCTGGATCACACGGGCCACGGCGGAGGTGCGCTGACCGATCGCGCAATAGATGCAGATCACGTCCTCGGCACTCTGATTGATCATGGCGCTGACGGCAATTGCGGTCTTGCCTGTCTGCCGGTCGCCCAGGATCAGCTCGCGCTGGCCGCGCCCGACAGGGATGGCGGCGTCGATCGACTTGATCCCGGTCTGCAGGGGGCGGCTGACGGGCGCCCGGTCCATGATGGCGGGCGCGTGCCGTTCGATGGGCCAGTAGGTGGCCGCCTTGATCGGGCCGCGTTCATCCAGCGGCCGGCCGAGACCATCGACGACACGGCCGAGCAGGGCCGGACCGACCGGCGCATCCAGCGTACGTTTCGTACGCCGGACTTCATCGCCTGTCTGCAGGTGATCGGCATCGCCAAGCAGGACGATTCCGGCCATGCCCTGGCGGATGGTCGAGGCCGTCCCGTAAAGACCGCCCGGAAAGCTGAGCAGCTCGTCGATCAGCAATTCGGAAAATCCGCTGACATGCGCGACGCCTTCCCCGACCTCGGCCACGATGCCGACCTCAGCGAGCGTAGGATCCGGCCTCAGGTTACGGCGTGCTTCGTCGAGCGCACCGAACAGGGCCGCACTCATGCTCTTCAAGCTGGGGGACGGGCGGTCAGTCATTCGGCGGCGGCTCGCCTCTCTCTGGCTGTTTCCCCAGCAAGCGCTTCCTCGATCCTGTTTGTCAGCTGGTCGAGAAAACTGTTGAAGCTCCACTCGATAACCTGACTGTCCGCCCGCAGGCGAATACCGGCCAGAAGGTCATCCGCGGCCTCGAATTTCGGCTTGAGCGCTGGATCCATGGCGGTGTGAAGGCTCTCAGTGATTTGTTGCTTGTCCTGTTTGGAAAGCGGAAAGGCGGATTCGACCGTCACCGTGCCATCATGGCGTTTGCCCGCTGCCGCGACCTTCTTGCGGACGTCTGCGGGCATGGCGTCGAGCTTTCCGGAAAACGCGGCCACGATTCTCCGTTCAAGGTCTTCGCCAGCCAGTTCCTTCAGCGCCGTCCGGCATATTTCGACAATGGCGTCGGCCCCTTTCCCGCGGACGTCGGTGAGGAATTCGGTTTGTTCGCTGGCAAGCTGTTCCAGCCATGCGCGGCGCATGGTGTCGGTTTCCGCGCGTGCCTCAGCCTCGAGCTGGTGGCGGACTTTTTCCGCCTCCGCGTGGGCGTCTTCCAGCAGGGCCTTGCGCTCGGCGGCCAGCTTGGCCTGATCGGCCTCGAGGCCTTGGCGAGTGTTTTCTGCAGCCTCCTTCTCGGCGTCAGCCTCAGCCTTGCGTTTGTGGATCTTCTCCTCACGCGCGGCCATGGCCTTCATGACCGGGCCGTACAGGAATTTGTGTAGCAGCCAGACAAGGATCAGGAAGTTGACGGTTTGGGCCGCAACGGTCACCCAGTTGATTTCCATCCCATCAGCCTCCGGCCACTTGCTCCCGGACCGCGTCCCAGAACGGGTTGGCGAAGATCAGGATCATGGCGACGACGAAGCAGTAGATCGCTGTCGACTCGATCATGGCGAGGCTGACGAACAGGGTCCGCGTGATCGTGTTGGCCTCGTCAGGCTGCTGCGCGATGGCGGCCAGTGCCTGAGCGGCGACCCTGGCTTCGCCAAGGGCCGGGCCGATGGAGCCGATGGCAATGGTCAGACCGGCTGTGATAATCGAGACCGCCCCGATAAGGCTGGAAGGGTCCATCTAACTCTCCTTTTCAGATTGGGTGTCTGGCTCGGTCTTGCGATGGCTCGCCTGCGTTGCCGAGGCGATGTAGACCATGGCCAGAATAGCGAAGATGTAGGCTTGGATAAGACCTGTTATGAGGCCGAGAAGCTGCATGACCACCGGGAAGAAAAAGGGGGCAATGCTGATCAAAATCCCGGCAATCATCGCCCCGCTCATCACATTGCCGTAGAGGCGCACGGCCAGAGCGATGGTACGCGACAGCTCACTGATGACGGTGAACGGAAGCATGAGCGGCGTCGGACGCAAATATTCCCGGAGGTAGCTGAACAGCCCGCGCGAGGCGATGCCGAACAGGGGCACGGCCACGAAGACGCAGAGCGCGAGCGCCACGGTCGTCGACAATGAGCCCGTCGGGGCCACGTATCCGGGCACCACTGACAGAAGGTTCGAAACGGCGATGAAGACGAACAGTGTGCCGACAAAAGGCAGGTATCGGCCCGGCTCCTGCCGGCTGACATCCCTGATCTGGTCGGCGAGACCGGTCACCAGCACTTCAAGGAAGTTCTGGAAGGGCGAAATGTCCTCGGTTTCCGACAGCCGCCGTGTGGCAAGCCAGGAGGCGCCGGTGATCAGCGCCATGACCAGCCAGGTAAAGGCGATTGTGGCGTTGAGCTCGAGTTCTCGCCAGGAATAGAGCACCCATTCGTCCGGACTAATGCGCACCGCTGCCCTCCTTCTGTTGTGTCAGGGCCGCCATGTCCCTTGTCCCACGGCGGATGCGGGCGACAGCCAGAAAGCGCGCCAGCAGGAAGCCGAGCAGGCTGGCCCCGATGACGAGGGCGCCGGCGCCCAGCGCGAGCAGACCGCCGAGCAGGAGCACGACAAGCCCGAGGCGCAACGCCATCAGCCCGGCAAAGGCCAGACCGCCGGAGCGGCCCGTGGCATGCGCTTCGGCTGAGCGCCAGACCAGATAAAAATAGGCGAGCCCGACGGCGGCGCCGCCGACAAGAGCGGCCAGCAGACTTAGAGCGGTCATGATTCAGCCCCCTCGGCTTTTGCGGGTGGACCAGCCTGAAGAAGCCGGCGGACGACAATCGGGCTGACGATACAGGTCGCCAGGCTTGCCAGGACGATGGCGTTGTAGAGGGCCGGCGGGGTTGCCCAGGGCCCGAGGCTGAGGCCGTACCCCATCACGAGCAAGGCGATCTCGGCCCGTGGCACCATGCTGGCTCCGATCAGCAGGGCCCCGCGTGGACGCACGAATGAGAGGGATGGAAGCCCGACCCCAACCAGCTTTCCGACGGCGGCTACGGCGAAGAGCACAAGGCCCAGACCGAGGGCGCCGCCGATATCCTGCGGTGAAATTCCCATGCCGATATGCACGAAAAAGAAGGGCGCGAAGAGATCATAGATCGGTGAAAAGGATTCATCGATCTTGCGCTCTGCCGGGTCCCGGCTGAAGGCGAGGCCGGCGAACATGGCCCCGATTGCGAGGGAAAGCCCAAGGCCATCGGCGGTTGCGGCAATAATGAAGGCGGTGCCTGCGGCGAAGAAGGCCGCACCATGGTTCTCGTCCAGCTTGGTAAACTGCTTGGTCAGCCGTCTCTCAAGGAAGCGGGAGAACAGGATACAAAGGATGATGAACAGGGCCAGCTTGACCAGGACGAGCACGGTTTGCTGGGCCAGCAGCGGTGCAAGTGACCGGCTGGCTTCGGTCTCCAGGAGCGGACCGAGCGCAAACAGGATACTGATCACGAAGACGGCCGATATGTCGTCGAGTTCGGCCACGTCGATCAGCAGGGCTCCCGAGGGTCTGTCCAGCGCGCCGGCGTCGCGCCAGACGGCCGTGCTGACGCCGACACTCGTGGCGCTGAAGGCCGCTGCGCAGAGAATGGCCGGAACGAGACCAAAGCCGAAGAGGTAATGGACGGCGAGAAAGGCCGTCAGCGCCGAGATGGTGACATCCGACACCCAGATCAGCAGGGCCGGGCGCAATTGCTGGATCAGGGCGGAGAGATTGCTTTCCAGCCCGACGCGGAAGAGCAGCGTGACCAGGCCGATCTGGGCAAAGATGCCGACAATGCCGCGCGCCTCGGGGGAAATGAGGGTTGCAGACGAGTCGAGACAGGCAATGAGAAGGCCGATGGCCGTGTAACCGACCACGGCTGGCAGATGAATCTGCTCGAAAAGGCGCCGGATGACGATGCTCGCCATGATGACACCGCCCAGCAGGAGCAGCAGGATGGTGGCTTCGCCCTGAACCTCAGTCATCGGAACGCTCCTGACTGACCCAGCGCCAGGCATTCCAGCAGCCCATGCAGACCCCGGCCACGATCAGGGCCAGCGTCCAGGAGAAGCTGGTTGGCGCTACGCTGTCCAGCCACATGCCAAGCGCCACACCGATCAGGGTTGGAACGGCCACGGCCCAGCCGATCAGGCCGAACATGCCGAACCCGAACCAGATACTGTGCTGGCCCTCGCGCCGGGCCTTCAGCTTGCGCTCGGCCTTGCGCTCGATCTCTTCGGCGCTGTTCTTGCCCGATGGCTTGTCTTCGGATCGCGTCATGTCAGCCGCTCCATCTCGACGAAACGGCGGATGAGGCTGGTTTCGAGCCGGTCCAGGGCGGATCGGGCCGCAAGCGCATGGGCGGTGTGGACTTCGAATTCCTCATGCACCCGCTCCTGCAGGCGCTCCAGGCTCGATTCGCTCAAAGCATGATGGGTCGCGACGCGGACACGCTCGCCAGCTTTGACGAGAAACCCTTCGTCGATGCCCAGAAACCGCTCGCCACCCGACACCGGTTCGAAGGCCAGGATGCCGGCTGTCAAAGGCGCGACGAAATCGACATGCCGCGGGAGCAATGCAAAGGAGCCATTTGTCGCTTCGGCAATGACCTTCCTGACCCGCTCGTCGGTGACAATGTGCGTCGGCGTGACGACGGTCAGGTGTATGTCCACCGGCCGGGTCATCAGGCAGCCTCCGAGGTGTCTGGCAGGTCCCCGAGGCTGCCTTTCATGTAGAAAGCGCTTTCTGGCCGGTCATTCAGCTCGCCACTGAGAATGCGCTTGCAGCCGTCGATCGTGTCTTCGAGGGGCACCAGCGCGCCCGCATGGCCGGTGAACTTCTCCGTTGAGAAAAAGGGTTGTGTCAGGAAGCGCTCCAGGCGCCGCGCCTTGGCCACCGTCGCGCGGTCCTGTTCGGAGAGCTCTTCGGTGCCCAGCATCGCGATGATGTCTTTCAGCTCCTCATATTCGGCGAGTACCTGGCGAACCTCCCGCGCCACCTTGTAATGCTCCGGGCTGACGCTTTCCGGGGAAAGAAGCTTCGAGGTCGACTTTAGCGGATCGATGGCCGGATAAAGGCCCATGCTGGCGCGCTTGCGCGACAGGACAATCGAGGCTGACAGGTGCCCGAAGGTGTGCGTCGCAGCCGGATCGGTGAAGTCGTCAGCCGGGACATAGACCGCCTGAACGGAGGTGATCGAGCCAGCCCTGGTGTTGCTGATGCGCTCTTCCAGCCCAGCCAGTTCCGTTCCGAGTGTGGGCTGGTAGCCGACCCGGGAAGGCGTGCGGCCGAGCAGGCCGGAGACTTCCCCGCCCGCCTGCACGAAGCGGTAGATATTATCGATCAGGAGCAGAACGTCCTGGTGGCGGTCTTCCCGGAAATACTCCGCCATGGTGAGGGCGGCATGTCCGACCCGGAAGCGTACGGCCGGCGGCTCATTCATCTGTCCGAAGATGAGCACTGCGCGGTCGAGCACCTCCGCGCGCTTCATCTCTCTATAAAGCTCCTCGGCTTCCCGGCTGCGCTCCCCGATCCCGCAAAACAGGCTGACGCCCTCATGGGCGCTGGCAATGTTGTGGATCATTTCGGTGATGAGCACGGTCTTGCCGACGCCGGCGCCCCCAAACAGGCCCGCCTTGCCGCCCCGCTCGAGCGGGGCCAAAAGGTCGATAGCCTTGATCCCTGTGACGAAGACCTCCGTATCGATCTGGCGCTCTGAAAGGCTGGCGGGCGCACCGTGAATGGACCGGTATTCGACGTCTTCAAGTGGCTCGCCATGGTCGATGGGTTCGCCCAGCGCGTTGAGAGCCCGTCCAAGCAGCGCCTGACCCGTTGGTACGCGGATCGGTGCCCCGGTGCTGATGACGGACGCGCCGAGCGCGAGTTCTGTGGACGGGGTCATCACGAGCGCGCGCACGGTATGCGGACCGGTCAGGCTGGCAACTTCGGCGATAATGTCCTGATGCTCGCCGATCCGCAGCATGGTGTTGATGGCCGGCGGCTGGCCGTCAAACCGGATGTCGACGACGCTGGCTTCGATGCCGATGACTTCTCCATGATCCTGTGTCTTCAGGACATCATGCATGAACTTGCCCTTTTGCGCGCAGGGCTGCCCGCCTGCTGGAGAGTTTATTCGAGTCTGACGCCGCCCAGCAAGGGCTGCTCAAGCCAGTGCCACCCCGTTGCGGCAGTTTCAGGCCGGTGCACGGAAGCGTCGTGAAGGACAGGCCTTTGAGAATCCCACTAGCGTCTTTGCCACGTGCCTGTTTTGAGCAATCTCAAACCTGCAGCCCGGCCGCATCAGGACCGCAAAAAATCGCAGACAGTGACAGCCAGTTCGGGCAGTCTGTGATCGATGGGTAGCTTGTTTACACTCCTGGGCGGGCTTGGGCTTTTCCTGATCGGCATGCAGGTGCTGACCGACGGGCTGAAAAGCCTGGCCGGAGAAACCCTGCGCAAACTTCTCGTGCGGTTTACGCAAAGCCCGGTGAGCGGGGCGGCCACCGGGGCGGTTGCCACGGCCATCCTGCAATCCTCCAGCGCGACAACCGTTGCCGCCGTAGGCTTTGTAGGGGCTGGCCTGCTGACCTTCAATCAGGCGCTCGGCATCATATTCGGCGCCAATATCGGGACGACTATCACTGGCTGGATCGTGGCTCTGATTGGCTTCAAGCTCGAGCTGACGACGCTGGTCTTTCCGCTCGTCTTTGCCGGGGCGATGCTGAAGCTGTTCACCCGGGGCTGGGTCCAGCAGCTTGGCTGGGCTGTCGCGGGCTTCAGCCTGATCTTCATCGGCATCGACGCACTTCAGTCCGGCATGTCGGTCTGGGAGAGCACAGTCACCCCGGACACCTTTCCAGGCGATACACTGTTCGGGCGCCTTCAGCTTGTCGGCCTCGGCATCCTGATCACGATCGTCACCCAGTCGTCCAGCGCCGGGGTGGCCACGGCGCTTGTGGCCCTGAGTGTCGGCGCGATCTCTTTTACCCAGGCGGCTGCCATGGTCATCGGCATGGATGTCGGCACGACCTTCACCGCCTTCCTCGCGACACTGGGGCGGGGCACGGCCATGCGGCGAACCGGCTATGCGCATGTCGTCTACAATGTGATGACCGGTATCCTCGCCTTCTTCCTTCTGACACCGTTCGTGATGCTCGCCTCGAACTGGCTGGCGCTCGACACGGCAGGGGATGCGCAGATCGCCCTGGTTGCTTTCCATTCCTCGTTCAACATCCTTGGAGTGATCCTGATCATCGGAGTAACCCGCCAGTTTGCGGAGCTGATCGAGCGGCTGGTGCCAGCCCGGGAAGCCGAAGCCTTTGGCGAGCTGGAGGACAGGCTGCTGCAGGATGGCGCGGCGGCGACAAATGCAGTGGCCGGACAGGCGGCGCACATCGCCGACAGTCTGGTCGGCAAATTGAGCACTGCGCTGGCACCAGGTCGTGCTCGGCATACCATTGCGCTCGACGCTGAAGCCGCTGCGCTCACCGCCCTGTCGCAATATGCCGAACGCATCAGGACAGAACCTGGCTCGAAGGCGAATTACCGTCTGCAATCGGTCTTTCACGCGCTCGATCATCTGGTTCGCCTGCAACGCCGCATGGAGAGCCTTGGTCAGGTGCGCCCGGCCTTCGCTGCAGAGGACATTCGAAACGCCGTGAAGACACTGCAGACGATCGTGACGGCCGTCGATGAGGAGGGGTTCACAAGTCCCCTTGTCGATGCGCTGGATGAGGCTCGTCAGGACCTGCGGGATCGGCGTGAGGCGGTGCGCCTGGCCACGATCGAACGCATCTCAGGCGGGCTGGAGGATGCGAGCGACGCCCTTGGCCAACTCGACGCGATGCGCTGGTTGCATCGCAGCACCTATCACATCTGGCGCATTGGCGTTCATCTCGAAAACGCGCTCTCCGATACACCTCATCCGCTTCTCATCACTGATGAACACAGGGTCGACACAGCACAGCCGGCATAGGAACGCCGTTTGATGATGAGAAGGCTGATATGTTCCAGATCAAGGCCTTGTCCGCGCCAAGGCGTATTGTTTGAAGATTATAGACACTGGCATGTCTTCGTTTCAGAGTTGTTTTGCCGCCGAATGCGGCGGAGGACAGACCCTCTTCCGCACAGGCCGGCCAGTCCCCACACGAATGGGCAGGAGAAAGCCGAATTCAATGACCTGTATCTGGAGAATATCTGTGTTGGCCCTGGGCATCGGTGCCTTTGTGGCGTGTGGAGCGCCCGCCGGAAGCGACGAGTCCCAGCCTCAGTCCGATATTCCCCGGCAGGAACGGCTCGGCCAGGGAGAAGCCATCGCGGAAAACCTGTGTGCGTCCTGCCACGCTATCGACCGGACGGACGAAAGCCCGCATCCGGATGCGATCCCCTTCCGGGTGCTGTCGCGTAAGTATCCAGTGCGGTCTCTCGCCGAACCCTTGTCCAAAGGGATCATTGTCGGTCATCCCGACATGCCGGAATGGCAATTCGAACCGCGGCACGTTGAATCCCTCCTGACCTATATCGAAAGCATCCAGGACCCGCAGGACATCTAGACGTCCCGGCCTGACAACAGGTCCGTATCCTTCGGGATCCGGGTTTGCTGTCGGACGCGACCTCTACCTCGGCGGCGTCAGGTTTCGTCTGCGACGGTGTTTGACAGAACGCCCAGTCCTTCGATCTCCACCTCGCAGACGTCTCCCGGTTTCATGAACACCTTGGGGTCGCGTGCGACACCGACCCCGGCCGGGGTGCCCGAGATGATGATATCACCGGGGCGCAGCGTGAAGGCTTCCGAGATGCATGCGATCAGCGTCGGTACATCGAAGATCATCTGATCGGTCGAGGCGCTCTGCATGACCTCGCCATTGAGACGGGTCTCAATGTGAAGACCAGATGCGCCCAGTGGAAGCTCGTCTGCGGTCACGAAAGCCGGGCCGAAGCTACCGGACTGATCGAAATTCTTCCCCATCAGCCACTGTCCGGACTTCATCTGATAGTCGCGGATCGAGCCGTCATTGAAGATCGAGTATCCGGCCACGTGGTCCAATGCATCGGCCTTGGTGATGTGGCGCCCGGCCTTGCCGATGACGATGACAAGTTCGCCTTCATAATCGAACATGTCCGAGACTTTCGGACGAATGAGCGGATGCTTGTGACCGACCCAAGATGAGGGGTAGCGATTGAACAGGACCGGGTAGGCTGGTGGTTCGAAGTCGGCCTCGGCAGCATGGTCGACATAGTTCAAGCCAACCGCGATTGCCTTCGAACACGCCATGAAGGGTGGCAGATAGTCGATGCCTGCAAGCGGGTGGCGGACCGTGGATGAAGCCGCCGCCGAGCTGGCGCGTGCCATGAAGTCCGGCGAAGACTGAACCAGCTCATCGAGCGTGGAAGGCAGGCCAGCTTCGGTCAGGTCTATGACTTCATCCTTCTCCTGAAGCCCGAGTCTCGGTCCTGTCTCTGACATGAAATTCAGGAGGCGCATGCGGTCATTCCCCTTTGCTGCAGAATGCCAACGGACAAATAATATATTATTTGTTCCGTCAACATATTATATGGCCAGAGAGGCGAAGTCATAGTGAAACGTGAACAAGGGAGGAGAGATCTTGTCGGCGCCGGAAACTCAGGTCGAGCAGGTCATCGCCCGCTTGCGCAGGAACATCGTCTCGGCGCGGCTCATGCCGGGTGCCAAGCTCAACATTGCCACGCTGGCCCAGGAAGTTGGCGTCAGCGCAGGCGCGGTCCGGGAAGGCCTTGCGGCGCTTCAGGCTGAGGGGCTTGTGCAGGCCGAGCCCCGCCGTGGGTTCCGGGTCGCCGGCATTTCGCGAAGTGACCTCTCGGAATTGACCGAGGCGCGCGTGGCGATCGAGCGGCTATGCCTTGAAGGCTCGATCAAACGCGGCGGAATCGATTGGGAAAGCAACTGCCGACGGGCTTTCGAATCTTTGTCGGAGCAGTCGGTCTCCGAGGCTGCGGGCATGCAGGCACACGAGAGATTTCACCATGCCCTGGTCTCGGCATGCGGGAACCGTTGGCTTCTGAAGATGCAGCGGATGTTATACGCCCAGTCGGAACGCTATCGTCACCTCAGCATCCGATTTGCCAGCCCGTCGCGCGATGTGCTCGGCGAACATGGGCAGATCCTCGACGCAGTCCTTTCCCGCGACACGGAAAAAGCCACGACGCTTCTCGATCACCACCTGCGTGAAACGGCCCGTCAGCTTTTACAGACTGATTTCCTGACCTGATGACAGCGCCGAATCGTGCGGAAGTCCCGTTGCTGATCGGAGCAGCAGACTGCCAGCGAAGTTGGAGTTTCAAGCGTCAACGCAATGCCTCGCCGCGGACCAAAGGGGGTAGAGTTCCGCTTCAGTTCCGGTTGCGCTCACGTTGAATCTGCAGGCAAGCAAAACATGCGGTGTGCGTGGCAGTTGATTAGAAGGTAGGCAAGGTCCTCGTCTTTTGCAGCGCGGGAGGGCTGTTCGCATCTGAGGTTTGGTAAGGAATGGGGCTGATTTTGCCTCTTCAAACTGGAAGTCGCACTCCATAAAGGCGTGACGACAGGATGCGTTTGCAGTAAGCCTCCAGCCGCTGTCGTTGCAACAGATGGTAGAGGCGTTCAAGGAATATAAGGGGCAAGCCGTCGATATGAGATCTTATCTCAAAAAGTATAAAAGCAGTTTGTTGGGCTTTGTGGAGTCCCCGCCAAAATTAAGCGCCGCCAATTTGTTTGCCATCCTTATGGCTATTCTTTTTTTGTACACCCTGTTCTCGTTTCTGGGCGTCTATTTCAACTCGGGGTACCTGATCGAATTCAGATCATTCGCCCAAATTGATACGGTCCTTGCCTTCAGGGATGGGAGGAACCCGTTTGCCGAGGAAGACCCCGCCGGGGCGTCTAACTTATATACCTTCTTGTGGCCTTTGGGATTGGCGATTCTTTCCCGGATACTTTTCCTTGATGATATTTCGAGTATTATTGTGCTCGCCCGTCTTGTGAGCGCGGCAACGATGTTTGTTGCGTTTGCTGCTGTTTTGCGGGTCGCTACGGCACAGAAAAAGCCCTTCGTGGTAACTGTGACGGCGCTCTTCGTGCTTCTCATGATCAACCTCATCAGGATAGTCCTTGGTGAGTGGTCATACGGCGCCGGACTGAATATTTCAGTCGTGGCGCTCATGTACTGGGTCTCCAGCAGCAAGAATCTGCGCTCGTTTTCGTGTTTTCTTGCGCTGATCTTTCTTGCGTCGATGATGAAGTTTTACTTCGTTTTCGTGTCGGCCCCGATCGTGATTTCGTTTTTATATGAGTACATCCGCGCATACGGGCGGGAGGCACATATTGCGATCGGAAAACTCGCAATTGTTGCTGCAGCGTTCAGTGTGGTGATCGCGGTTATTCACATTCTTTTTCCCACCTATTTCGCGCATGCGTTTGGCGTACATGCGCTCATTTTCAATCAGAGCGGAGGTCTGCTGATAGAACTGCGCGGCGTCATGGGGATTGCCCCATGGATTTACCTTCCTCTGGCGCTTTTTGTTCTCAGAGGGTCAGGTGGAACCGGAAAGGTCCTTGAACGGCTGGGCCTTATTCTGACGTTCTCTCTCGTGACGTTCTATTTCGGGCGTCACTCAGGCAATGCGGTCACCTATACGGCGAATATACTCGGCCCATTGGCGGTTTGGGCGCTCATAAGTGCGCCACGGGCCGCGACGAGGACGACATCCGAGCTCGTCTTGGTCCTCGTCGTGGTCATGTTTGCCATTGTTCCCCACGCGCGCTTCGGTCTGATTTCGGGTGAAAAGGTCGCCCAGAACCGCGAGACGATTAAGGCGGTCGAGACTGTTCTGGACTCTGTCGAGTCACGGAAAGTCTACGTGCCAGCCGTATTGAGTTATCTCGGCAGAGAGCGCGATTACGAATATGTCGATTCAGGCAATCGGGAATATATCGCCTTGTGGAACAGCCGGCGGGAAACTTTGAAGGAGCGGTTTCCTTTCAGCATCGCTGGGCGCCTTTTTTCTTGGCAGGACAAGACGATTAACGACATGGCCTATTACGATCAGGCCCTGGAGTTCGACGTCGTCATTTGCAGTCTTCGGTGTCGCCACTTCCTTAAAAATGCGGGGTATGTCGAGGATCGCGAATTGGGGCGTCTGACAGCAGCATGGTCGGGGCAGGAGCATCGCGTGGTGTTGCTGCGCAAACCGTAAAGGCGTGATGGGACCGACCTGGGCCCTTTTCACCGACATATGTCGGCGCCCGCGCAGTGATTTGATCTGGCTCGAGGGCTGTCTCTTCTTTCATGGTATGCGTGGAAGCTGAAGCCGCGTCCGGTGGGATCGGCCTTGAGTTAGTCAACTAGGTCTCATGAATGCAGCCCGCGCGGTCCCAGAGCAGCTTAACGTTTGATCACCGCCTTGAGCCGCACGTGCGTGTTCATCATGCCATTTCCGGCCGGACACGCTTGCGGCTGCCACCACTTCAAGGCCGCGGGGATATCCTCAGCCAGCTAACCCGGCAGGTTCGCTTGCGTCCCGGCATTCTGTCGGCAGAGTGTAATCCCTGGTCCGGGGCGATCCTGATCCACCATGACAAGGCGCTCACGCCGGAAGCCATTGCGTCATATGTTCGCGAGCTCTGGCGAACAGGGCCCAAGGAGGGCGCGTCGCTGACGCTGGTTAGCCAGAAGGCCTGGGGGGAAGGGGGCGGCAATCTCGGCCTGTCCGGGGCTGAGGAAACGTTCTGGCACAGCCTGCCTGTTACAGAGGCCTTGTCCGCCTTCGTCAGCCCCGAAGGCCTGAGCGAGACAGAAGCCTTGTCGCGGCTGGAACAATACGGGGAAAACCGCCTCCCGGTGGCTGCGGGTACGCCTTTTGGCATCCGGCTGGCCGGTCAGTTCAGATCGCTCCCGGTTGCCCTTTTGGCCGGATCGGCCGTGCTCTCGCTGGCAACCGGAGGGCTGTTCGATGCCGCTTTGACACTGGGAGTTATCGGGCTGAATGCCGGGATCGGCCTGTCGACGGAAAACTGGACCGCCAAACTGATCGAGCGCCTAACGCGCCCCGCGGATCTGGAGGTCACTGTCCGGCGGGATGGACGCGATGTTTTGCGCCGTGCCTCGCAGATTGTGCCGGGAGACTGGGTTGTCCTGTCGCTAGGTATGGCCGTGCCTGCCGATGCGAGATTGGTCGAGGCCGAGGCCCTCAACGTCGATGAGTCGGCCCTCACCGGTGAAAGCGTTCCCGTCCTGAAGGATGCCGGCACAGCCGTCGATCCGGATGCACTGCTTGCGGACCGACGGACCATGGTGTTCGCGAATACGATCGTGACCGGTGGCCGGGGCCTTGCCATCGTCACCGCGACAGGGACAGCGACCGAAACCGGACGCCTCCGCCTGCTGATGGAGGGCACGGAGCCCCCGAGACCGCCGCTGGAGCGCGCCCTTGATGAGCTTGGTGCGAAACTGACCCTGGCCAGCCTCGGCGCATCGGGTGCCATGGCCCTGATACTGCTGGCCCGCGGCCAGCCTGTGCCGGTTGTCGTGCGCAGCGCCATCGCGCTCGCGGTTTCAGCCATACCCGAGGGCCTGCCAGCGCTGGCGGCGACGGCCAAGGCTTTGACCGCGCGTGAAATGGCGCGCGAAGGGGCCTTCCTTCGCAACATCAATGTGCTTGAGACGACCGCCAATCTGGACATTCTCTGCTTCGACAAGACCGGCACGCTGACGGTCAACCGGATGGAGGCGACAAGCCTCTCGACCGTGCGGAGCCGTAAGGCGTTGAGGGATGGGCCACTGGCTGAGGAGATGCACGAGGCCGCCCGGATCGCCGCTCTCTGCAACGATGCGGTGCCGGGGGAGGACGGCACGTCCTATCATGGCTCGGGCACCGAGATTGCGCTGCTGAAATTCGCGCAAGCTTCCGGGCTCGACCTTGCCGAACTCGAGGCCGTCTACGAGCGTGTCGATACACTGGAGCGATCATCTGGTCGCCTCTACATGGCGACCGAACATCACCATGAAGAGGGTGTCCTCCTTGCCATCAAGGGGGCGCCGGAACAGGTGCTCTCCATGTGTTCGCATGTCCGCGATGGCACCCGCACGCGGACCTTGGGCAAGGTTTCGCGGGAAAAGATCCTCCATGAAAATCAGGCCATGGCACGAGAGGGGCTACGTGTGCTCGCTCTGGCGCGCGGGCAGGGGCGGCGTCTCTCTGACGGACCGCTCGAGGGGCTGGAATGGCTGGGGCTGATCGGTCTCAGCGATCCGCTCCGCCCGGAAGCGGGCGAGGCCATCGAAACCTTCAGGGCGGCTGGCTTGCACCGCGTCATCCTGACGGGCGACCAGGCAAACACGGCGGCCAAGCTTGCTGGCGACCTCGGCCTGGGGAGCGGGACGCTGGAGGTCATCGACATGGCCGACCTGCGCCACAAATCCCTGACACAGGCCGAGCTGGCGGCGCTTGCTATCTCGGGCCAAGTCTTCGCTCGCGTCAGCCCGTCAGACAAGCTTGATATCATTCGCGCCTTGCAGTCGCAGGGCCATGTCGTCGGTATGACGGGCGATGGCGTCAATGATGGTCCCGCCCTGCGTGCGGCGGATGTGGGCTTTGCCATGGGCCGCTCCGGCACCGACATCGCCCGCGAGGTGGCGGATATCGTGATCGCGGACGACGATCTGCGTGCGCTTGCCAAGACCATCCAGCGCGGCCGGGCCGCCGAGGAAAATCTGCGGCGCGCCGTGCGCTTCCTGGCGGCTACGAATGCGAGCGAGATCAGCCTCTTGTTAGGCGAAGCGCTGGCAAGCCCGGGGTCGATGACGACGCCAGCGGAGATGTTCTGGCTCAACCTCGTCACCGATGTGTTTCCCGCTCTTGGCTTTGCCATGGCACCGCCAGCCGATGACCTGATGACGCGCCCGCCGCGTGGCACGGATGCGGGCATCTTCTCGCGCCGCGAGCTGCGAGAGCTTCTTGAAGAGGCCGTAGCAATTTCTGGCCCGACCCTTCTTGGATATGCACTGAATTTGAGGCGTTTCGGGGCGGGACCGCGTACGCGTGGACTGACCTTCCTGTCGCTGGCTGCCAACCAGTTCGCTTATGCCCTGAAACTTGGCCAGAACGGCAAGGAACCGCTCGCGAAGCGCCGGTCGGTTCATATGGGAGTGGGCGTCAGCTATGGACTGCTCGCGCTGCCATTTGTGTTCCCGCCCCTGCGGCGCGCCATCCAGATCGCGGCGCCCCGCCCGCATGAAGCCGCACTTGCCATCTCGGTCAGTCTGGCGTCGCCAGCTTTGCGCCGGGTCATGCCCGCGCCAGCCGCTGACAGGATTGCTCTGGCTGTGCGCACGGCCTACTTCGCCAGTCAGGCCTTTGCCCCGCGCCGTGCGCGTTAGCCGAGCTTTTCTTCGGGGCTGGTGTGCGGGGTTTCCGGCGCTGACGGCGCCTGTGTCGCGTCGCCATCCGGTTGAGGGGGCGCGGCTTGCCGGGGCCGCATTTCGGCCCGGGCCTCGGCAACGAGGTCCTCGAAATCGTCCATTGCTTCGGCAGCAGCCCGGCGCATGAGGTCATAGCCGGAGAGGCCGAGTTTGAGGCCTTCACGCAGGTGCGGTCGTGCGGCCCGCATGACACGCGGCGCGACCACAACAGCGCCTGCAGTCACGACGCCCGCTCCCACAAGGAAACCAAGCCCGGCCAGTCTCGAAAACGCACCCATATCTCTGCCACCTTTGATTGCAGGGTCATCCTGAATTTTAAGCATAGAGGCCTTCGGCTTCCAGTGCCTTGTGCGGGATCAAGTCTCTTGAATTTCGCAGAGACATTTGCGCCAGTGGGAAGCACCAATGGCGAGGAGCGTGCAAAGATGAGCCAGGACGCAAACAAGATGACGCAAAAGACGGCAGGCCCGTCATTGCCCATGATGCGCGCTTTCGCACTGGGGCTCCTCTTCCTCATGAGCGGGCTCTACATCCTGTCGATTGCCATGCAGGGCGATGGAGCCTGGTGGGGCTATCTACGGGCCTTTTCCGAGGCGGCCATGGTGGGCGGGCTGGCAGACTGGTTTGCCGTCACCGCCATTTTTCGCCGGCCCTTCGGGCTGCCCATTCCACATACGGCGGTTATCCAGCGCAACAAGGACCGGATTGCCGATGCGCTGGGTGACTTTGTTGCGGTGAACTTCCTCTCGCCAGAGATTGTCCGCGAACGGGTGGAGGACCAGAAGCTGAGCCGTGCGGTGGCAGAGCATGCGGCGGAACCTGAGACGGCGCGCCGGGTCGCTGACGGCATTGTCGATGCCATCCCGGCCCTGATCGACCTGATGGATGATGAAGCCGTCAGCGGTTTCATGCGCAAGCAGGCCGAGGCCTATTCGCGCGATGCCGATCTTGGCGAACTGGTCGGAAATCTGCTGACCCTGGTGACCGAACACGGCCACCATCAGATCATTCTCGATGCCTTCCTGGCGGAGGCCTGGCGGGCCCTTGAGGAAAACGAGGCCACGATTCGCCAACAGGTCCGCTCACGAACCTTCTGGGCCTGGCGTCTCGTTTCGCTGGACAAGCAGGCTGCGAATGCCATGATCGGCTCGGTTGAGGATGTGCTTGAAGCGATGGCGCGCGATCCCGAACATCCCGGGCGTCAGCGGATTACCGACGCCATCCAGAAGTTTGCGGACGATATCGGGACGTCTCCCGAACTGCGCGCCCAGATCCAGTCCGGCATCGTTGACGTGCTTGAGCACCCGTCCGTCCTGGCCTTCTTCAGGAGCCTTTGGGGCACGCTGAAGCAGACGGTCCAGACAACGGCGAGCGACAGGAATGCGGCCGTCCGGCAGGATTTGTCGCGCGCCATCGAGCGTTTCGGGGCCGCCCTCAATGCCGAGACGGAAACGCAGGAGGCGCTGGACCGGAGGCTGCGGGCCCTGCTTGTCGATCTCGCCGACCGGCATGGCCAGGACATCGGCCACCTGATCTCTGAAACCATCCATAGCTGGGACACCAAAACAGTGGTGACCAAGCTGGAGCAGAGTGTCGGGCCGGACCTTCAATATATTCGCATCAATGGCACGCTGATCGGCGGACTTATCGGCCTTTCCATCCACCAGCTCACCATCCTGTTCGCGCACTGAGACCGCCGCTCTCGGATCAAAGGTTCCGGATGATGGAACTGATGCCGCCATCGATCACAAAGTCAGACCCGGTGACCCAGGCGGCTTCATCCGAAGCCAGATAGAGCGCGATATAGGCAATGTCTTCGGGCTTTCCCGCGCGCCCGACCGGCTGGATGCGGTTCATGTCGGCCAGCTGTTCCGGTGAGACTGCGCCCATGGCGGGGGTGATGATCGTGCCGGGCGAAATCGTATTCGCACGGATGCCGAGAGAGGCCCCCTCGGCGGCCAGCTGCTTGGTCATGGCGAGGATGCCGCCCTTGGCGGCGGCATGGGCGGCCTGGCCGATCGCGCCATAGCCGCGATGAGCGGTGACAGAGGCTGTATTGATGATCGCCCCGCCGCCTTGATCCAGAAAATGCCGCCAGGCCGGGCTCACCGTATGGAAGATAATGTCGAGTTCAGCCCGGATCGTGTGGCTCCACTCATCCTGGGTCATCTCTCCCATGAAGCTCATCCTGGGATTGCCGGCATTGTTGTAGAGGACATCGATCCGGCCCGTCCGGTCGAGCCCGTTCTGGATCCATTGCGCGGCTGCGGCCGGGTCCGTCAGGTCGACCAGGAAGGAGTCCATCTTGCCGCCAGCCGTGCGCACGAGGTCGACGGTTTCATTGGCCTCGCTTTCCTTGATGTCGCACCCGATTATGTGCGCACCTTCACGCGCGAACACTTCCGCTGCGGCGCGGCCCTGACCGCCGGCCGTGCCCGTAATGAAGACAGTTTTGTTTTCCAGACGTCCCATTCGCCTCTCCTCTTCCGATACTCCCAACCTCTGACATCGCAAATGCGCTTCGGTGCTCAGACAGCGGTGTATCCGCCATCAACGAGGAAATCGGCGCCGGTGACATAGCCGCTCTGGTCGGAGGCGAGATAAAGCGCGCAGGCGGCGACTTCTTCCGGCTCGCCGGGGCGCTGCACAAGAAAGCTTTGGCTGAGCGATTCCATGACCGCCGGGTCCTTGATGAAGGGCTCGGTCTGGGCTGAGCGGATGAAGCCCGGCGAGATAGAATTGACCCGGATTTTGTGAGGCGAGCCTTCCGCGGCGAGCTGGCGGGTCATCGCGACAACGGCGCCTTTCGCTGCGGTGTGTGCGAGCGCGCCTTGGGCCCGGGCGCCGATCCTGGCGGCAATCGAGCCCTTGTTGATGATCGAGCCGCCGCCCTGTTTGACCATGTGCGGCCAGACCTCCCGCGTCAGGTGAAAGACAATATCGACTTCTTCGCGCATGGTTTTCGAGAAGGTCTCATAGGTCATGTCGGGGAAGAAATCGAAATAGGCCATGGCCGCATTGTTGTAGAGGATGTCGACCCGGCCGTAATTGTCGAGCGCAAACGTCGTGAGCTGGCTGGCGCCTTCGGCCTTCGACAGGTCAACCGGTTGAAGCGAGATCATCTCGCCACCATTCGCCGTCACCGCCGCGGCAACTTCTTCGCCGCGCGCCTTGTTAATTTCGCACCCGACCACCTTCGCACCCTCGCGCGCGAAGAGTTCTGCTGCCGCCCGGCCCATGCCGCTGCCGGTGCCGGTAATGATCGCAACTTTGCCTTCGAGTTGTCCCGCCATGTGGTCTCCTTCCCATGTCTTTTGTGTTCTTGATTGATTTCCCGAGAGCGGCGCTGGCGGGCGCACCCGTCATGTCCGCTTTCTCAGTTACGACGCGGAAACAGGGCGGCTATTCCAAAAAAGTCCTCAAGCGCGGGTCTCTGGCGAGAGGTTCACCCCGGTCTTCATTGCCGCATGAAGACGGCCGAGGAGGGCCCGATGATCAAAAAATTGACCGCCCCATAACTTTTTCTGGAATGCCCAGCTTTCCCCTACGTCGTACCTAGGAGACCGGAAATGGCGGAGCGCCTGACAGCTTCCGGTATCGAAAAAATAAATAACGACACAAAAGACATGGGGAGGCCTACATGGCGTATAGAAAGTTCTGCAAATACAGTTTGGCGAGCGCGGTTTCACTGGTCGCGATCGCAACTGTCCCGGCCAGCGCCTGGGGACAGGAAACGACACAGTTCAATATTGAGAGCCAGCTACTGTCCAAGGCTCTGCTCGATTTCAACGAACAGACCGGTATCACGGTCGCGGCCTCCCGCGATCTGACCGAGGGCAAACGCTCTTCGGTTGTCCGTGGTGAGATGAAGCCGGAGGAAGCGCTTCGCCTCATGCTGGCCGATACCGGCCTGACCTATCGCCAGGATAGTTCGGGGGCGGTTATCGTACAGCGTGTGGCCGAGGAAGGCTCTGCCGCCGTCGCACAGGGCGAATCGAACGCGCCGGCTCAGGGGACGGAGGCTGCCGAGCCTGATACCGAGAATGCAGCCGAAGAGGACGAGGCAGAAGCCAGGCTGGGCGAAGTCATCGTGACCGCCCGGAAGAAAGGCGAGAGCGATCTCGATGTGCCGATCGCCATTCAGGCCATGCCCAGCGCCGAACTGGAAGCGCGAGGCGTCCAGAGCCTGACGGATCTCGCCGCCGTTACGCCGTCGCTTCTTATCTCGGAAAGCTTTGGCAGTCTGGGCGGGACGATGAACCTTCGCGGCGTCGGGGCATCATCGCTCAATGCGGCGACCGATCAGGCTGTTGCGCTCAATCTTGACGGCGTGACTGTCGCCAATGGGACGGCGGCGCGGTTTGCCCAGTTCGATATGGCGCGTGTCGAGGTTCTGCAGGGGCCGCAAGCGCTCTATTTCGGCAAGAACACGACGGCCGGTATCGTTTCAGTCGTCTCGGCCGACCCGACCGACGAACTCTACACGATGCTACGCGCAGGCTATGAGTTCGAAGCCGACGAGATCCTGACCGAAGCAGTGATTTCCGGCCCGATCACAGACTCTCTTAGTGGCCGCGTGGCCCTCTACCGCTCGGAGCAGGAAGGGTATTTCGACAACCCCCTCGCTTCCACCAATGTCCAGCCGCCGGCCGACCTGGTGGCACTCTACGGCCCGCTGGATCCGCCCCGTTACTCCCGTGGTCCGAATACAACCGATCTCGGTATTCGCGGTACGCTGCTTTATGAGCCGACCGACCGGTTCAGCCTGCGGCTCAAGGGGACCTATTTCGACCAGGAAGGCTCGGCGAGTAATGCCAATACCCAGCTTTACTTCTGCCCAGCCGGTGTGCCGGCTCCGGGGATCCCGGGCAATATACCCGGGGTCGGGGAGTGTGATGTGGACGAGACTTTGGCGCCGCTCGGCCAGAATCCGACCGCTGAAGTCGGCGGCGACCCAACCTATCGCGATGGTCAGCCATACCAGGAAATCTATCAGTATCTTCTCTCTGCGGATGCCGAATACCGTCTGACCGACAACCTCACGCTGAATTCGACCACGGGCTACTACAAGGTGGACATGCTGGACGCGGCAAACGCGACCTGGTCGCCTTATCCGGCCCTTGGCAGTGTGAACCAGGTCAAGCGTGATGACTTTACCCAGGAGCTGCGCCTCACATCGGATTTCAACTCGCCCATAAACTGGATGATCGGGGCCTATTATCAAACGGGGGATTTCTCTTCCGACGGGCTGATCACGATCCTGCAGGATGTGGCACCAAACTCGATCTATTATATCGACTCACGCACCTGGGGCGGTTTCGGCGAAGTAACCTTCGAATTCGGTGACTTCGTCCTGGCTGCCGGGGGCCGGTATACCGATGAAAAGAAGGATCTGGACCTCTACAGCAAGGCGCTGGGCGGTTTCGCGACGGACCTTCCCGTCACGACGGTGCACTCGAAAAACTTCTCGCCCGAAGTCAGCCTGACCTGGAATGTCGCGGACAGGACCAACCTGTTCGTTTCCTACAGGAAGGGCACGAAGTCGGGCGGTTTCAACGCCGACACGCTGAACCTTCCGCCCTATGCCGATGACGACATCTCCTATGACGACGAAACCGTCGAAGGGTTTGAGGGGGGCGTGAAGAGCGTGTTGCTGAACGGCGCACTGCGCGCCGACCTGACCGGGTATACCTATGAGTACAGGGACCTTCAGGTCGGCGTGCTCGACCCGGTGGCCGTGACGCAGCTCACACGGAACGCCGCGACTGCGGATGTGCGGGGGATCCAGTTCAACGCCAATTACCAGCCCCCGTCGATTGAGGGCTTCCGCCTTTCCGGCGCGCTTAACTACAGTAATGCCCGCTTCTCCGACTATATCGGGACTTGCTATGCGGGGCAGTCGATTGCTGCGGGATGTAATCTCGACATTTTCGGCAATCCGGTCGAGCCGGGAGAGGTTGCGGTCAATCAGGACTTTGACGGCAAGCCTCTCGTCAAGGCGCCGGACTGGACGGGCAGTCTGTCGGCGACCTACGACTTTCCGGTCACGTCGAATGGCACCTATCTCGGCCTGAATGTGGCGGCCAACTACAGCAGCAAATACCACACAGTGGACACCCAGCCGGTCAATTCGCTGCAGGATGCCTACACGACATTCGACGCGCAGGTGCGCCTCTTCAACGACCGGGGCGGCTGGGAGCTGGCGCTCATCGGCAAGAACCTGACGGACGAATTGCGCATTCAGCAAGGCGTCGAAGTGCCGTTCTCGCCGGGACCGGGCGTCAATGCCGGGACGGGCACCAATGGGCCGACGGTCCCTGCAGACCTGGCCGGCTTCACCAACGCTCCGTTCCAGCTGATGGTGCGGCTGACGATCAGGCCACACGAGTTCTTCAACCAGTGAGGCCGATCACCGGTACCCCGTGTCGTTCAAGATACTTTCCCTCCCGTCTCGGGCGGCACGGGGCCGGCTGCATCCGGACAAGCCTCTTCTCGCCGCTGTCCGGTGGAGGCGCGCAGCCATTTCACGCGCGCACAGGGAATCCAAACGTCATTCAAGAAGGAAACAGCTATGTCCATTGAGGAAAACAAGAAGGTCGTCCTCGACTATTTCGCAGCGTCCAAGGCCGGAGATGTCGAGAAGCTGAAGCAGCTCATCGCCGACGACGCCAAGCGCTGGATGATTCCGGGCACGCCCTTTTCCGGGGTGGCAGACAAGGCGGAAATGATCGGGGCATTCGAAGCGGTGTCGAGCGCGTCCGACGGGCCGTTCGACAATGAAGTCGAATACGTCACCGCCGAAGAGGACCGCGTCTCGGTCACCGCGAAAAGCGAGCTGAAGCTCAAGAGCGGCAAGGTCTATTCGAATGTCTACCACTTCCTGTTCTTCGTGGAGAACGGCCAGATCAAGTACATCAAGGAATACTTCAATACGGCTCACTTCAACGAAGTCTTCACAGAGGAAGAACTCGCAAAGCTCGGCTAACGAAGGGGAGGCGCATCGCAGCTTTTCCGGCCGGAATACAAGGCTGGGGCGCGAGAGCGGCGGCTCCTGAAAGCATGAAAATCAAAACCAGGGACAGGACACTGTTCGGGAGGAGTATGATGAAGTTTGGCGCACTGTATTGGTCGGTCGCGGTCCTGGCCTGTCTGGGGATCTCGGCCTGTGATGTGAGCACGAAGGCGCAAGCGCCAGAGGCGGACGCGCAGGAAACAGCCGTTCAGGACGAGGCGGCGGACGAAACAAAGACGGCTCTCCCAAAGGCGGCTTCCGGGGCCGAGGTCTCCATGGTAGACGGGACGAACCCCGATGACTGGCCCTCCTATGGCCGCACCTATGGCGAACAGCATTTCAGTCCGCTGGATCAGGTCAACGCTGAGACGGTGGACCGGCTGGGCCTGGCCTGGTCGCTCGACCTGCCGGTCGGCAATACGACCACACAGCCCATCGTCGTCGATGGCGTGATCTACTTCGCCGCCCGCTACAGCGTGGTTCACGCGGTCGATGCGGTCACAGGCGAGCTTCTCTGGACCTATGACCCGGAGGTTCCCCAACATGTCGACGATGCCGGCCGGATGCTGATTGCCTGGGGCAGCCGCGGCATCGCCTGGTGGAATGGCAAGGTCTACACCATCACCAATGCCGGGCGCATGATTGCCCTCGACACTGAAACCGGCGAGCCGGTCTGGGAAAAGCAAATCATCGCCCCTGATGATCAGAGTTATTTCACGGCCGCGCCCCGCGTCTTCGATGGCGTGGTCGTCATCGGCAATTCCGGCGATACAGGCCCGACACGCGGTCACTTTACCGCCCTCGACGCCGAGACGGGCGAACAGCTCTGGCGCTTCTGGGTCGTGCCGGGCAATCCGGAAGACGGCTTCGAGCGCCCGGAGCTGGAAATGGCGGCGGAAACCTGGTCCGGTGAATGGTGGAAGTTTGGCGGCAATGGCGCGCCGTGGAATGCCTACACCTACGATCCCGAGACCGGGACCGTCTTCGTCGGGACCGGTAATGGCTTTCCGTTCAACCATCGCCTGCGCAGTGAAGGGGAGGGCGACAACCTCTTCCTGTCGTCGGTTGTCGCGCTGGACCTGAAGTCCGGCGAGTACAAGTGGCACTATCAGGGCACGCCCGCCGATACCTGGGATTTCACCATGACCCACGATATGGCGCTGGCCGATCTCGAAATCGATGGCGAGCTGCGCAAGGTTCTGGTGACGGCCCCGAAGAATGGTTTCTTCTTCGTCATCGACCGGATCACCGGCGAATTCATCTCTGCCGAGCCCTTCGTGAAGGTCACCTGGGCGACGCATTATGACGAGAATGGCCGCCCGGTCGAAGCACCTGGCGCCCGCTACGAGCCGGGTACGACGTTCGATGGCTGGCCGACTGTCTTCGGGGGCCATAACTGGCAGGCGCAGGCCTACAGCCCACAGACGAAACTGGCCTACATCCCGGTGGTCGATCTGGGCGGGACCTTTACCGACAATACCGACGAAACGACCTGGGATCCGGAGCACGGTGAGATCACCACGGGGCTCGATGCCACGGGTGATGTCGAGAACTCTGACCGGCCCGAAGAGGCGACCGCCGCCCTGCTTGCCTGGGACCCGGTCAAACAGGAGCGCGTCTGGCGCGTCCAGGCCGACCGCATGGTGCCGGCCGGTGTCATGGCGACAGGCGGTGGCCTGGTCTTCCAGGGCGCGGTGGACGGCTATTTCAGCGCCTATGATGCGGCCACTGGCGAGGAAGTCTGGTCGTATGACATGAAGGCGCCGGGCGTGATCGCGCCGGTGACCTATGCCGTCGACGGCAGGCAATATGTCACCATCCTGACAGGCACGAGCGGGGTGCCCTCGGCCTGGGGGCGGATGGTGCACGATCTCGGCCTGGACTATCGCAGCATCGACCGGCGAGTCCTGACCTTCGCGCTCGATGGTGAGGCCACCCTGCCGCCGCGCACCGTGGTCGACCTGCAGAAGCCGGAAGACCCGGACTATGAGCCGATGCCCGAACTCGAGGAAGCCGGTCGCGAACTCTATGGCGGCATGTGCGCGACCTGCCATGGCTACAAGGCCGTTGCCGGTGGTCGTGCCCCGGACCTGCGCTATTCGCCGATGCAGCTCGATGCCGACATGTTCGAGGCGGTCGTGCAGGACGGCGCGCTCTTGTCAGCCGGCATGCCGCGCTTTGGCTTCCTAAGCGACGAGGACATTGAGGCGATCCGGCAATATGTCCGCGCCCAGGCGCATGACCCGGAGCTCGATGAGGCAAAGAACGTGACCGGAATGGCCATCGCGCCGCGGTAACGAACGGCATGGAGGCAAATTGGGCGCTCCGGTCAGAGGGCTGGGAAGTGCCCGGTCAATCCATGGAAGAAAGGGTGTTGGAAAATGACAATGAACACAAGGGATGCGGCAGTATCGGCCGTGAATACGCCGATCATCCAAATGGCTTTTGTCGTTCCCGATATTCGCGAGGCCATCGACACCTGGGTGAAAGATCTGGGGGCTGGTCCGTGGTTTCTGGTCGATGGCATCACGGGGGATGAGCCGGATTATCGCGGGCAGCCGACGGAAGCTGCCTATGCCCTGGCCACGACCTTCGTCGGCGACATGCAAATTGAACTCGTCGAGATGAAGGATGATCACCCGTCTGCCTTTCGCGAATGGGTGGATCATCGCGGATACGGGCTGCACCACCTCGGCGTCGGCAGTGAGGATGTCGAGGGCGATATCCGAAAGTATCAGGCCAAGGGCTATGAGACCGTCTTCCGGTGCGGCTCGCCGCTCGATGGCCGGATCGCGTTCCTGTCGGCAGGCTTCGACAAGCCGTCCATGATCGAGATTATTCCCCTCTCCGAAGGCACCAAAGAGATGCGGGGGATGTCACGCAAGGCTTCCGCAGACTGGGATGGCATGGAGCCGATCAGAAATCTGTTCTGAAGGCCGCGTGAGACCTTGTCTACATCCCGCCCTCGAAGGTCTGGCCCGGGACGGGCACGCGCCAGCGGATATGCGCGACCGCGAAAAGGGCAAAGGCCAGACCGGTCAGGCCCATCGTGGTCAACGAGACTTGCTGGAAGAGCCCATGCGCCGCCGGTACCAGGCTGACGAGGGCAGGACCAACACCCATCCCGGCAAAGGCCAGGACTGGCAGGAGCGAGGTGATCCGTTCGGTCGGATCGACCTCGGCCACGATGCCCATCAGCAGGGGGAGTCCACCGCCCCACGCAAACAGGAAAAGACTGCTGGCAGCGTAGAAACGGACAAGCCCCATATGGGCGGTGAGCAGCATCACGCTGAGCGCCAGGGTCAGGCAGACGGCCAGCACTGGCCCGATCCGCCCGAAGCGTGAGGTGATGATGGCAGCCAGCAGCGAACCTGCGATCGCAGCGATATTGCCAACCGCCAGGGCCTGGCCGATCAGCCCGTCCGCCAGCCCGGCCATCGAGCCGAGTACACCAGAGAACACCCACAGCACACCGACAGCGGCGGAAAAGATGAAATAGGCGGCCGCTTTCAGCAGCACCGCCGGGTGAAAGGCTGAAGCCTCTGCCTCGGCCACGCCCGGAGGTGTAGCAGGCATCGGATTTCGGCCCAAGGCGAAGCTGACAGGGATCAACAGGGCCTGAAGTCCGGCCAGGAAAGCCGCGACGGGCAGGAAAGAGGCGCCCCAGCCAAGCGCGGGTATGGCGAGCAGGACCATGACCGCCACGATCGCCTGCAAGGTCAGGATAAAGGCAAAGCCCCGGTCCGGATTGGCCGAAGCGCCGACGATGGCCGCCGAGAGCGCAAGCAGTACACCTGCGCCAACACCGGAGAGGGCTTCCATGAGGACCGCGCCATTGAACCCGGGCATGAAAGCCACCCCCAGTTGGGCCGTGCAGGCGAGAAGCGCGGAGAGAATGGCCGTCAGCCGAAAAGGTAGACGTTTGAGCCACACTGTTACCACCAGCGAGCCAAGCGCTGTGCCCAGAAGGTTTGCGAGGCCGACAAGACCCGAGCCGGCCCCCTCGACCTCGAAGGCCCCGGCAATGAGCGTTGCCAGCAAGGGCATGGCGACGACCTGGGTGACGCCGAGCCCGCCCATCACGATCGCGGCCAATACCTCGCCGCGACCGGGCCCCGTGGCGCGCGCTGTCTCTTGAGGCAAAGCCATCAGGCCGGATCCGCGGGAAGCGGTGTCTTGCCCAGGATGTGGTCGGCTGCCTTCTCCGCCAGCATCAGTGTCGGCGCGTTGATGTTGCCATTGGTGATGTTCGGGAAGACCGAGGAATCCACCACACGCAAGCCCTCCACGCCGATGACTCGGCATTCCGGATCGACAACAGCCTCCGGGTCATCCGGGCTGCCCATCCGGCAAGTGCCGCAGGGATGATAGGCGCTTTCGACTTCTTGCGCCACGAAGGCGTCGACATCGTCATCGCTCATGCAGTCAGCGCCAGGCGCGATCTCACCGCCGCCATAGGCTTTCAGGGCGGGCTGGGAAAAGATCTCGCGCGTCAGGCGCACACAGGCGCGGAAAGCTTTCCAGTCTGCTTCGCTCGACATGTAGTTGAACTGGATGGATGGGGCCGCAAGCGGGTCTGCCGATCTCAGCCGCACATGCCCGCGTGCTGTGGTGCGTCCCGGCCCGATATGCGCCTGGAAACCGTGCGCGCGCACCGGCTGACTGCCATCATAACGGATCGCCGCGGGCAGGAAATGATACTGCGCGTCCGGGTACTCCGCCGCCTCGTCCAGCCGGACAAAGCCGGCAGTTTCGAAGTGATTGCTCGCGCCGATCCCGGTCTGTGTCAGTAGCCATTGCAGCCCGGCGAGCCCCTTGCTGAAGGGATTCATATAGCGGCGCAGCGTGATCGGTTCGGTGCAGCGCATCTGGAGATAGATTTCCAGATGGTCCTGCAGGTTCTTTCCAACGCCCCGTCGCTCGCTGACCGTGTCGATGCCGAATGGCGTCAGCTCCTCAGGCGCGCCCACCCCGGAGAGCATGAGTAGTTTTGCCGAGTTGAAGACCGAGGCGCTGAGGATGACTTCCTTGCGGGCAAGCAACAGACGCCGCTTGCCCTTGTGCAGCAGCTCCACGCCGGTCGCCTTGTCGCCCTTCCACAGGATGCGGCAGGCCAGCCCACGATAGAGCGTGAGGTTGTCCCGGCCGAGGGCGGGTTTCAGATAGGCATTTGCCGCCGACCAGCGCCGGCCTTTCCAGATGGTCTGGTCCATCGGGCCGAAGCCGTCCTGGTGGAGACCGTTGCAGTCTTGCGTCCTTTGGAAACCAGCTTCCTGGGCGGCCGCCATAAAGGCCTGGTCCAGCGGATGCTGCTGCTTCGGTACCGTGACGTGCATCGGTCCGTCCGTACCGCGAATGGCGGGATCGGCCCCCTCGACATTTTCCAGTCGGCGAAAATAGGGCTTCACATGCCGCCCGCTCCAGCCCTCTGCGCCCTTTTCGGCCCAGCCATCGAAGTCCTTCGCATTGCCGCGGATATAAACAAGACCGTTGATCGAGGAGGAGCCGCCCAGAACCTTGCCACGCGGGGCCGCCAGTTCCCGGCCGCCAAGGTGCGGCTCGGGCTCGCTACGATAGCCCCAGTCATAGCGTTTCATGTTCATCGGATAGGAGAGGGCGGCCGGCATCTGGATGAAGGGACCGATATCAGAGCCGCCATATTCGAGCAGGGCAACCTCATGCGTCCCGGATTCCGACAGGCGGTTTGCCAGGACACAGCCTGCCGATCCAGCTCCAACCACAACGTAGTCGGCTGTGCCGATTTCAATCGATCTGGCCATGACTATCCGCCCAGAAGCGCGCGCGGGCTTCCGACTTCGTACATGTTGATCTGGCCTCCGCCCCGGCTCGTCCCGTCATAAATGTCGTAACCGAGCAGGCTCTGGGCACGCTTGGGCAGCTTGCGGACTTTCTCCAGCGGAACGCCAAGCCAGCTGTTCTCTACGGGAACGAGCCAGCCATGACAGTACGACACCGACAGGCCGCGCCGCGGCACGCCGCTGACATTCCGGCCGCCACCATGGATCGTCTGGCCAGTGAAGATGGCGGCAGAGCCGGGTGACATTACGGCTTGTGTGGTCTCTTCTGGCGTGGGCTCACGGTCACGGGCCCATTTATGGCTCCCGGGCACAACCACGGTCGCCCCGTTCTCGGCTGTGTAGTCGCTGAGCGCGATCATCACATTGATGGCCAGTGGCGCTGCCGATTGGGCGGCGCGGGGCCAGGAATCATCGTCGCGGTGTATCGGCTGGGCAGCTTCCCCGCCACGGATCTCGATCAACTCGGCTGAGCTGAGGCGGTAATCGGTGCAGTTGGGTTTGAGTTGCTGATCCATGACCGAGAGGATGCGAGGGTCGACCAGCACGTCGACAAAACTTTCAGACTTGTCGGCGATGGCATGCAGGCGCACCGTGTAAGCGCCGAGAAAGCCATCATACATGCTCTTCAGCTCGCGCGGTTTGCAGGCCTCGATATGGGGCTGCAGCTCTTCGTTGAGCGCGGCTACGAGATCCGGCGCCAGGAAGTCCTCGACGATGACTACGCCATCGTCTTCCAGCGCTTTGCTGATGTCCTCGCCAGAAGACGCGCCTGACAGTCGCTTCACGGTCGCACCCATTCGAATTCCTCCAGGTGATCTTTGCTTATCGAATGACACTTTTCCAGAATGGGCGAAAAAAAGTAAATGGTCAAGCAATTACATTTATGCTTCGCTGCCTGGTAAGTCGCGTTTGGCAGGCACAGACTTTTCTTTGGGAGTAGGCGGGCCTATGCGAGAGACAGGGTGCATCCACAACAACCGACCGGGGGTCATGTCGACACAGCCGCGCCAACGACGCCATCGCGATGAAAGCCAGAGACATCTGGTCGATGCGACGATTTCGGCGATCTACAAGCATGGCTTCCATGAGGCCACAGCCCAGAGGATTGCCGAAGAGGCGGGCCTCTCGGCGGGCAATATCCACTATCATTTCGGTTCCAAGGAAGAGCTGTTCGCCGCGGCTATGCGTCAACTCATGTCCGATATCAGCGACACGCTCGTCTATGAGCTTGGCAAGGCCGACACGCCGCTGGCGCGGGCGCATGCCATCATCCATGCCAACCTCTCCGAGCCGCTCTACACCCACCGCAACTGCTTTGTCTGGCTTCAGTTCTGGTCCGAGACGGCCCGTTCTGAAGAGCTCGCCCGGCTCGAGCGCATCAATGCCCAGCGCTTCCACCGCAATCTCCTCGATGCCCTGAGCAAATTGCTGGACCGTCCGGATGCGGAGAAAATCGTGCAGGAACTGGTCGCCATGGTCGATGGGCTCTGGATCCGCAAGGCCCAGCACAATGAGGCCGTCACCCCCGAAGCCGCGCGGGCCATCGTCTTCGCCTATCTCGAACGCCGGCTCGGCCCGGCCGCAGGGCAGGGGAGCTGAAAGCTATGGGGCGGGCAGAGAAGAAACTGTTGCGCAAGCAGAGCCTGATCGAGGCGACGGTCATCTGCGTGAACAAGTATGGCTATGCGCAGTCGACCATCCAGCGGATCGCCGCAGAAGCCGGCCTGACGGGCGGGACGATCTATCGTCACTTCAACAATAAGCGCGACCTCTTCGAGGCGACGATGCGCCACTTGCTGAAGCTCGTCCTGGCTGAAGAGCACGCGGCAGTGGCCAAAGCCCGCAATGACACTGACCGGCTCAAGGCCGTTGTTTCATCCAAGTTCGCGCCGGGCCTTTTCAATTCCGCCTTCTGCACCGTCTGGCTACACTTCTGGGCGCATGCGCAATCCCATTCGGCTTTCTCGCGGATCGAGCGGTTGAGCGACCGCCTTCTGCATCGCAGTTTGAACCGCTACGCGCGCCGGATCATGCCGCCGGAAGAGGCTGCGGGTTTTGTCGACGAAATCTCATTGATCGTCGACGGGCTCTGGATCGCCCACGCCCAGCGGGGCTCCGAGCTGACAGCTCACGCCGCCAATGAGGTCGCCCAAGGCTGCCTGACGGCGAGACTTGGGCGATAGGCCTCCAACCTCAGACTTCCCAGTGCAGCGGCCAGTCGCCCTCCAGGCGCAGGTCTTCTCCGACCGCATCCTCGATCAGCTTGGCGACGTGAAGCTCGCCGGCTTCGCCGCCATAGGCGTTGGCGGCATCGGCAAAGCGTTCGCGTACGCGGGAGCCGATCGGGATCGGCACATTGCCCCGCTCGGCGAGCGCTGCGCACAGGCGCAAATCCTTGAGGCAGAGGTCGAGGGTGAAGGACGGGTCGTAATGGCCTGCAAAGATGGAGGGCGCATCATGGTGCGCGACGAAGCTGTCGCCCACGCTGTCCTTGATCGCATCCCACAGCACGTCCAGCGGTACACCGGCCCGGCGGCCGAGCATCAGTCCTTCGCCAATCACGGCGGCATGGGTGAACCAGAGATAGTTGGTCACAAGCTTCACCGCATTCCCGGTTCCGAGCTTGCCGCAGCGGATAACGCGACCCATGCGGGAAAGAATGGGCTCGACAGTGTCGAGCACATCCTCATCGCCGCCGGCAAACAGGGTGAGCTCACCGCGCCGGGCGCCATCGACGGCCCCGGTGACCGGCGAGTCGACCGTTTTCACGCCCAGTTTTGCAGCTTGTTCGGCCAGTTCGATGACGAGGCCGGCATCATTGGTGGTGGTGTCCACCCAGATCGTACCTTCGCCCAGGCCTTCGAAAACACCATTCTTGCCGCGCATCACGCGGTCGACGACATCCGGCTTGGGCAGGGAGGTGATCAGTATGTCGACATCGCGGGCGCACTCTGCCGCTGTTCCAGCCCAGCTGGCACCGTTCTCGATGTGCTGGGCGGCGCGCTGCTTGTCGATGTCGTGCACTTTCAGCTCGAGGCCCGAGCGTAGCAGCACCATGGCCATGTTGGCGCCCATATTTCCGAGACCGATAAATCCAATACGCATGATTCCCCTCTCCTGACTGGCTGGCCGGCTGGTGCATTCACGCCCAGGCCGGGCTTTCGCGTGGATGTCTCTGGCACATGCAATTGACAAAATGTAATTGTACGTGCAGTTATTTTTGGAGAGCTAATCGACCAAACAGGAATCCGCAAGGAAAAAGGAAGCGCGACGTGAGCTACGCCATAGACTTGTTCATCGACGGCCAACGCGTGAGCGGAGAGGGCGAAACGGAGTTTATCTGCCGTAATCCGGCGACCGGCGGAGAGATCGGCCGGTTCCGGGAAGCGAGCCCCGCCCAGATTGAAGCGGCCATCGAGTCCGCCACGAAGGCCCAGCGCGAATGGGCGGCCATGCCGGCCGAAGAGCGGGGCCGTATCCTCCGCAGGGCGGCCAGCCTTCTGCGAGCTTCCAATGACGAGCTCGCCCGCATCGAGGTGCAAGACACCGGCAAGCCGATTGCCGAAGCCAGCGTAGTGGATGTCCAGACAGGCGCCGATGCGATCGAGCATTATGCCAATCTCGCCGGCAGCCTGGCGGGTGAATACCAGGATTTCGGCTACGGCTTCTACTATACGCGCCGCGAGCCGCTGGGCGTTTGCGCCGGCCTCGGGGCCTGGAACTATCCGCTCCAGATCGCCTGCTGGAAGTCCGCTCCAGCGCTCGCTGCAGGCAATGCGATGATCTTCAAGCCGTCGGAGCTCACCCCGATCAATGCCGTCACCCTTGCCGAGATCTATTGCGAGGCCGGCATGCCACCCGGCGTGTTCAATGTACTCCAGGGCGAGCGCAATCCGGGGGCGGCCCTTGCCGCGCATCCCGGCGTGGCCAAGGTCTCGCTGACGGGCAGCGCGCCGACCGGGCGCAAGGTCATGGAGGCAGCCTCACCGCGCCTGAAGGAGGTGTCCCTTGAGCTTGGCGGCAAATCTCCGCTGATCATTTTTGACGATGCCGACCCCGAATATGGCGCACGTCTCGCCATGTATGCGAACTTCCTGACCCAGGGCGAAATCTGCGCCAATGGCACGCGGGTCTTCGTCCATGCCGACATCTATGACGCCGTGCTGCAAGAGATCGTGAAGCGTACAGAAACGCTGAAAGTCGGCGCCCCGGATGATCCGGACACCCAGATCGGGGCACTCATCTCCGAAGATCACCTTGGCGTCGTGAATGGCTTCGTGGATCGGGCACGACAAGCCGGTGCTAAAGTCCTTTGCGGCGGACACCGTGTCGAGGTGCCGGGCCACGAGAAGGGCGCCTTCTACGCCCCGACCGTCATCGCCGACAGCACCGACGAGATGGAGCATGTCCGCGAGGAGATTTTCGGGCCGGTCATGACCGTTCTGAAATTCGAGACCGAGGAGGAGGTTGTCGCCCGCGCCAACCAGTCAGACTATGGCTTGGCGGGCGGCGTGGTGACGAAGGACCTGGTGCGCGCCCACCGCGTCGCCGCAAACGTCCAGACCGGCATGTTCTGGATCAACACCTATCAGGCCCAGCCCATGCAGATCCCGTTTGGCGGCTACAAGCAGTCCGGGATCGGCCGTGAGAATGGCTGGGACGTCCTCGATGAATACACCCAGAAGAAGAGCGTCTTCGTGCAGATGAAGCCCGAAGACCTTCCGTTCTGATGCTTTCACTCACCCTAGAAACTTTTACACCGCAACGCGGATCCGGGAGGACAGTATGAAGACCATAGATCGATTGCCCCTGATGGCGGGGGCGGCATCCAGCCTTGTCCTGTCGATGGCCGCGCCCGCCTTGGCGCAGGAGACGGGCCAGGAAGATGGCCGCAACCGCGTCCTGCAAACCGTCCAGGTCACCGCCGAGCGCCGCGAAGCCTCGCAGCAGGATGTGCCGGTCACTGTGGCCACCGTCGATGAGCGTATGCTGAGCGAGGGGGATTATCGCACGAGCGAGGATCTCGCCCAGCAGGTTCCCGGCCTCCAGATCAAATCCTCCTTCTCGGCCTCCAACCCGACCATTTTCATCCGCGGCGTCGGGATCAATGACTTCAATCCCGCCAATAGCGGCGCAATCGGCGTCATGGTCGACGACATGTTCTACAACTCGACCACCGGCCAGCTCTTCCAGTTGTTCGATCTCGACCGCGTCGAAGTCCTCAAGGGGCCGCAAGGCACGCTTTACGGACGCAACACGACCGGCGGTGTTCTGAGCGTTTACACCAAGGAACCCGGTTTCGAGCCGGGCGGCTATGTCAGCGCGACCTATGGCCGGTTCAATCAGCTCGACCTCGAGGGCGCAGTTACCCTGCCGGTGAGCGACAAGCTCGCCTTCCGCGTTTCCGGTGTCTCCAATACGCGCGATGGCACGCGCGATATTGCCTTCCCGGATGGGACGAGCACGGAAAAGAATGATGTCGATTTCCAGGCGGCCCGTCTGCAGATGCTGTTCGAGCCGACCAGTGCCCTCAAAATCCTCGGCAAGATCGAATACGGCAAGAGCAGCGCCACCTCGCGCTCCTATGAAAGCCAGGGCCTGATTAACTATTCGAACGGCCAGTACGGGCTTGCCGACTATGACGGCGTCTGCGGCGGGCGAGGGGCGGCGGTCTGTGGCGATGCTTTCGGCTATGTCGATGATCCGGACCCGTATTCCGGCGCTGAAAACCTCAAGGATACGCCGGAAGAGGTCGAGGCTTTCACTGCGAACCTGCAGGTGGAATGGGATCTTGGCAGTTTCGAGCTGACCTCGGTGACAGGCTATCTCGATACTGACCGCGAAGCGATCCTGGAAGTCGATGCCTCGCCCAACCGCTTGGTCGAGGAATACATCAATGATGGTTCCGAACAGTTCAGCCAGGAGGTGCGTCTGGCCTCGCAATGGGAAGGACCGATGAGCCTGATCATGGGCGCCTTCTATCTGCAGGACGAGCTGACAGGGCAGGATTCCTTCGAGCTGCTGGCTGGCGCGAACCCGACGCCGGGAACGCCTTATTTCGATGCGGTGAACTTCATCCTGCGCACCGACCGCTTTTATACCCAGAAGACCGACACGTTCGCCGTCTTTGCCCAGTCGGACTATGAGCTGACTGACCGGCTGACGGCGACGCTCGGCGCACGCTTTACCTGGGAAGATCGTGAGCTTGACCACGTCGCCTATGCCGGGCCGGTCGATGCGGTGCCGCTGGACGGCGACATGCCGGTCTATGCCAGGCTGCTGGATACTTCCAGCTTCGAGACCGACAAGCTGACCTTCGAGGAGCCGACCTTCCGGGCCGCGCTCTCCTATGATGTCAGCGACGATGTGATGCTCTTTGGCTCGGTTTCGCGCGGCTTCAAGAGCGGCGGTTTCAATACCGGTGCGACCTCTGATCCGATCGAAGCCTCTGTCGTGAAGCCGGAAAAGCTTATGGCGTATGAGGTCGGCATCAAGTCGGAATGGTTTGACCGCACGCTGCGGGCGAATGCCTCGGCCTTCTATTACGACTATACCGACCTGCAGGTCTTCGGCCTCGCGCCGGGGGCTGTCCCGACACAGACCCTGTTCAACGCCGATGAGGCTGAAATCAAGGGTCTTGAATTCGACCTGACGGCCGTGCCGGCTTCCGGCCTCGAGCTGTCACTGGCCGGAACGTATCTCGATGCCGAGTATACCGATTTCGTCACGCCGATCGGCCAGGACTTCTCGGGCAACACCATGGTGGCCGCGCCCGAATGGAGCCTTGTCGCGCGCGGGCGCTATGAGACCGGGCCGATCTGGGGCGATCTCGGCCTCGTGGCCAGTGCGGACGCGACCTATACCGGCGACCAGTACTTCGACACCCAGAACACGGCACGTCTCGGCCAGGACGCTTACTGGCTCGCCAATGCCCGCCTCGCCCTGCGGCCGCAAGGCGGTCGCTGGGAGCTCGCAGCTTTCGTGAAGAATCTGGCCGACGAAGAGTACCTGGTCGATGCGTTCGATGTCTCGGATTTCGGCTTTGACGAGCTCGTCTATGGTGACCCGCGGACCTACGGTATCAGCCTGACCTACAGGTTCGGCAGTGGTTAACCGGCCATGCCCCTTCCTTGGCAGCCTGCCGGGAGGGGCAAGCCACCGGATCGTGTCCGGCGGTGAAATGCCGAAGCGTCAGAGTTGAACGGCAAACACCGGCAAGCCGGCGAGCGCCACGCCTATGACCAGTCTTGGCAGCGAGACGCCATTGCGGGTCGCTGTCTCTGGCGTGGCCGTCTCTGCAGGACGCCGCCCCGTCACCATCGGTCTGACGAGGTTTGTCTTCAGGACGAGCCAGTAGCCCAGAACAGCCAGCACATGGAGGCCGATCATCCAGAGCAGAAGCTCGAAGGTGAACTCGTGCCACTCTGCGAATTGCCGGCCCGTCTTGAAGTCCACGAGAGATGAAAGAGGGCCTGACTCCAGGCCGTCAACATCCACGGCAAACAGGCCGAAACTGACCTGGGCGACGAGCAGGCCAAGCAGGGCCACCACGCTCAGCGCGCCGAGCGGGTTATGCCCCGTCGAGGGCACATAAGGCCTGCGCAGGCTTGAGCGGGCATAGGCCAGGATCGCCGATGGCCCCTTTACGAAGCTCGAAAAGCGTGCCGTCGGAGAGCCGAAGACGCCCCAGTACAAACGGAAGACGAGCAAGCCGAGCAGAGTCAGCCCAAGGCGCGCATGCCACGCCATATGGCCTTCTTCCGCCGTCCACCAGAGAGCCGGTATCAAGCCGACCGTGACCCAGTGGAACAGGCGGATGGTCCAGTCCCATACAAGGACGTCTTTCGCGGGGGTCGTCATGCGGCCGCCCGCTTAGTCGTCATCAGCGCGGTAGCTGTCATGGCAGTTCTTGCAGGTGCCGCCGGCTGTCTCGAAGGCGGCTTGAATGGCTTCGACGTCTCCGCTCTGGGCCGCCGTGTTCAGCTCGCCTGCCGCCGTTTCGAACTTGGTGATCGCAGCCTCGAATCCTTCAGGATCTTCCCAGATGGAATCCAGCGCCTCTGTTTCGACGCCCGAGTCTGCGCCGGTGCCTTCAGGGAACCAGTCACCAATCTCCTGCGAATGGGCTTCGACATTCGCCGCAGCCGTTTGAATATCCGCCACGTTCGGGTCGCCCTTCTTCAGCTCGTCGCTGATGGTCTTGAAAGACCCGCCCACATCTTCGAGCCCATCCTGGCGCGTCTCGATCATCTCGCTGATGGTCATGCCGTTGGGCAGCTCTTCATCGCCTCGGTATTCCGCCGATTCCGTGTCAGCGCCCCCGCAGGACGCAAGAATGACGCACAGTGATGCCAGTCCGAGTGTCTGAATCTTCATAAGGTCTTTTCCCCCAAATAGGTCGACATTTACAAGCTATCGCTTGAGGCCCGTCCGTCAAATGGCGTCTGGCCAACGAACACGGCCCGGCACGATCAGGCTTCGCTCCATTTCATATTGAACAGGCAACCCCTGAAAGACAAACCGGGAGAAATCGACGCCTGCCTTTCAGGGCTGTTTGCACAAGGTGTCCCCAATCCCGGTAGCATTTGAGGCATCTGCCTCGTGTCACCCGTCAGAGCAGGGTGTGCTCATCCTGAGCCGGGCCCTGGGCGTCCCTTCACCCGTGTGCGGACGATCTTTCGCGCCTTTCAGGAAAGCGAAACTGCCCAAGTCTTTCGCATTTTTTATGGAAACTTGCAGAATCTATTCACTGCAGCATTCACAACACTGCCCGTCAGCCTTCACCAATACAGTCAGGTCCAATCGCCCACTTGGAGACTTGATGTGAAGCCAATTTCCTTCGGTATGTTCCTGACTGGAGCATTCTTTCTATCTGCGCCGGTGCATGCTGAAGAGCTTGCCATCACCAATGCCACCGTTTTCGACGGTACGGGGGTGGCCCCGTATTCCGCCACTGTTGTGATCGAGGACGGCAAGATCGCCTCGATCGACAAGACGGGCGCGGTTCCGGACGGCATTGAGACGCTCGATGCTGATGGCAAGGCCCTGCTGCCCGGCTTTTATGACCTGCACGTCCACTATACTTTCTATGGCGAGCCCGCGACGCCGCCGCAGATCTCCCAGGCCTATCTGGCTGCCGGCGTCACCTCCGTCTTTGATTTTGCCCAGGCACCTGAAGCCTTCGGCCCGCAGCGCGAGTGGATCGAGTCCTTTCCGAGCCCGCATGTTAACTTTGCCGCGCGCATGAGCACCACCAACGGCCACGGTGCTGACTGGAGTGACCAGACCACCACCAAATGGGTGAACACGCCCTATGCCGCGAAAGAGGCCGTCGACGAGCTCGTCCCCTATGAGCCGGACGTCATCAAAGTGTTCACCGATGGCTGGCGCTATGGTTCCGGTATCGACAATACCAGCATGGACGAGCCGACGCTGACGGCGCTTGTCGAGGAGGCCCATGCCAAGGGGCTGCCCGTCCTCACCCACACGGTTACGGTTGACCGGGCAGGCCTTGCTGCCCGGGCCGGCGTGGATGTGCTCGCACACTCCATGCTGGACGAGGATGTCGATCAGGAAACTATCGGCGAGCTGCTTGAGGCCGGGACCTCCTATGCCGCGACCCTGGCAGTCTACCAGGCCGACAAACCGGGCATTGCCGACTTCGAGATGGACTCCAAGATGTGGGAAACGCGGATGGAGCGCTACAAGATTGGCCTGCGCAACATCAAGGCGCTTAGCGATGCCGGCGTGAACGTCGCGCTGGGCACAGACGCCGGCATGCGCCTGACGCCGCACGGCGAGTCCACCCTGCGCGAGATGGAACAGATGGTCCGCGCCGGCATGACGCCGACCGAAGCCTTGATGGCCGGAACGTCGAACAGCGCCAAGGCCGTCGGTCAGATCGATGAGCGCGGGGCGATCGAAGTCGGCAAGGCGGCTGATCTGATCCTGATCGACGGCAAGCCCTGGGACAACATTTCCGATATTCGCAATCTCGAAATCACCTGGGTGGACGGCGACCGCCTGTTCGGCCCTGGTGCCCCGGAACCGGTCGAGGCCGAATACATGGCAGCGTCCGTGCCGGACACGCCGCTCATCAACGCCTTCGAAACCGAAGAGGGGCGCACGAGCACGGGCGGGCTCGTCACGGGCGATCCGGACGGTGGTATGGAGCGCAGCTGGCAGGTCTATGAAGTGGTTGAGGATGAGGGCCATGGCGGTGTCCTGCGTCTCAACGCCAAGCTGGGGCGCCGCGAAGAAGCCCGCGTTGGCGTCATCCTGCCGATGAATGTCGGGCGCGTGCAGCCGATGGATGTCAGCGCATATGACGGCCTCAAGCTCGACCTGCGCGGGGATGGCGGGGAATACACCATTGCGATGACGACCCCCGATGGGCGCTGGGACTGGACCACGACGGCAGAGGAAGACTGGTCGACCAAGACGCTGGCCTTTGCCGATCTCACGCCGCCCGCTGAGGACGTTGCATGGAATGGTGAGCAGGTCTTCGATGCCCGCGTGCTGATCATCCGTCCGGGTGGCGAGCGCGCATGGTTCGATCTCGACAATGTCACTCTCTACAAAAGCGAGGCGGACACATGAAAACCAAGGTGAAAGAGGCTGAAAAAAGCGCTCCCACCACTGGGGTAGCCGAGCCGGATCGCAGGACGATGCTCAAGCTGGCGCTCGCCGGCAGTGCCGGGGTCGGCCTGTCCGCCTGTGCCGGGGGCGCTGGTGCCGCGAATACGGGGACCGATGAGGTCCTGGCCCCGGATGCGCCCGAAGCCGGGGCGATGGAGGTCAAATCCTACCGGGTCGAGGTGCCGGGGCCGAACGGGGTGGTCTCGGCCGGCCATCCGCTGGCCTCAAGCGCCGGTCTGCGTATTCTCACCCAAGGCGGCAGCGCGGCCGATGCGTCTGTGGCGACGATGGCGGTTCTGAACCTGGTCGAGCCCTGGGCCTCAAGCATAGCCGGCAACGGCTTCGGCACAGTCTATGACCCCGAGAGCGGCGACACGATAGCACTCAAATATGGTGGGGCCGCGCCGATGGCGCTGGACCCGGCAAGTGATCCGGAAGTCTATGACTGGGGCGTCAAGGCGGCGACGACGCCCGGCGCCTTTGGCGGCTGGATCGCCCTGATGCGACGCTATGGGCGGCTTTCCCTGAAAGAGGTTTTCGCCCCGGCGATTGAGTATGCCCGCAAGGGTCATCCAATGGATCCGTCGATTGCCTGGGTTCTCGACTATTATCGCGAAAAGATCGCTCAGAATCCGACCACCGCGGCCATTTTCCTGCCGGGGGGCGAGCCGCCCGAGCCGCGGGCGATCCTGAAAAACCCCGACCTCGCCAACACGTTCGAGCAGCTGGTCGATGCCGAGCAGAAAGTGCTGGCATCCGGTGGCGACCGGGACACCGCCCTCAAGGCCGCGCTGGACTATTTCTATACCGGCCCGATTGCCGAGGAAGTCGACCGTTTCTTCAGGGAAGTCGGCGGCTGGCTGCGCAAGGAAGACATGGCCGCCTACAAGGCCGAATGGGCGCCCACCGTCTCGACGACCTATCGCGGATATGGCGTGCACAGTACGCCACCGACATCGCGCGGCGGGCTGGAAGTCTGCATGCAGGCCAACCTTCTGGAGCAGTTCGACATTTCCGGCATGAAGTATGGCGACCCGCGCCTGCTTCACCTGCAGGCCGAGGCGATCAAGTTCGCCAAGGCCGACATCTATGCCTATGTCGCCGACCCGAAGTTTCACACGACGCCGCTGACAGGCATGCTGTCGAAGGAATATGCGCAGGATCGGGCGGCCCTGATCGCGCCGCGCATGTCCTCTCCATTCCCGCCGGTGACCGACTTCCGGCCTTACGACCCCTCGGCGCCGGCCCCGCCAGAGCCGATCACCCGGACGCCGGATGACGATGCCCGCTTTTCCGATACCGCAAGCCTCACCGTTGTCGATGGGGAAGGCCTGGCTGTCGTCATGACGACGACACTGGGTGGCGGGTTCGGCGCGGGGGTCGTGGCGGGCCGGACGGGCTTTCTGCTCAATAACGGCATGCGGCTTGGGTCGACCTCTCCGTACCCGGAGAATCCAAACTTCGTCGCGCCGGGCCAGATCCCGATCCTCAATAACTCGCCGGTTCTCGTTACGCAGAATGGCAGGCTGCATGCCGCCTTTGGTACGCCCGGTGGAGAGACGATCGGCCAGTCGGAATTCCAGGTTCTGGTGAACCTTCTGGATCATGAAATGGGCATTCAGGATGCCATCGAGGCGCCGCGCTTTTCCATGAAGGCAGACCCGAACTTCTATCTCGCCGGGGCGGCCTGCACGCTGCAGCTTGAAAACCGGTTCGGGGCGTCAGTCGCCGATACGTTGCGGGCCATGGGCCATGACGTTTCCATGGTTGGGCCGCTGGCCATTGGCAGCATTCAGGGCGCGCGCCTTTATGAGAATGGTGCCGTTATGGCCGGGGCCGATCCGCGCCGGATGGCGATGGCTGCCGGCTTCTAGGCGCCGATCCCGCCAAAAGAAAAAAGGGCCTGGTCCACTGGATCAGGCCCTTTCTTTTTGTGGAGACAAAGTGCCCTAATAACCGAGCGCCAGCCCATCCTTGCGCATCTCGCTGGCTGCGCCATAGCTTTCGCCTGTGTTCATCGTCGCCTGGTAGCCGCCAAAACCGCCATCGGTCCCGCCGACCGTCCACCCCATCTTGGCGAGCAGGGCCTTGGTCGTTTCCGGGACCCCGGTTTCCAGCTTCAGTGTGCCAAGCCCCGGCGTGTAGACGCCGGTCGGCTGGGAAGACCCGTCATGGCGCCAGCGCGGGCAATCCCCGGCGGCCTGAAGGTCGAGGTCATAATCGACCATGTTCAGGATAATCTGCGTCTGGCCCTGAGGCTGCATCCCGCCGCCCATCACGCCGAAGGCGAGCCAAGGGGCGCCGTCTTTCAAGGCGAAGCCCGGAATGATGGTGTGGAAGGGGCGTTTTCTCGGCGCGTAGATGTTCGGGGAGTCTTCCTGCAGGCTGAAGCCGGCGCCCCGATTCTGCAGGCCGAAGCCGAGCCCGTCCGCCATCAGGCCGGAGCCCATGCCGGCATAATTCGACTGGATCAGGCTGACCATCATGCCATCGGCGTCACTGACGGTGAGATAGGTTGTGCCCCCCTTGTGTGGGGCATCGCCCGGGAAGGCGCGCTCCATCGGCCGGTCCGGCCGGATCAGTTCGGCGCGCTTCTGTCCGTATTCGTCCGAAAGCAGCGTCTCGATCGGAATGTCCGCAAAATCCGGATCGGCGATGTATCGGGCCCGATCCTCGAAGGCCAGGCGTTTTGCCTCAGCCTGAAGGTGGATCGAGCGGGCCGACATCAGCCCGGCATCGCGCATGTCGAAATTCTTCAGGATAGAGAGCATTTGCAGGGTGGCTGGTCCCTGGCTGTTGGGTGGCATGCCGTAGACGCTTACCCCGTCGCGATAGTCGACATGGTTCGGCTCCACCCACTCGGCATGCTGCGCGGCAAGGTCGGCGCGCGTCATCCAGCCGCCGATGCGTTTGAAATAGGCCTCGATCGTGTCCGCGATCGGCCCGTCATAATAGGCATCTCGGCCACCTTCGCCGATGAGGCGCAGCGTGCGGGCGAGATCAGGGTTTCGGACGATCTCGCCTTCGACCGGAGTGCGCCCGCGCGTCATGTAGATCTTCTGGATATTCTCGGTTTCTTCCACCCCGGAGTCGGGCGAGAGGAACCAGGCCATGTCGCGCTTCATCCGGTCGGCGATCATCAGGCTGATCGGCATGCCCTCTTCGGCAATGTCCGCGGCCGGTGTCATCAGATCCTTCCAGGGCAGCTTCCCGTAGCGTTGATGCAGCGTCCACCACGCGTCGACGGCGCCCGGCACGGTGACGGCCGCGGCGCCGAGAAACGGGACGCGGTCATTCTTGGACCGCGCGCGCAGCGTTTCCAGTGAAAGCGCGGCTGGCGAGTGGCCCGACCCGTTGAGGCCGACGACTTTTTTCTGCGCCGGGTCCCAGAGCAGGCAGAAGGCATCGCCGCCGATCCCGTTGGCCGTCGGTTCGACCACACCAAGCGTGGCATTCGCGGCAATGGCGGCATCGATTGCGGACCCGCCGGCCCGAAGAATGTCTATGGCGACGAGGCTGGCCCTCGGGTGAGAGGTCGCTGCAGCCCCGCTCATGCCCCAGACAACGGATCGCGAGGCAAAGGGCGAGCCTGCCAGCCGGTCGCCCGAATAGATCGTGCTGCTAAGCGGCGGCTCTGAAGGAGGGCTCCCAGCCTGGGCTGGCGTCGCGTCTGACGCGGCGCGCGGTGTTGCATATGAGCTGAACGTGAATGCGCCTGTGGCTGGCGCGGCGAGAAGAAATTGTCTGCGCTTCATCATGGATATGTAATTTTGAATGGGAGGGAATGGACGGCGTTGTCCGGACAAAGAGCCTCCCCTTTTTGAGTCGTGCCGAGCAAGCGCAAACCGGACCGGGCCGGGACACGACCGAATGCTTGTCATCGATTAAAGCAGCCACGCCCAGAGATGGGGCAAATATTCGCGAGAACCGGGAAGCCTTATCCCCTATGGTGGAAAGTATTTACCCATGGATGAAGCATGTAACACATTTGTGCAAAAGGTTCACAGCCTGAACCAATTCTGGTCATCGGGATATTTCTCGAATGGCCCGCCTTTTCCCGCCTTTACCTGCCGGGCAAAAGCTGTCTCCATCATTACACGGTCAAGCGTATGTATAGCCTATACATAGACCCCCAAAACAAGCACCTCTTGCAACGTCGCAAGAGCAATAAATCCAAATTTGCTTTTGCCAACGGCGGCAAAAGAGGTCTTCATGTAAATAATAAAGGCAATTGAGCTTGGCCTAATTCAATCAATTAGGGGTGTTTGCTCAATGTCGAACTATATGGGGCAGCACAGATTGCGTTCTGTGCTCAAATCTACTTGCGGAGCCGTGTGTCTTTCCGCCTTCCTAGCTTCCGGCGCATTTGCTCAGGAAGCTGATGAAGGCGAAGCGCCGGAAGATGCCGTATCCAAACAGGAAACCGTCCTCGTCGTCGGTTCCCAGATCCAGGGGGCCAAGATTACCGGCGCGCTGCCAGTGTCGGTTGTCGGAACAGACGAGATCGAGGCGACCGCCGCGGTTTCTGCTGAGGATCTTTTCCGCACTGTTCCCTCAGCGGGGGACATTACATTCAACGGGACCTATCTCGGGGGCGGCAACTCCAACGCCGCACGCGGTGACGTTTCCACTGTCAGCCTGCGCGGGCTGGCGCAAGGCAATACGCTGGTCCTGATCAATGGTCGCCGTTCGGTCGTCCACCCGACCTCCCAGACCGACAACCAGACGCCGGTCTTTGGCTACAATGTGAATGCCGTTCCGGTTCAGGGGCTCGCCCGTGTGGAAGTTCTGAAAGATGGCGCGGCTGCCCTCTATGGCTCCGATGCTGTCGCCGGCGTGGTGAACAATGTCCTTCAGGAAGACTTTGTCGGCCTCAATCTCGACCTCCAATACGGTGTTGCCGAGGGCACCAATATGGACGAGCTCTCAGGCTCGCTCCTGTACGGTACCGATTTCGACAACGGCAAGGGCAACATTTCCGTCTTCCTGGGCGGCACAACGCGCGACGCACTGCTCGATTCCGATCAGGATTATACGGCCGACGCTGACAAGCGCCCCTTCGTGGTCGGAACGCCTTGGGAAGGGCTCGTCGCCTTTGACGGCCGCAGTGGCTATTATGCGCCCTGGGGCCAGTTCACGCCGAACACACCTGTTGGCGAAATCGCCGCCGATGGCACGCCCTTCACAAACAGCGCCGGCACCTTCCATGTCCAGCCGCCCAATCTCGGCGATGGCTGTCTTTATGATACCGGCAGCGGCGTCTGCTATGGCGGCGGCTCCATTTACGGGGCAGCTTACCGGGACATGTGGGGTAACCCCGAACAGATGTTCGATACGCTCACCACGCTCCCTGCAGTCGACCGCCTCAACTTCTTCAGCTTCGTCAATTATGACGTCAGCGATGAGCTGACCCTTTACGGCGAAGTCGGAGCCTATAATGCCGAGACGGAAGCCGTCATCGGCTCCGGCGCCTCGCTTGGATCCGGCCCGATTACGGTTTCGGAAACCGCTTATTGGAACCCTCTTGGGGCCGTCGGTGTGACCAACCGCATCGACGGGCTGAGCGCGAATGTGCCTGAGGATGGCCTTGCCCTCACAATCAACGCCTATAACTATGCCGATGCTGGCACGCGGAACGTGACGGTCGAAAACGAGCAGTACCGTCTGCTTGCCGGCGCCAAAGGGGAAAAGTGGGGCTGGAACTGGGATTCAGCGGTGCTCTACAATGAAGCCACCGTGAAGGACTCTGCCGACGGGTACGATTCGAATCTGCTTCAGGCCGCTATCAACCGGACTGACGAGTCGGCCTACAACCCGTTCTGTGGTGGTGACCCGGCTAATCCGGACGCGGGCGTTCCGACCTGCAATTCGCAAGAAACGATCGACAGCTTCATGATCACCCAGGTTCGCGAGAACAAGACGGCGCTCTACCTCGCTGACTTCAAGATCTCGAAACCGGATCTCTTCACCATCTGGGCGGGTGATATCGGTATTGCCGGCGGTGTCGAATTCCGCCGTCATACCTACAAGGACAACCGTGATCCCCACCAGGATGGCTCGCTGCCGCTCTATGATCCGGACGGGAATTTCGTCTCCGGGTCGAGCCTTGTTGGCCACAGTCCGTCGCCCGACGTGAAGGGTGACCGGAATGTCACGTCGGCCTATGCGGAACTCGCCATCCCGCTGGTTTCGCCGGACATGGGCATTCCGCTGGTTCAGGCTGTCGATGTGCAGGTCGCCGGACGCTTCGAAGACTATTCCGACGTCGGATCGGTCGCCAAGCCGAAGGTGGCGGGGTCCTGGGACGTGGTCGATGGCCTGCGCTTCCGTGGTTCCTGGTCGGAAGGTTTCAAGGCGCCGAACCTGGAAGTGGTGAACACCACGCTGCTCGAACGCGTGAACGGCTATCCGGATTATATCCAGTGTGAAGCCGCCGTGCGTCAGGACCGGATTCCGGACTACACCCAGTGTGCGACCCTCGGCGTGACCGTAGCGAGCCTTCGCGGGGGTAACCCGGACCTCGAGCCGGAAGAGTCGACCAGCTATTCCTATGGTGTGGTCTTCGAACCGCAATTCCTGCCGGACAGCTTTGGCGACCTGACCTTCACGGTCGATGCCTGGCACATTGAGCAGGAGAATGTGATCGGTCTTCTGAACGATGCCGATGCGCTGGCCTACGACTATGTCCTGCGCCTGCAGGGCCAATCGAACCCGAACATCGTCCGGGCCGATCCGACTGCCCAGCAGATCGCTGACTTCGCCGGAACAGGACTCGATCCGGTGGGCGATGTCGTGAACGTCAACGCCGTCTTCACGAATCTCTCGCCGCTTGAGGTCGAAGGGATCGACTATGGCGTCGTATGGAACGTGCCGGTCGGGCCGGGCGAGTTCTCCATGAACTTCAACGCCACCAATCTCGAAAAGTACTATCAGAGTCCGACGGCGGAAGCTCAGGCCGTTCTGGATGCGCAGGCGGCTGGCGAGATCAGCCCTGTTGTCAGCGTGAGCGGCGGCGGCAGCCTGATCGAGGATGGCGGGCGTCCGGAGTGGAAGTATTCCGCTTCCTTCTCCTACGCCCTCAACCAGTGGAAGTTCGGCGCCTTCACCCAGTATACCGGCGAGGTCTACGATGATGGTGCGGTGACCACCACCGGGGATCCGTGGCTGATCGACGACCAGACCACCTGGAACTTCTACGGCCAGTACAGCTTCGAGAATGATTCCTGGACCAATGACACCACGGTCCGTGTCGGTGTCCGGAATGCCTTCGACGAAGATCCGCCATTTGCCAGTGGCTATGGCTACCTGTCTTCGCTGTACCAGCCGATCCCGCGCTACTGGTACATGAACATCAAGAAGTCCTTCTAGTCGTTCGCAAAACAGGGTCCGCCAGTCTCTCCTCGGCTGGCGGGCCCATTTCTGTTGTCTGCGTGGGCATGCCGCTCACGTGATTTGTCTTTCTGGAGCTCGTCCCATGAAACTCCCAGCGTTCCTTCAGGCGGCCTCCGCGCTCGCCATCACCGCCTGCCTCTTGTCGGCAGGCTGCGCCAAACAGCCCGCCACCTCAGAAACCCCCGAGACGCCGGCCGCCGAAACGGCCGATGGTGACCGTGTCCTCATCGATGTCACGATGACCCAGGGCACCAACATGTCGGCAGCTCTCTCTCCCGATGGTGAGACGTTGGCGATTGCGCTGCAGGGCGTGATATGGACGCTGCCGGCCTCCGGCGGCAAAGCGACCGCCATCACACCTCCAGTGATGGACTCCCATGAACCGGCCTGGTCGCCGGACGGGACGACGCTCACCTTCTATGCCTTCGCCGAGAATGCGTTCTCGATCTGGACGGCCAAGGCCGATGGCTCGGATCTGACAGAGATCGAGACCGGTGAGGCCGATGCGCGTTATCCGAGCTTTTCGCCCGACGGCGAGTCGATCCTGTTCTCGACAGACCAGAAGGGCGGCTATCAGGTCTGGTCGCTCGACCTGGCCTCCGGCGAAGCCAAACAGCTCACCGTTGCTGACGAGACCGGCTACGAGACCCCAGTTGCGCCTTATTTCCGTGGTGCGGGCAATGCCGTTTATCCGACTCTCTCGCCGGACGGGACGACCATGGCCTTTGTCATCGATGGCGAGATGGACACGCTCGTCACCAGCAAGCTCGATGGCGCATCCGAATTCAATTTTCTCCATACCGCCGCGACGCTTGGCGCCCCGGCCTGGTCGGGCGATTCCCAGACCCTCTATGTCGCTGGCCTCCTCGATGATGCCGGTCTCCTGACGGCGGTCCCGGTGGACGGCAGCGAGCCGACAAAGCTGGTCGAGGGCGGCGATATCTTTCCCTTCCGCCCCAGCCTGATGAGCGATGACACGATCCTCTACACCGCCGATGGCGACATCAAGACAGTCTCGACCTCGGGAGAGGCTGGCGCGACGATCCCGTTCGAAGCCACGGTGAGGCTGGACCGGACGCCGTATGAGCGGCGCACTTACGATCTGGCGTCGACAGATCCGCAAGAGGCTCTCGGCATCATCGATCCCGTCCTCTCACCCGATGGCTCCAAAGCCGCTTTCGCCGCGCTGGGGGATCTCTGGATTGCCGATCTGACGGCGCCTGGCGAAGCCCCCGTCAATGTCACTGAGGACGCCTTTATCGACCTTTCGCCTTCCTGGTCGCCCGATGGCGAGACGATTGCTTTCTCGACGGATCGCGGCGGCGTGACGAATGTCTGGCTCTACACCGTCGAGACCGGTGAAATGTCCCAGCTCACCGACAATCCCAAGCCGGCGAATTCGCCCATCTGGTCGCCGGACGGGACGCGGATTGCCTATCTCGCCGACGCGCTGACGACCGTTTTCCTTGGCAGCACGGTGAATGCGGTTGATGTCGAGACCGGCGAGGACATCCAGCTCTCCGAGCCGATCTTCGGGCCGAGTGCGCCCGGATGGTCGCCTGATGGTTCGGTCGTGACCGTTGTCAGCCGGCATCCGGTCACCAGCCGTTTCCGTGAAGGCTACAACGCCCTGTTCCTGATGCCCTCGGATGGCGAGGGCGAGCCGTCCTGGGCCACGCCGGTCGGGGATGAAACATCGCTTGGCCGGCGCCAATGGAGCCGGCCAGCCTGGTCCTCGGCGGGTGACATGGTCTACCGCCTCGATGGCGCGCTTTACCTCGCCCCCATGGACGCCGACGGCACATTTGGAGCGTCCGAGAAGATCGCAGAGGCCGGGGAAAACCCGTCCTGGTCAGCCGATGGCAGCAAGCTGATCTATATCGATGGCGCCGACATCCTCAGCTATGACAAGGCCAGCGGGGAGATCGCCACGCTGGACATCAAACCGACCTGGTCGGCCGACATGCCGGACAGTCTCTACACCATCCGCGCCGGATATCTCTTCGATGGCGACAGCGACACCTATCAGGAAGGCATCGACATTGTCGTGGAAGACGGCCTTATCCGCGAGATCCGGCCCGCAGGCGATTCCGAGCCGGAGGGCGAGCTGATCGATGCGTCCGACGCTTATGTCCTGCCCGGCCTGATCGAAAGCCATACCCACCAGTCCATCAGCCAGGGCTGGGACCTCGGTGAGACCTGGTTCGCCAATGGCATCACCACCGTCCGCGAGACTGGTGATGACCCCTACCACGCCGTGGAACGTCGGGAGGCGGCCGCTGCAGGCGTGCGCCCGGCACCACGCGTCTTTACGGCAGGGCCGCTGAATGAAGGCGCCCGTATCTCCTACGGTGTCTCCGAAACGGTCGGTACTGTGGAACGGGCGAAGGACTCCATGCGCCTGTCGGATGAGCTGAAGCTCGACTTCTACAAAAGCTATGTCCGCCAGGATTACAGCGTCCAGAAGGCGGTGATCGAGATGGCGCATGAGAGTGGCATTCCGGTTACCACTCACGAGCTCTATCCCTCCGTCGCCAATGGCCTCGACCAGATGGAGCATTTCGGGGCGACCAGCCGGCGCGGTTATTCCCTCAAGATTTCCGCGCTCGGCTACAGCTATCAGGATGTGGTCTCACTGATCTCGGAGTCCGGGCTTGTGGTGACCCCCACCCTCGCGCTCATGACACGCTACGGAGCTCAGCAGACCGGGCCAATGGGCGCAACGCTCAAGGCGATCATGGACAATGACGGCAAGATCGTTGCGGGCACGGACTCGCCTTTCATTCCGTATGGGGAATCCCTGCACAAGGAGCTGGAGATCTACCAAGGCGCTGGCGTTGCAACCCCGGATGTCCTGAAGACAGCCACCAGCGCTGCCGCCGATGCCATCGGAGTTGGCGACCAGCTGGGCCGGGTGAAGCCGGGCTATCTCGCAGACATCCTGATCCTGTCGGAAGATCCGCTGAAAGGTATGTCGGCCCTCGAAAGTGTGGAGACCGTGCTGAAAAACGGCGAGGTCGTCTACGAAGCCGGCGACAGCGAAGACTGACCAAGGCAAGGCAGAGCCATGGGGCATGTCGCCCACATGGTTCTGCCTGTTTTTCTGGGCGAGCCCGCCTAGGTCGTGGACTCATAAGATCTTGTCCAGAGGCGTGTTGAGGCGAGGGCGACGGCGGCTAGGAAGTTTCTTGCGAGTTTGTCGAACCGGGTTGCGCATCGCCTGAAGTGCTTGAGTTTGTTGAAGTATCGCTCGACCAGATTGCGTTGGCGGTAGATGCTCCTTGCGACGGAGCGCTGGACTTTCCGGTCACGCTGGGTCGGAATGTGAGCCTTGGCCCCGACCGCTTCGATCTGCTCGACCAGAGCGCGGGCATCATAGCCTCTGTCGGCGACGACGTGCCGGGCCCGTTTCAGGCTGTCGATCAGCTCGGCGCCCATGGCCTTGTCGCCGGCCTGTCCGGGCGACAGCGCGAGGCGGATGGGCAAACCGGCTTCATCGACGATGGCGTGGACCTTGGTGCTCAGTCCCCCGCGAGAGAGACCGATGGCGTGATCCGGGCCCCCTTTTTTCCGCCTGCGGCGTGCTGGTGGGCGCGGATGATCGAACTGTCGATGAAGGCCATGGATTCAGGGCTCTGCTCGGCCAGAGCATTGAAAATATTGATCCAGACGCCCGCTTTCGCCCATCTGTTGAAGCGGTTGTAGACCGTCGTGTAAGGGCCATATCGCTCCGGCAGGTCGCGCCAGGGCGAACCGGTGCGCAGGATGTAGAAGATCCCGTTCAGCACCCGCCGGTCATCCGTTCGCGCCACCCCGCGCGGCTTGTTCGGCAAGAGCGGCGCGATGATCGACCACTCCGCGTCACTCAAATCAAATCGGGCCATGATGTACCTCCTTCAAGGAAAGTGAATCATGACCCGAACAATCTGGGAATCCTCTTTATGAGTACAGGACCTAGTCGGAGGCGGGCTCCAGCCGTTTGCGGGTTTCTGTTCCGGTGAGGCTTGCCCCAGTCAGAACCTCCACGCTCTGCAGGAAAGCGTCGATATCGGTCAGGCGGAAAACGCCGCTGACCTGATAGGTGCGAAGCTCCTCCCCGACAATCTCCACATGCCTGTCCGTATAGCGTTCGAAGGCCTGGACGGCGTCGGCAAGCGTTGTCTCGTCGAAGACCACGCGGGCACTCGTCCAGTTCGGCTGGCCGGCGTCGAGCGTTTCGGGCAGGTCGAATGCGGTGAGCCCCGCCGGGGTGAGCGTCGCGCCCGTCCCGGCCGTATAGACCTCGGTAACCGATGGCGTCGCCAACCGGACCGTGCCTTCATAGACTTCCAGCCGCCAGCTGTCAGGGCTGCGCTCGACGGCATAGGCGGTGCCGAGCGCCGTGAAGGACACCGCGTCGCTGCCCACTCGGAAGGGGCGTGCGGCATCCGGCTCGACATCGACAAAGAGGCGGCCGCTCTCGAGCGTCACATGACGGTTCGTCTCACTGAGGACTACCGTCGCTGCAGACTTCGCATCGAGGACAAGCCTGGAGCCGTCGGCCAGCGTGTGTTCTGCAATTTCGCCGGTCGGTGTGGCATAGTGCTCGCCGCCGCCACCCCCGGCCGGGAATGGCTGCAGGACGAGGACAAGCGCGACTGCGGCTGCCGCAAGGGCGCCAAGCCCGCCGGCGATCCATGGCATGCGTGGCCGGCCAGAACGCTCGTGAGGCTTACGGGGCGAACGACGCACGGTCGCGCGCGGCGCCGCAGTCTCTGTCTCGATGACGAGTTCACCGGCCGCATCCCATTCATTGGCCATGCTGTTGAACGCGCTGACGTGGCGCGGGTCGGCATGCAACCAGCGTTCGAAGGCCTCGCTGGTCAGCCTCTCGGGAGCCTCCTCGATGCGCAGCAGCCACTCGGCGGCGTCTTCGAGGATGGCCTCGTCAAATCTGGGGGCTGTCTTATCCATCTTCACGCTGGCCACGCTGTTTGACGAGGAAGATCATGGCGTCGCGCAGGTGGCGGCGGACAACGGCAATCGTTACTTCGCACGCGCGCGCGATCTGCTCATAGGTTTCCCCTTTCAGTCGGTAGCGGACAAATACCTCTTTTGTCAGGGCCGGAAGCGCATCAAGGTCTGCCAGCGTAAGTTGCAGGGCCTGCTTTACTCCATAGGCGGATTCGGGGCCTGGAGAGGGGCTGGCCGGGTCGTGATCCATCTCGTCATAATCAACATGCGGCGGACTGGCCGCCCGGGAGCGATACCGGTCCCGTATTAGGTTGACGATAATGGTGCGCAGAAATGCGATGTCATTGCGGATTTTTTCGCGTGCCCCATAGCGCGCCAGGCGGGCAAAGGCGTCCTGGACGATTTCTTCCGCCTCTTCCGGGCCGGCGCCTTTCGTGCGCGCAAACCCCACCAGCCTCGTGAACTGGGCACGGTACAGGGTCTCGATGGGGGCGTGCCGCGGCATCAAGAGAGGCGTTGTCCTCACACGGTCAGCCAAGGAAATGCTGCCTGGCATCAAGGATGGCCGCGGCGGCGCGCTGCATGTCGCGGGCGGAATTGTAGTAGCCGGGGGTGACCCGTATGCAGGCCCCTGCGGTCACGCCGGTCCGGTGGACGGTGAAGACCTGGTGATGCTCCAGCAGGTAGGCGGCAATGGCCTTGTTCTCGTCTTCGCTTGCCATCCCGGAAAAGCGGAAGGAGGTGATCCCGGCATGCATGCGCGGATCGTCAGGTGTCAGGACCTCGACCCCCTCCACGCCCTGGCATTGCGACACCCAGAGGTCGCGGAGATGACTGAGGCGGGCCGCCTTTTCCGGCCAGCCCATCGTGTCCTGAAAGGCGAAAGCATCGGGCACGCTCATATAGGCGGCGAAATTGCTGGTGCCGGTGTGGACCCGGCCGTGAATGGAGTCGACTTCGCCAGGGCCTGCGGACATGTTCGGATCGATGTCGCCAAGACGCCCCTTGCGGATATACATCGCGCCTACGCCGATCGGGGCGCCAATCCATTTGTGCAGGTTGAAGCCGATGAAGTCCGCGCCGAGGTCCGGTGCGGTGAAGTCCATCTGCCCCCAGGAATGAGCCGCATCGACGACGACATCGACACCCTGTTCATGCGCCATCTCCGAAATCTCGCGCACCGGCATGACGAGGCCCGTGCGATGGCTGATATGGGTGAGCAGCAGGAGGCGCGTGTTCGGGTGGCTGGTCAGCGCGGCGCGATAGGTTTCGAGCACGGCGTCATGGGTTGCCGGTTCCGGTATGGCGATCTCGATGGTTTCGGCGCCAGCCTGGCTGGCCTTCCAGCGCATTGTGTTCATGACCGACCCATAATCGAGATCGGCCATCATCACCGCATCGCCAGGCTCAAGCCTGTTATAACCGGCAATGAGGTTCTGAAGCGCTTCTGTCGCCCCGCGTGTGAAGGCGATTTCGTCGGTACTTGCCCCAAGCCGCGTGGCGGTCTCTTCCAGGATGTCCATGAAGATCGGCCCATAGGCCCGGCGTGCAAAATAGGAGTTGTCCCGGTTCACGCGCTCGGTGTGCGCCTTGTAGGCATCCAGCACCGGGTGCGCCATCAGGCCCCAATTGCCGTTCTCCACATTGGTAATGTCGCCCGTCACATCATAATTCGCCGCGACCCTGGCCCAGTAGGCTTCGTCATCAGGACCCGCCGGGGCAGGAGGGACACTGGCGGACTGGGCCGTGGCGAGACCCGACACACCTCCGGCAAACGGGCTCGCAAGGGAAGCGGCGAGAAGGCTGCGGCGGGAAAGCTGTGTCATGGCATCACTCCTGGGAAGATCGGCGTGTCGGGTCCTATTAATCCGTCAGACTCGACAGTTTTGTGAAAAGCAGGCGGGGGACGTCCGAAAACGTCCCCCGGTGTAGCAATGACCGGCCCGGCAGAGGGGGCGCAACCGGTCCGGCCATGGCCACCAACTAGAATTTGGCATCGAGGCGGATGTAATAATTCCCGCCATCGGTGTCGTAAGGCGCATTGCGCGAATAGATCAGGCCTCGATTGGCCTGATAGGTCGCCTCTTCGGGGTATTCGTCGAAGACGTTTTCTGCGCCGACCCGAACGGAATAATTGTCCGTGACATTGTAGGTCAGGCCGATATCGAAGAAGGCTTTCGCACCGAAATCCTGATAGATCTGGCCATCGGCATTGTCGGAAAAGTCCGTCCATTCGCCATAATAGCGGACGCGCCCGAAGACTTCGAACGCCCCTGTGGCATAGGTCGCCGTCAGGTTCGCGGTATGCTGCGGCAGCTGTCGTTCATACCGGCGGTCCTCCTCGGCGGAGTCGGAGGTGGATTTGCGCTCATTGTAGTTATAGGCGCCGGTCAGGGTCAGATCGCCGGAGTTGAGCCCCATGCGGTAGCTGCCGACCACATCGACGCCCTGGACTTCATTGCCGTCCTGGTTCTGGAAGAAGGAGACGCTGTTGAACGTGCCGCCACCCGGCACACCGGCGTCCTGAAGCGCCTGACGCTCTTCCGGGGTCAGGGTGAACCCGCCCGAGCCGCCGATCGCGTCCGAGATCTCGACCTTGTAGAGGTCGACGCTGCCCGAGAAGCCGGCATTATTCTGGTAAGCCAGCCCCAGCGTGTAGCTCTCGGATTCTTCCGGCTCGAGCGAGGTCAACGTAACGCCTTCGCGCTGGGCGATGATCTCAGCCACCGGGCCTTCCGGTGAGAAGCGGCCATTGGTGAAGACTTCGAGCGTCGTCGTGTCGAGGCCCTGCGATGTGGACTCGGAGAACAGCTCGCCCGGGGTGGGGGCCCGGAACCCCGTGGAGGCCGTGGCCCGCACAGCCAGCTCCGGCGTAATCTCATAGCGTGTCGAGAGCTTGCCGGTGGTGGTGTCACCGAACTCGCTATAGTCCTCGAAGCGCAGCGCGCCGCCGACTGTCCAGGCCGCGGTCAGAGGGGCTTCGACATCGACATAGGCGGCATAGCTTTCCTGATCGAATTCGCCGGCCTGACGCGGCTCGAACCCACGGAAGCCGTTGGAGCCGGTTGGCAGGCCGTCGGCTGCGCCCGGCCCAATCGCCCAGGAGGCTTCGTCGCCTGCTCCGATCTCATAGATCTCTTCGCGGCGTTCGCCCCCGAAGGCGACGCTGACCGGAGAGGAAAGGCCAAGATCGGCCAGATAGACAAAGTCGGCGTTGATATTGGTCTCGCGCTGCTCGAGCGTGCCCATATTGAAGTTTGTCGGGCTGTCCGGGCCCAGCGAGGCGTTGATCGAATTGTACATGAAGTACTCGATCGTGTTGCGCCCGTGAGAGACGCTGAAATCCCAGCTGAAGTCCCCATCGGCCAGCGCGCCCTTCAAGCCAGCTGCCAACGCCAGATCCTCGTCCTCCTGGCCGAAGCGCGGGCTGAAGCCGGTCGGGTAGATGTCGGCAAGGTCCCAGCCCGGGAACGCGTCGGAGGTGTTGAAGACGCCAGAAGTCGGGTTGCGCCAGTTGAAATCCGACACGCCCTGGCCCTGATTGTAGGTGCCAAAGGCATAGCCGGTCACAAGCGGGCTGAACTCATAGGCGGCATCCAGAGCAAACCGGGTCGCATTGCGGTCTGGCTGACCCCAGTGTTGGACCGGGTTCGGCACGTCGAGGTCGGGATTGTTTTCCTGCAACTCGATGGCGTCAGGGCGCTGGCGCGAGCGGGAGGTGCGCTCGGCATCGTAATATTCGAGCGTCGTGACCAGGTGGCCAGCTTCGCCGAGGCCCCAGCCGGCCTGTGCGCCCGCCTGATAGTTGGTGCCGTCGCCCTCATAATACTGTGAGAACTGGCCAAAGGCGGAGTAGCCCGGTTCATCGTCGAGGATGATGTTGATCACACCGGCAATGGCGTCCGAACCGTATTGCGCCGAGGCGCCATCGCGCAGCACTTCTATTCGCTTGATGGCAAAGGACGGGATCATGGCGAGGTCGGTGCCGGCGCCCAGCAGGGCGGAGCGGTGGCGGCGCTTGCCGTTGACCAGAACAAGCGTGTGGTTCCGGCCCAGCCCGCGCAGCGTGGCCGGACGCACGAAGACGTTGCCATCGGCCATCGGCAGGCGCTGAACCTTGAAGCTTGGCACCAGCTGCGCGACCGTATCGAGCAGGTCTTCGGATGCCGTGCTGTCGATGGATTCACTGGAGACGACATCGATCGGCGCAAGCGAGCTAAACACGGTGCGGGCGGCTTGGCGCGTACCGGTTACGATGACGGTGTCGGCCACCAGCGATTCATCGCCAGCGTCTTCATTGGTCTTTTCGGCTTCCTGAGCGTAGGCGGCATGGCCCAGTGTCAGGCAGGAGGCGGTAGCGAGCAGCAGGGCTGCCCGAAAGGTTTGGCGGTACATTCTGAGTTCCCCTCAATCGGTTGACCGGTGCAGGGCATCGGCTCTCCTCGCCCTGCACTGGGGAAGACGGGGCGTGTCTCGCGTCTTGCTGCGCACACGTCATATTTCACGAAACATTCACATGCGGCGGGCCTGGCAGGGCGCCTCAGAACTGCGAGGTCAGCCGTGTATATAGAAGGCCGCCATCAGTATCGTACGGAGCGTTCCGTGAATAGATCAGCCCGCGATTGGCCTGGCGGCGGGCTTCATCCGGATAGACATCGAACAGGTTCTCGGCCCCGACCTTCAGGGCCAGTGCCTCGTTCAGGTGCCAGGTCAGACCGAGGTCGAAGAAGGTGCGGCTGCCGAAATTCTGGTAGTCCGACGCGATGTCGCCATTCACATCCGACCAGGCCCCGTAATGGCGCAGCCGTGCAAACCATTCGAAACGGTCGAGCGCATAGATGGCCGAGACGGCGCCGCGATGCTCGGGCACGGGATTCTCGAAGAAGGTGCGTTCGGCCTCGCTGGGGGACATGTCGGCCCGTGTCACATCGGTATCGATGGTCGTGTAGGCGCCGGTCAGGGTCAGGTCCCCGGGGCCAAGCTGATGCTCATAGGTCGTGACCATCTCGAGCCCGAGCGTGCGGGAGTCATAGACATTCTGGAAAAAGCCGACCGATGAGATGTTCGGGTTCATATTGGGGGCGAGCGCGGCCAGCTCTGCGCGTTCGGCGTTGGTGAGCGTAAAGCCGCCGACCAGGTCGAAGCGGTCATGCACATCGATCTGGAAAGCATCCACTGTCACGCTCAGCCCACCTGGTCCGCGATAACCAAAACCGAGCGAATAATTCTCCGAGCGTTCCGCCTCGAGCGGTTGGATCGTTACATCCTCGCGTCTCGATATGATTTCAGCGATCGGCCCAATCGGCGAAAAGCGGCCGCGTGTCGTGATGTCGAGGGTCTCGGTGTCCAGCGCCTGGCTGGTGCGCTGGGTATAGACCTGTCCGGGGGTGGGCGCGCGAAAGCCGGTCGAGACAGTTCCGCGAAGCACCCATTCCGGGGTGAGCTCATAGCGCCCCGACAGCTTGCCTGTCAGCGTGTCGCCGAAAAGGGAGTAGCTCTCATAGCGAAGCGCGCTGCCAAGCGTCCATGCGCGCGTTACCGGCCACTCAAGGTCGACCCATGCGGCAGAACTGTCCTGCTCGAAAGTGCCGGCCTGTTCCGGCGAATAGCCGGGAAACCCGTTCGAGCCGGGCGGCAAACCGTCCAGCGCGCCCGGGCCCACCGCATAGGAGGCAAGATCGCCGGCTTCCACGGCATAGCGCTCCCGCCTCAGCTCGATGCCGGCGGCCAGGTTACCAGGGCCGGCAGCACGATGCTCGGCGACGGCACGTCTGACATCGGCATTGAAAACCAGCTCCGTCTCTCGCAGTCGCCCCGGCTTGAACGCGGTCGGACTGTCCGGACCGAGCGAGGCATTGATGCTTTCTTCGAGGCGATAATCGATCTCACTCAGCCCATAGCCGAGGCTTAAATTCCATTCGAGACCGTCGCCGGTCTCGCCGCGCAGGCCGGCAAAGGCCGATCCGTCGATTTCGTCCTGGCCAAAGCGTGGGGTGAAGCCAACCGGATAGACGTCCCGCAGGTCAAAGCCGGGAAAGGCCACGCTTTTGTCGAAGGCATTGGCGACGTCCGGGTTGCGCCAGTTGAAATCGGATAGCCCGTGCGTCTCGCCCAGCGTGCCGAACAGATAGGCCTTAGCGCCAGCGTTCACCGCGACCTCTCCGTTCCAGCCCATGCGCCAGCCGTCGCGTGCCGGCTGGCCCCAGCGTTGAACCGGATCGGGGACGTCGAGATCCGGATTGGCGGCCTGGAAGGCGATGGCGTCAGCGCGCTGGCGCGTGCGCGAGGTGGGTGAGGTGTCGAAGAGCTCGGCGCTGAGCACGGCGAAGCCATGCGCCCCGATTTCCATTCCGCCGCGTGCCCCGCCGCGCCAGGCGGTCCCGTCGCCTTCATAGTAGGACGAGTATTGCGCAAATGCGCTGGCTCCGGGGGCGTCATCGAGAATGACATTGATCACCCCGCCAATCGCATCCGAGCCGTACTGTGCCGAGGCCCCGTCGCGCAGCACTTCGACCCGTTTGATCGCCGTGATGGGGATCTGGGAGAGGTCGACGGGCTGTCCATTGGAGGTTTCGAGGAAGGCCGAACGATGACGCCGACGCCCATTGACCAGGACAAGCGTCTGGTCCGAACTCAACCCCCTCAGCGCTGTCGGGCGGTTGAAGATATTGCCGTCATTGAGCGGGAAGCGGAAGGCTGTGAAGCCGGGGAGGGACTGGGCGAGGCTGTCGAGCAATTCGTCAGACGAGGCGCGCGAAAGATCCTCCTCGCCGATCACGTCGATCGGGGCGAGCGAATCGAAGGCTGTGCGCGCGGGCGCCCGCGTGCCCGTCACAATGACGGGTGCTTCCCGGCGCACCGGGTCCGGCCGGCGGACAGGCGCAGCGGGATCCCTCTTTCGGGGCAACCCGCCGGCAGGCTTCTCTCTTGAGGCCTCACTCGCCAGGATGGTGACTGTGCCGGCATCGACCCGCTGTATACGTAGGCTGTGGCCTTCAAGGAGACGGGCCAGCGCCTCCTCGAATGTGTAGCGGCCGCTGACCGGCGCTGCCTCGCGCCCGGCGATCAGGCTGGATGTGAAAAGGATGTTGGTGTCGTAGAGCTCCGAGAGGGCTTTCAGGGCAAGATCCAGCCGCCCGGTGTCCAACTCGACGGACTGGGTGTCCTGACTTGTCTGACCGGCAGGAGACTGCTGGGCCCATGCCGGTGGCTGGAGCCAGAGCAAGGCCGCGCTACAGATCGAACAGATGGCCACCTTTGCAAGCACGTTGCGCTGCTCCGCACACTCCATTGCCGGTGGCAGTAGCATGCGAATTTTGTGCTTCTGTAACGGTACTGTCAGATAAGTGCGCCCAATCGCAGCACCCTGAGACTGTCAGGTTCCGGGGGGCTATTCCTGGGCGTCGTACTGGGCTTGGGCGGCTTCGATCTCGGGCAGGTGATGAAATGCCCATGTCCCGACTGCCTGGATCGGCCCGGCCAGCGAATGGCCGAGTTCCGTCAGCTCATAATCAACCCGGGGCGGGATGGAGGGCGTAACCGAACGGCTGACAAGGCCGTCTCGTTCGAGATTGCGCAGGGTCAGCGTCAGCATCCGTTGTGATATGCCGTCGACGCCGCGTTTCAGTTCGCTGAAGCGCAGGGATTGCTGTCGCAGCAGCATGATGACCAGCACGCTCCACTTGCCCGCGATGCGCGAGAGGACTTGCGACACGCGCAGGCACTCGGCGGTATGGCGGATCGGCGGCTCGTCGGTATCGTTCATGTGACCCCGGTATCATTGGTGTGCCGTCTTGCGGCGCCTGAGATGAGTCTCTCATATACCAAGTTACAAAGAGGAACCAGATGCTGATGCTGCCGGACCGCTTCCGGCACGTCCGTCAAACCTCATCGAAACGAGGCCAGATATGAGCGTAACGATCGATCTCGAAAAAGCCCTCTATCCCGATCTCGGCGACCGACGCGTCGTCATTGCCGGCGGCACGGGCGATGTAGGAGAGGGCCTCGTGCGTGCCTGGCTGAAGACAGGTGCGCATGTGATTGTACCGTCACGGACCCAGGGCAAAGTGGATGAGTTTCGCCAGGTCCTGTCAGATCTTGGCCCGATTGAGCGACTGGACTTCGTGGTCGGTGATTATACCGGCTTCGCCTCCGCTCAGGAGACGGCCGAGCGTATCACGGCCGACCACGGTCCGGTCACCGATGTCGTCGCCTCGATTGGCGGCTGGTGGCAGGGCAAGCCCTTGTGGGAGGTCTCCGAAGCGGAGTGGCAGCGCTATTTCGTCGACATGACCACCGCCCACGCGGCGACGGCTCGGGCTTGGGTTCCGCGTCTGTCGAAAACGGGCAGCTATCAGCTGATCCTTGGCGGCAGCGCTGTCATGCCTGTGCGCGGGGCTTCGATCATCAACATGCAGCAGGCAGCCCTTCTGATGATGCGTCATGTCCTGTCGGTCGAGGCCGGTGAAAAGCAGCGCATCGCTACGCAGATACTCGGGCCAGTCATCACCCGGGCGCGTGAGACCTATGAGCCTGACTGGGTGTCGAACGACGAAGTCGGCCTGGTCACGACGGGCATAGCCGCCGATCCGGCCGCAACCGATCACGACTATTACGCCTACAACAAGACCGAGATGCTGGAGGGCCTGCAGAAGCTCGGCGTCTATCCGAACTGAGGGAAGGGCTTCGGCAGCGCGCATGAATTTTCCGGGCCTCGTTTCCCGGAACCATATCAACAAGAAGCCGATCAAGGCGAAGGAGAGGAAGACGACATGGCATCAACAACACAGACTGAGGCGCCCAGCGATACCGCTGCCGCGTCAAATCCATCCCAGCAGGAACTGGTCGAGCGTGCACGCAGGCTCGCACGCGTCGCTGAAGAGCGCGCCGAAACGACCGAGCGTGCTCGTCGGGTGCCGGATGAAACGGTCGCCGCCATGTTCGAGGCAGACCTCTTGCGGCTTGTCCAGCCGGTGCAGTGGGGTGGCATGGGCCGCCGGCCGCGCGATTATAACGAGATCATCTACGAACTCGCGCGTGGATGCGGCTCGACCGGCTGGGTCTATTGTGTCCTGGCGGGCCATTCCGACCATCTGTCTCACTACCCGGAAGAAGCGATAGCCGATGTCTGGGGCGAAGACCGGACTGTGTTGCTGTCTTCAGCCTTCGCGCCGACTCTCAAGGCGAAAAAGGTCGAGGGCGGCTATCAGGTCAAGGGCGACGCGCCTTTCTCCAGCGGTTGCGATCACGGCCAGTGGGCCCTGTTGGGTGGGCTTGTGTTCGGCGAGGATGGCCCGCCGCTTCACCAGATCTTCCTCATTCCGCGAACCAACTACGAGATTGTCGATGACTGGTTCACGCTGGGCCTCGGCGGGACCGGCAGCAAGACCCTGCACATCGAGGGGACCTTCGTGCCTGACCATCGGGCGATTGACCTGCCCGATGCCCTGGCGATCGGCTCTCCCGTCTTCGGGCTGCAGAGCGCCATGCTGGGCACCGCGCGGGGTGGGATCGACAGCTTTATCCGCACGATCCGCAACAAGCCTGGCAAGGCAGGCGGCCCGCCACCGGCCCAATCGGATCTCTTCCAGTCGGCAATCGGTCAGTCCCTGTCTGAGGTGACCTATGCCTGGGAGATCGTGCAGAAGGTGACCGCTGAGAATGAACCGCTCGAGGAGCAGAAGATTCCGTATCCGGCAGATCAGATCATCCGTAATCGCGGGGCCATCGCCCTCGTCAGCAAGATGTGTCTGTCCGCCGTCGAACGTGTTTTCGAGCTCAGTGGTGGCAGCGGCGTGTTTGACAACCGCCTTTCGCGCGCCCTGCGCGATGTCAGGACGGCGGCGAACCATGTGGCGCTCAACGCCATGTCGGCCTCCAAGACGACCGGCGAACTGGTACTGGCCCAGCCAGACTGAGGCCCGGGGCAGGAGAAAGGCGGCCCTCGTTCTATGTGCGGAGCACCAAGCGAGGGCCTCCGTCCAATGCGCCCTGTTTCCCCCCTCGGCTCTGTTACCGGACAGATTCATCGCTATCTTCACGATCAGGTAGATTGATCGAAGAGGTAGCAATGAGCGATGCGCGGACGCGAAATACAAACATCCGCAGGGTTGGCGGTGCATTGCTGGCATTTGTCCAGCAGATCGAGACAGCCTATGAACGCAGTGCAAGCTCAAACAAGCTGCATCCGACAGACTTCCGCGCCATATGCCTCTTGAGGGCCAGCCGAAAGCCGATGAGCCCCAAGCAACTCGGTGCCGCTCTCGGGCTGGCGCCTGGGGCCGTCTCGGCGCTCATCTACCGCCTGGAAGTCGGGGGCTTCGTCTTTCGCGAGGCGAACCCGGCAGAACCGCATGGGCTGAGAACGGCGGTGCAAAATTAGACCACGGTAGCGCCGTCGTATTGGCGGTGCGGGCGGCGTAAAAGTCGTCCACTTTTTCCCTTCTTGCGGCAGCAGGGAGGGCGAGGAGATTTACACCGTGGAACTTTATCTGAAGGTCAGGCTGGCGCGCAGCGAGGGGATGAGCCAGCGGGATCTGGCGCGCCATTTCAACATATCGCGCGACAGCGTTCGCAAGATGTTGGCGTTCTCATCGCCGCCGGGATACCGGCGCACGAAGGAGATCAAGCGTCCCAAGCTTGATGGGTTCAGCGAGATCATCGACGGCTGGCTTGAAGAGGACAAGAAGTTGCCTCGCAAGCAGCGCCACACAGCGAAGCGGATCCACGAGCGGCTCAAGGCGGAACACGAGTTCACCGGCGGCTATACGATTATCAAGGACTACGTTCGGCAGCGTGAACGACGCACCCGTGAGATGTTCGTGCCGCTGGCGCATCCGCCGGGCCATGCGCAAGCCGATTTTGGCGAAGCGTTGGTTGTGATCGGGGGTGTCGAACAAAAGGCCCACTTCTTCGTCCTGGATTTGCCGCACAGCGATGCCTACTTCGTGCGGGCCTATCCGGCGGCGACGGCGGAGGCCTGGATGGACGGGCATGTGCATGCCTTTGCCTTCTTTGGCGGGGTGCCTCTGTCGGTTCTCTATGACAACGACCGTTGCCTGGTCTCGAAGATCCAGCCGGATGGGACACGGGTCCGCGCGACGCAGTTCAGCGGATTGCTGTCGCACTACCTGTTCCGAGACCGCTACGGGCGGCCGGGCAAAGGGAATGACAAGGGCAATGTCGAGGGGATGGTGGGCTACGTGCGCCGCAACCACATGGTGCCGATCCCCCACTTCCCGGATTGGGAGAGCTTCAACGCCTACCTTGAAGAGCAGTGCCGTGCCCGTCAGGGCGACACCTTGCGTGGGCACACGGAGATGATCGGCGCGCGCCTGCAGCGGGATCTGGCCGAGATGCGCCCCTTGCCAGCCGCCCCCTTTGAGGCCTGCGCACAGGCCAGCGGCCGGGTGAGCTCCCAGTCTTTGGTCCGCTACAACACCAACGATTACTCGGTCCCCGTGGCCTATGGCCATCAGGATGTGTGGGTGCGGGCCTATGTCGATCAGGTGGTGATTGGCTGCCGTGGGGACGTGATCGCACGCCATCCGCGGTGCTACGCGCGCGAGGACATGGTGTTCGATCCGATCCACTACCTCCCGCTGATCGAACGCAAGATCAATGCTTTGGATCAGGCTGCGCCCCTTGCGGAGTGGGACTTGCCAAAAGAGTTCGACACGCTGCGCCGCCTGATGGAAGCGCGCATGCTGAAGATAGGGCGCCGCGAGTATGTCCAGGTGCTGCGTCTTCTGGAGACCTTCGGCATGGAGGAGCTACACGCCGCCGTAAAGCAGGCCCTGAAGATGGGCGCGGTCGGCTTTGATGCTGTGAAGCATCTGGTTCTGTGTCAGGTCGAGAAGCGGCCACCACGGCTCGACCTCGACGTGTACCCCTACCTGCCACGGGCGCGGGTCGAGACGACCTCAGCGGCCAGCTACATGTCCCTGATGTCGGAGGCTGCGGAATGACCCATGCCCCCGAAATCCTGCTGGAGCATCACCTCAAGAGGCTGAAGCTTCCGACATTCCTGCGTGAGTATCAGAAGGTGGCGCGCCAATGCGCCGCCGAGGGCTTGGACCATGTCCAGTTCCTGACGCGCCTGGTCGAACTGGAGCTGATCGATCGCGAGCGACGGATGGTCGAGCGCCGCATCAAGGCGGCCAAGTTCCCGGCCACCAAAAGCCTCGACAGCTTCGACTTCAAGGCAATCCCCAAGCTCAACAAGATGCAGGTGCTGGAACTGGCGCGCTGCGACTGGATCGAACGGCGCGAGAACGTGATCGCCCTCGGCCCAAGCGGCACCGGCAAAACCCACGTCGCCCTCGGCCTGGGGCTCGCTGCTTGCCAGAAAGGGATGACGGTCAGCTTCACCACCGCCGCGGCCTTGGTCAACGAACTGATGGAGGCGCGCGACGAGCGTCGCCTGCTGCGGGTCCAAAAACAGATGGCCAACGCCAAGCTGCTGATCATCGACGAATTGGGCTTCGTCCCTCTCTCCAAAACCGGGGCCGAGCTGCTCTTTGAATTGATCTCGCAGCGCTACGAGCGCGGGGCTACGCTGATCACGAGCAACTTGCCCTTCGATGAATGGACGGAGACCTTCGGAACCGAGCGCCTGACCGGGGCGCTCCTCGACCGGCTGACCCACCACGTCAACATCCTCGAGATGAACGGCGAAAGTTATCGCCTGGCCCAAAGCCAGGCGCGAAAAGCCACCAAAACCTCCTGACCGACAATCCATGACTTGGCCCTCACGGGCCAAGGCGGCCAGTCAACCGCCAGCTATTTGGGGAGCGCGGTCGACTGGCCGCCAGCGCTCTATGCGCCCTTCACGCCCAACCCCAAAGTGGCCTACTTTTGCGCCGCCCTTTGGTCGGGTTTTACTCCGCCGTTGACA
>NZ_NCST01000113.1 GCF_002088975.1 Henriciella aquimarina
TGTCAACGGCGGAGTAAAACCCGACCAAAGGGCGGCGCAAAAGTAGGCCACTTTGGGGTTGGGCGTGAAGGGCGCATAGAGCGCTGGCGGCCAGTCGACCGCGCTCCCCAAATAGCTGGCGGTTGACTGGCCGCCTTGGCCCGTGAGGGCCAAGTCATGGATTGTCGGTCAGGAGGTTTTGGTGGCTTTTCGCGCCTGGCTTTGGGCCAGGCGATAACTTTCGCCGTTCATCTCGAGGATGTTGACGTGGTGGGTCAGCCGGTCGAGGAGCGCCCCGGTCAGGCGCTCGGTTCCGAAGGTCTCCGTCCATTCATCGAAGGGCAAGTTGCTCGTGATCAGCGTAGCCCCGCGCTCGTAGCGCTGCGAGATCAATTCAAAGAGCAGCTCGGCCCCGGTTTTGGAGAGAGGGACGAAGCCCAATTCGTCGATGATCAGCAGCTTGGCGTTGGCCATCTGTTTTTGGACCCGCAGCAGGCGACGCTCGTCGCGCGCCTCCATCAGTTCGTTGACCAAGGCCGCGGCGGTGGTGAAGCTGACCGTCATCCCTTTCTGGCAAGCAGCGAGCCCCAGGCCGAGGGCGACGTGGGTTTTGCCGGTGCCGCTTGGGCCGAGGGCGATCACGTTCTCGCGCCGTTCGATCCAGTCGCAGCGCGCCAGTTCCAGCACCTGCATCTTGTTGAGCTTGGGGATTGCCTTGAAGTCGAAGCTGTCGAGGCTTTTGGTGGCCGGGAACTTGGCCGCCTTGATGCGGCGCTCGACCATCCGTCGCTCGCGATCGATCAGCTCCAGTTCGACCAGGCGCGTCAGGAACTGGACATGGTCCAAGCCCTCGGCGGCGCATTGGCGCGCCACCTTCTGATACTCACGCAGGAATGTCGGAAGCTTCAGCCTCTTGAGGTGATGCTCCAGCAGGATTTCGGGGGCATGGGTCATTCCGCAGCCTCCGACATCAGGGACATGTAGCTGGCCGCTGAGGTCGTCTCGACCCGCGCCCGTGGCAGGTAGGGGTACACGTCGAGGTCGAGCCGTGGTGGCCGCTTCTCGACCTGACACAGAACCAGATGCTTCACAGCATCAAAGCCGACCGCGCCCATCTTCAGGGCCTGCTTTACGGCGGCGTGTAGCTCCTCCATGCCGAAGGTCTCCAGAAGACGCAGCACCTGGACATACTCGCGGCGCCCTATCTTCAGCATGCGCGCTTCCATCAGGCGGCGCAGCGTGTCGAACTCTTTTGGCAAGTCCCACTCCGCAAGGGGCGCAGCCTGATCCAAAGCATTGATCTTGCGTTCGATCAGCGGGAGGTAGTGGATCGGATCGAACACCATGTCCTCGCGCGCGTAGCACCGCGGATGGCGTGCGATCACGTCCCCACGGCAGCCAATCACCACCTGATCGACATAGGCCCGCACCCACACATCCTGATGGCCATAGGCCACGGGGACCGAGTAATCGTTGGTGTTGTAGCGGACCAAAGACTGGGAGCTCACCCGGCCGCTGGCCTGTGCGCAGGCCTCAAAGGGGGCGGCTGGCAAGGGGCGCATCTCGGCCAGATCCCGCTGCAGGCGCGCGCCGATCATCTCCGTGTGCCCACGCAAGGTGTCGCCCTGACGGGCACGGCACTGCTCTTCAAGGTAGGCGTTGAAGCTCTCCCAATCCGGGAAGTGGGGGATCGGCACCATGTGGTTGCGGCGCACGTAGCCCACCATCCCCTCGACATTGCCCTTGTCATTCCCTTTGCCCGGCCGCCCGTAGCGGTCTCGGAACAGGTAGTGCGACAGCAATCCGCTGAACTGCGTCGCGCGGACCCGTGTCCCATCCGGCTGGATCTTCGAGACCAGGCAACGGTCGTTGTCATAGAGAACCGACAGAGGCACCCCGCCAAAGAAGGCAAAGGCATGCACATGCCCGTCCATCCAGGCCTCCGCCGTCGCCGCCGGATAGGCCCGCACGAAGTAGGCATCGCTGTGCGGCAAATCCAGGACGAAGAAGTGGGCCTTTTGTTCGACACCCCCGATCACAACCAACGCTTCGCCAAAATCGGCTTGCGCATGGCCCGGCGGATGCGCCAGCGGCACGAACATCTCACGGGTGCGTCGTTCACGCTGCCGAACGTAGTCCTTGATAATCGTATAGCCGCCGGTGAACTCGTGTTCCGCCTTGAGCCGCTCGTGGATCCGCTTCGCTGTGTGGCGCTGCTTGCGAGGCAACTTCTTGTCCTCTTCAAGCCAGCCGTCGATGATCTCGCTGAACCCATCAAGCTTGGGACGCTTGATCTCCTTCGTGCGCCGGTATCCCGGCGGCGATGAGAACGCCAACATCTTGCGAACGCTGTCGCGCGATATGTTGAAATGGCGCGCCAGATCCCGCTGGCTCATCCCCTCGCTGCGCGCCAGCCTGACCTTCAGATAAAGTTCCACGGTGTAAATCTCCTCGCCCTCCCTGCTGCCGCAAGAAGGGAAAAAGTGGACGACTTTTACGCCGCCCGCACCGCCAATACGACGGCGCTACCGTGGTCTAATTTTGCACCGCCGTTCTCAGATGTCACCACATGGGACCCGGAGCACGGCCAGATGACGACCGGTGTCGATACAACCGGCAACGTCGAGAGTTCCGACCGGCCCGAAGAGGCGACCGCCGCCCTGCTTGCCTGGGACCCGGTCAAACAGGAGCGGGTCTGGCGCGTCCAGGCCGACCGTATGGTGCCGGCCGGCGTCATGGCGACAGGCGGGGGGCTGGTCTTCCAGGGCGCGGTGGATGGCTATTTCAGCGCCTATGATGCGGCAACCGGCGAAGAGGTCTGGTCCTACGACATGAAGGCCCCTGCCGTTATTGCCCCTGTGACCTATGCCGTCGATGGCAAGCAATATGTCACCATCCTGACCGGCACGAGCGGCGTCCCGTCAGCCTGGGGCCATATGGTACAGAGCCTGGGGCTGGACTATCGCAGCATGGACCGCCGGGTCCTGACCTTCGCCCTCGATGGTGAGGCCACCCTGCCGCCGCGCACCGTGGTCGACCTGCAGAAGCCGGAAGACCCAGACTATGAGCCGAACCCAGAGCTCGAGCAACTTGGTGCCAAGCAATACGCCGGAATGTGCTCGGTCTGCCATGGCTATAACGCCGTCTCTGGCGGCCGCGCTCCGGACCTGCGCTACTCATCCATGATCGTGAATCCCGAGACGTTCAATGCCGTGGTGCGCGAGGGTGCGCTTCTTCCCGCTGGAATGCCGAAATTTGCGGCGCTGAGTGACAATGATCTCAACGCCTTGCGACAATACATCCGCGCTCAGGCCAAGGACCCGGAGCTCGATGAGGAGAAGAACATCACAGGCATGTCCATCGTCCGGTGAAGGTGCCCTAATCAACGGCGCTTATGCGCCTTGAACGCCTCAGGTCAGGCTGCCGGGCTTTGACAAATGTGCGCGTTCAGACGAAGTCGCGCGGAATGTGCCGGTCCCAGCTCTTGCAGGCGACCCGCTTGTCGCCTTCGAATGCATCGAGATCGGCCTGGATATGGAAGCCGGTTTCCGAGGCTGTGAGAACGGTACGCGTCTTGGTTCGAACGTGCCAGTCACCACGCTGAAGTGAGCGCACAGATGTCACCTCCCCGCGTAGTGAGGTGAAGTCATCAGCCTGTGAGGAATAGGTCTCTCGCGTGCTGTGACCGACCGTCAGGTCAATGGCCTCGATATGAAACACGCCGTGATCATTGGTCACTTCCAGCGTCGACTCGTCTTTTGCCAGATCCCGATGGACCAGCCAGTTATGATGGCCAGCCTCGACCACTTCGCGGGCCTCAGCCGTCGCCCCTATCGGCGGTCCGAAAGCCGGCAAATCCAAATCCTCCGGTCTTGGTTTCCGCGCGGGGAGAACAAAAGAACTGGCACCCGCAATGACCGTCAGCCGCGCCGGTTTCGGCGGCGCCCAGGCGAGCGGCCAGTAGGAGGTCGACAGGGAAAGCCGTATCCGATGGCCTTCCGGGAAAGCATGGGCGGCATCATTGAGTTTGACGCGAACACGATAGCGCTTGCCCGGCTCCAGCGGGGCAGGATGCTCGCTATCATCACGGTGGGTGAGATTGAGCAGGCCATAGGTGACGCGCGTCGCCTTGTCGTCTGGCGCGACATCGGACAGGCGCGCCGCCACCATTGCGACGGGCTGGTCACATGTCAGCTCCAGCTCGAGGAAAGGCGCGCCAAGGATTTCAAGCGGCGTGTCGAGCGGGTCTGACTCGAAGACGAGTGCCCCGCCATCCTCCTCGCGCTGATCATGCGCGAGGTCGGGTCCGGAAGCATAGGAACACCATTTGCCGGCAAACAGGCCGACCGTCAGCGGAGACTGAATCGTAAGCGCCGTTTCGACGAGGACGTCCACGTCTTCCGCGAGACGCCATGGCGTCAGCGTGTAACGCCGATCCTCGATATCGGGGGACGGCCATGAGGATTCGCCCACCCAACGGCCAGGCCGTATCGTGTAACTCGTGGTGGGCGGCACGCTGTCCTGCATCCAGGCGCGCAACATCGGCTCGTCCATCACCCCGGTCTCCACGCCCTTCAGCCACTTGTCCCACCAGCGCAGCGCTTCCTGCAGGAAGCCAATGGCGGGGCCGGGCTCCCCCAGATGAGGATATTTATGGCTCCAGGGCCCGATCAGCCCCTTACGCGGCCCCTCCAGATTGGCCAGCAGCCGAAAGACTGCATTGGAATAGCCGTCCGCCCAGCCACTGACGGCAAAGACCGGGCATTTCACAGCGGAGAAGTCCTCGCAGATCGAGCCATGTTTCCAGTAGGCGTCCCGGCGCTGATGGCGCAGCCACTGGCCAAGCCACAAGCCACTGCCCTCCAAACGCTGATGCCACATCTCGCGCCAACGCTCGCCTACGACGTCCGGATCGGGCGGCAGCGAATTGTAGGCAAACATCACCGCGGCCCAGGACAAATTATCGCCCAGCAGGCAGCCCCCCATATGGTGGATATCGTCTGCATAGCGGTCATCGGTCGAACAGACGGTGATAACAGCCTTGAGTTCGGGCGGTTGCAGGGCCGCGATCTGCAGTCCGTTGAAGCCACCCCAGGAAATCCCGATCATGCCAACATCGCCGCTACACCAGGGTTGGGCCGCCAGCCAGCGGATAACCTCGACCCCGTCCTCCAGCTCCTGCTGGAGGTATTCGTCGCGCAGGATGCCATCGGAATCGCCGCTGCCGCGCAGGTCCACCCGTACACAGGCATAGCCGTGGCCGGCAATATAAGGATGCATGATGGAGTCACGCAGGCGGGTGAAATCGCGCCGGCGGTAGGGAATATATTCCAGGATTGCCGGGACCGGCTTGTCTATGGCGTCGACCGGCCGCCAGATACGGGCAGCCAGCCGGGTCCCGTCGGAAAGTGGGATCCAGACCGTTTCATGGACCTCCACTTCGCGCGGGGTATCGGTAACCTCTTGCAATGCCGGGCTCATGGCAGGTCCGAGATCTTGATGTTCAGCGCGTCGACGATCTCATGATAGGTGTGCATCAAGGTATGATGGCTCTGTGCGCCGACAAAGATGTCGGCCAGTTCAGTGCTGTAACTGTCGCGCATGTGGGAGTCCTGCAGATGCATGCCTTCACTGACATGCGGACTGATCTCGCAGCCCGGAAACTGCCGCTCGATCTCGCTTACTTCCTCTGAGCCCGGCGCTCGGGTGACGAGACCGTCCCGGCCCCGGTCATAGTGGCGCAGCATGAACTTCGCGGCATGCCGGTACGCGCCCTCCCCCAGCGGGTATTCCGGTTTCCGCCCAAGCGCGACATCGACCATCACCTCCTTGTGCGGCACGCCTTCGACCTTCTCGAACATCGGGCTGTGAGACTTGGAAATGCGCGCATTGGTCTCCAGAAGCCAGATGTGGTCGGTGCGGCTATTCCAGTAGAACTCCATATTGAAGGGAGTGTTATCCAGGCCGACATGGGTGACGAGGCGCTTGGCGGCCTCGATCATTCGCTCGCGAACTGTCACAGGCAGGATCGATGGATATTCGTAACGCTCGAAGCTTGAGCGGTTGGGCCCGCGCACGGAGTCGACCGTGCCATACACTTCCGGCGTGCCCTGATAGACATAGCCCTCCAGCGTACACTGACGCCCCGCAGAGATGATGCTCTCCGCGATACACTTCCAGCCATCCATTCCCGCAAACTCGTCCGGAATCTCTGCATGCCCCATGATCTGGGTCATGCTTTTCGCAAAGATATGAATACCCTTGCGGTTTGCCTCCAGGGCGTGGCGATAGTCCTCGATATCGTTCACACGGAATCCCAAAAGCGAAGAATGGGCCTTCACCGGCTTGATCCAGAAGGGATAGGGTAAGGGCGGCTGATCAGCTGCCGCCTCATCGAAAGGGTCAACCAGCGCGAAGGATGGTACGCACTCCGGCAACACCTCTGCCTGTTTCTGACGCGCCCAGTATTTGTGCTCGCACTTGAGGACACTTTCCAGGCTCGGTCCCGGCAAGCCGTAGCGTTTCCGTATGATCGGCATCATCAGGACAGTGGGAAAATCCCAATAGCCGACAATTGCATCGACTGTGCCCGGAAAGGCGTCGAGCTGTTCGAAAGCGTGTTCGAGCAACGTCTCGGCATCCATATCCGGATCAAATGTAACGGAGTCATAGTCGAGAAGGCCGTGGAACTCATACGTCTCGGCATGATGGACCTTCTGCAACAGACGCAGATTGAACGGCTCCAGACCGATCACGAAGATGTTCTTTTTCATGCCTCTCCAGTCTTCCGGAAGCGCAGCCCCACATCAGAGGCTCTTCCATCGCAAAGTGTTTGGAGAGGAGTCGCACATGCGACAGCCTGCATGTTTGAGATCGCTCAAGAGCCAAGCGAGGCAGTGTGATTTATGGGGTGCTGCTTTGCCCTGTCATAAGGCCGCCCAGCTGATAGCGACCGACATTGATCGCCCAGTTCGTGCAGAGGGCGAAGACCACGAGACCGGCCAGCGCGAGGAAAAGGCGCCGCCCTCTGACCTCAGCGACCACGACTCCCGCAATGATCCCGATCAGGGAGGCCGACACATCGCTCATGCTCGCCGTACGCGAAGGAGAAAAAAGTTGCTGCATGGCCTCGATGCCCAGGGCCCCGAAGACCATGAAGGGCAGGAGAATGGCCGGGCGCGCCAGAAACGTCCTGGAGCGCAGGCACAGGAACGTCATCACGGCAAAGGCCAGTATGTGTTCGGTCTTGTCTCCAAACGGATGGGTCCAGCCTGGCACAAGCGCAAACGCCAAAACGATGAGCGCAACACCCGCCAGCCCTGCCAGACGAAAAAGGCTCGTCCGGCTTACAGACACTTGATGGCCGGCGACAGGCCGAGGGCCTTCAGGTCGGCTGTGATCTCGTCCTCATAAATCCGGTTCATGATGATGACGAGGTCCGGCTTGATCTCTGCGAGTTCGGCCGGCGGCACGATGCGCTGGCCGGTGCCCGGCATGTAATGATTGTGCCGGTTTGGATTGATGTCGGTAACGTGATCCACCTTGTCGCCAAGACCGAGCGACGTCAGGAAGGATACCGCCTTCGAGCCTGAGCCCCAGAGCAGGACGGTTTCGCCGCGAGCCTTGGCGGCGTCGACAACGCTCTGCCAGTCCTGCTTGGCTGCTTCGACCCGATCCGGGAAGGTAGCCACGAGGGATGCAATTTCGTCGAGGTCATCCTCGATATCGAGCGTCTCGCCACCAGACCCGGGCACGGCCTCGATCGTCAGATACTGGTCGTCATACTCCGTCGAGATATCCATTACGCGGAAATCGCAGCTGCGGAACAGCCGGCCCAGCGAGCCCGGCGTGAAATAGGAGCAGTGCTCGTAATAAATGTCCTCAAAGGCGCAATGGCGCAGGATGCGCAGCGATTCCGGGATCTGGAAGAAGACGGTCGTACCGCCCTCTTCGGTAAGGCCGTCGCGGATCTGCCGGATGAACTGGGCGGTATTGGTGATGTGCTCCAGCGTCATCTTGCAGCACAGGAAATCCGGTTCTGTCTCGCAATGGGCCGGGTCGAAATATTCCGGGATGAGCGTCACGCGCTCGGCACCAGCGACACCTTCAAGACGCTCAGGAATGGCGCTTGGATCGATCCCCGTTCCGGTATTCTCGCCGAGCTGCGAGAGCAGCACCAGGAATTCCCCCTTGCCGCACCCGATTTCCATGACGCGGCGCTCATGGATGTCGTGGCGCGCGATCAGGCGTTTGGCGAGATTGGTATGGAATTTCGAAAAGGTCGGCGAGAAGCCCTGCGTCTCTTCATACCGCCCGGAATATTCCGTCAGGGCCTGGGTGAAGGCGGCATTGAAGATGAAGCCGCACTCCGGACAATGGCACAGACGGATCTCGCCAGTCTTGCAGGCAAGTGCCTCCTCCTTCGTGGAGAAGAGGATGCAGGAATTGGTCGGCACATCATCGAGGGCGTAGAACAGATTGGTCTCGCCGGATCCACAGCTCGGGCAAGCAGCCTGGCTGGCCGTTTCGGAGATCTGTTGAAGCGGAGCAGTATCAGCAGCCACGGCGGGGTATCCTTCTAGACAATTCTTGGGGTCGGGACCGGAATAATGAACCGTCCACCAGCGGCCCGGTAGTCGGCCTGCTGCTCAAGGATCTCGTCAGCGAAATTCCAGGCCAGCATCAGCACGAAGTCGGGTTGCTCGGCGACCAGCGCTTCGGGCTCGCGGATCGGCAGGTGCGCGCCGGGCATCAGCCAGCCCTGCTTGTTGACGTTGCGGTCGACCACGAAATCAATCTGGCTGGCATCCAGGCCGCAGAAATTCAGCATGGTGGCCCCCTTCGCCGCCGCGCCATAGGCGGCAACCGAGTGACCCTTGGCCCGCAGGTCCTTGATCATGCCGGTGAGGTCGGTGCGAAGCTGCTCGACGCGTTTCGAAAACCCTTCGAAAAAGGCCGGGGTGTCGAGACCAATCGTTTTCTCCTCGGCAAGCATCGTCTTCACGCTGTCCTCGACCGCTTCGAAGGGCTGGACGAAGATGCGCAACGACCCGCCATGGATGGTCAATTGTTCGACCCGGTTCAGATAGAGCCCGTGGCGACGGAAGAGATTGTCGAGCGCCGTCAGCGAAAAGTAGCAGAGATGCTCGTGATAAATCGTGTCGAACTCGACATGCTCCATCAGCGGACGCAGATAGGGCATCTCGATGACGGCGACGCCATCCGGCTTGAGAATGGTGCGGATGCCCGCCACGAAGCCGTTCGTATCGGCAACGTGGGCGAGGACATTATTGCCGTGAACGATGTCGGCAGCGCCGTATTCCTCGACGACCTTGCTGGCCAGATCGCGAGTGAAGAAGTCGTTCAGCGTGCGCACACCGGCCTTTTCGGCCACCGCCGCCGGGCCATCGGCCGGGTCGATGCCGAGGACAGGCACGCCGGCCTCGACATAATTGCGCAGCAGATAGCCGTCATTACTGGCCAGCTCGACCACAAGACTGTCGGCGCCAAGCGGCTTTTCCTCGAGACGCGCCAGAACATTGGCATGCGAATGCGCCATCAGCGCCGGCAGGAAAGAGGAATAATAGGGATACTCATCAGCAAACAGGACTTCAGGGTCCACCGTCTCGGTGATCTGCACGAGCGAACAGTCCGGGCAGACAGCGACGACGAGCGGGAAGGTCAGTTCTTCCTTGCCCTTGTCGGAAGGACGAATGAGCCGGTCAGCCAGCGGCGTGACGCCAAGGTCCAGAAACGGCGTGAGTGCCTCGGAGCCGCAGGACCGGCACGTTGTTTCGGTTTTCGACAGCGTCTTCGGCTGCATCATCGTGTCTGCCATGTCGTCTCTCTCAGGCCGTTTCGAGCTGGCCAGCTGTCTTCAGTTCCCCGGTCAGGGTGCCTTCGGCGATGCGCCGCTTGATGTGCGCGATGCGCTTGAACCGCTCCCCCTCGAATTCATCGAGCGTTACTCCGGTTGCGCGATAGGCATCCAGAAGCTGCGCGACCCCTCGCCGGCAAGTCCATTGCGGCTTGAAGCCATGCAGCTTGCGCGCAATGTGGTTGCAGTCGACGCGATAATTGCGCTTGTCGGGCCCGGCATCCGAAGCGAAGCCAACCTTCGAGCCCGGCACCACATCGCGCACGATCTCGGCGATCTCGCGGATCTGGTAGTTCTCGGTTGTCTGGCCGACATTGAATGCTTCCAGATGGACATCTTCGCGGGGCGCCTCGATCGTCGCCATGTAGGCGCGCGCAATGTCCTCCACATGCACGATCGGACGCCAGGGCGATCCGTCGCTCTTGAGATGAACCTCCCCGGTGGTGAAGGCCCAGGCCGTGAGATTGTTCACCACCAGATCGAAGCGCAGGCGCGGCGAGACGCCATAGGCGGTCGAGGCGCGCAGGAAGGTGGGGCTGAACGTCTCGTCGGCAATATCGCGTACGGCCAGTTCCACCTCGACCTTGGAGGCCCCATACGGCGTAACGGGATTGAACTCGCCATCCTCGGCAATGAACTCGTCACTGGATGCGCCATAGTTCGAGCAGGACGAGGCGAACACAAAGCGGGGCACACCAGCAGCCTTGGCCAGTCTCGCCATCCGGATGGACGCGTCGGCATTGATCGTCTGCGTCAGCTCTGGGCGATAATCGCCGAGCGGGTCGTTCGACAGGCCGGCAAGATGGATGATCGCATCGAAACCACGAAGTCTTTCGGTGGCGTCGGGCGCGGCCACGAAGTCGCGGACATCCTGTTTCCAGGCGGGAATTTCCGCGATGTCGCCGATGAAGGTGCAGGCTGCGAAGAGATCGCTGTCTAGGCCGTGGACCTCATGCCCGCGCGCGAGCAGGAGAGGAGTCAGCACCGTTCCGATGTACCCCATATGGCCTGTAACCAGCACTTTCATTGCGTTCATCCTTCCATACTTTCCAGGGCGCTTTTCCAGCCGCCCAGAGATCATTGAGAATTTGCTTTTCGCGCATCGTATCCATGCACTGCCAGAAGGAGGTGTGCCGGTATGCCATGAGCTGGCCATCCGCCGCGAGACGCGAAAGCGGGGCCTGTTCAAACATCGTGTCGTCACCGTCGATATAGTCCATCACGCCCGGCTCAAGCACGAAGAAGGCGCCATTGATCCAGCCTTCGCCGATCTGGGGCTTTTCGGTGAAAGTGGTGATCATGTCGCCGTCGAAATTGAGGTGGCCATAGCGCGCCGGCGGGCGGACTGCCGTCAGCGTAGCCAGCTTGCCGTGCGAGCGGTGAAATTCGAGCAGCTTGCCGATATCGACATCGGCCACCCCGTCGCCCCACGTCACCAGCGCCGTTTCGTCACCCAGCCAGGGAGCAAGGCGCTTGATGCGGCCGCCTGTGCCGGTGCTGGCGCCGGTCTCCACGAGATCGACAGACCAGTCCTCGACGGAGGTGTCAGCATGCTGGGTCAGTTGGCCGGAGCGGGTCTGGATGGTCACCGAGCCGGCTATGCCGTGATAGTCACGGAACCAGCGCTTGATGTAATCGCCCTTGTAGCCCAGCGCGACGGCGAAATCCTTGATGCCGTAATGGGCGTAAATCTTCATGATGTGCCAGAGGATCGGCATGCCACCGATCTCGACCATCGGCTTGGGCCGGATATCGGTCTCTTCTGAAAGCCGCGAGCCAAGTCCGCCTGCGAGAATACCTACTTTCATGTCCCCAAAATCCTACTCTGCTCGTTAGCTCAATGGCTCGCCGTTTCCTGCTGCCGGTTCGACGACCCCTGATGTGGCCGCGAGAAGGCCGTTTTCAGGCCAACGGCCAGTTTCGGCGAGACCATGCTGGTCAATTCCAGGCCGTAACGCCCGAGCTCTCGAGGATGCAAACTGCGTGCCCAAAGCACCCGGCGCAGACGCCCCGGCGAGACAATGTCGCCATGGCGCCCGGCAATCTCGAAAAGGTGCCGCGCAAGATTGATGTGTTCGGCCGCCGCCAGGCGGCTGGCCTGGCCGTTTTGCCATTTGCTGCGTGCGACCTTGTCGTCAATATTGATGGAGCGGACCGGATGCTCCCGATTATAGAAAATCGCTTCTTCGACCCGCTTGTAGCCGCCAAAAATCGCCATTTCGGCAAGCAGGGCCCGGTCTGACCCATAATAGGACCGGTGCAGGGTCGAGCGCTCAAGCTGGTCACGCCGAAACACACCGAAAATCGGAAAACAGGTCCCGCTCATCGTGATCGCTTCCCGAAAACGCTGGGCCGGATCGTCAGAGAGAATAGACTGTGTTTCCAGACCTGTAGGTGGAATCTCATTGCCCTCCAGGTCGATACCTGTGGTCGAGGCAAAAGCCACAGCCAGAGAGGGATCGGCATCGAGTGTGGCAACGCAAGCTTCCAGGAAATTCGGGCTCAACCGGTCGTCATGCGCGCACCATTTGATATATTCGCCAGAGCCCAGTTCAAAGCCGCGATTATAGTTCGCGGCAGCGCCGATATTGCGCTCATTACGGACATAACGCACTCGCTCATCAGCGCTGGCGAAGCGTTCAACAATGGCACGTGTTTCATCGTCGGACGCATTGTCGGTGACGATCAGTTCAAAGTCGGTCCAAGTCTGTGCGAGGATGGATTCAATCGCCTCGGCAATGAAATTCGCCCCGTTATAGACGGGCATGGCAAGCGTGACGCGTGCGCTTGAAGATGTCATGATGTCCCTCTGTCTTCCCCTTACGGCTAACCCGACCGAAGCTGTGCTTCGTCACACCCAGACAATGACCGGTATGCTCAAACAGCAGTTCCCCAACTGCCGTCTTCCCTCATATTTTGCTACGTCCAACTCGGAGAGGAGTCCAGCAATTTCCTTGTACCGGAAGTGACAAATCCGCCCACTTCACCTCTCACGCGAAAGAGGCCGGAAAGCCCGCCCCGGCAGGGCAACGCCAGCGTTCGGCTTGAAAGACAAGGATATATCTGAGGTTACCGGAGCCCCACATTCCCGATAGAAACGCGCCCTCTTCGCCTCTCGGAAAAGTGAGCGCCATGGCGTCGCTCCAAAAATCAATAATGTCGTCAAAGCCATATGACCGAGCCGGCACAGCCGGGCAACGGAACGGGGGCGTGCCCCAGAAGAAGAAGGCTTCTTTCCCCCGCTTTCTGCCAGTCCGACAGCCGATCCTTAAGGCGCTCGGCAAGAGCGGGATCCAATCCGGCAAAAGGCTCATCGAGAATGAGAAGAGCGGGCCTGACGAGCAGGGCCCTGGCAATCCCGATCCGCCGGAGCTCCCCGCCGGAAAAGGGCTGGTCGGTTTCAGTAAAGAGACTGTCGAGCCCGCGTGGGCTGTCAGCGACAAACGTGTCGGCGCAAGCCGTAAAGAGGGCCGTCTCGATCTCCTCATCGCTTGCATCCGGCTTTGCCAGCAAGAACTGGTCGCGCAGGGTGCCCGGCAGAAAAGCCGGCAATTGCGGCGCATAGGCCATCTCAGCCAGGACGCTGGCAAGGCGCAGGCGTTCGGCCGGTACGCCTCCATAAGAAAGACGGCCGGACACCGTTGGATGAAGGCGCATCAGCGTTTCAGCCAGAGTTGACTTCCCGCCGCCAGAGGGCCCGACAAGCTGGATCACCTCGCCCGCATGGAGCGTGAAGGAGACAGGCCCGATCTGGGGAGCCTCGTCATCTGCCGAAGCCACGAGATCACCAGCCTCTATCGGAAAGAGGCTTTTCAGAACTTGCGCCTTACTTTTCGACGGGTTCCAGTCGGCTTCGGACCGCTCAAGGCGTTTCACGAGACGCTGGGCCGCCCGCGCCGATGTACTCGCCGCGTTCAGAATGGCGACCATGGCGGCGGTCGCATCCATGGCCGCGATCAGGGCAAGCGCGGCAGCGACGCTTAAGGCGAGGTCTGCCTCGCCCGTCGTGCCTCGCCAGACCAGGAATAGCGCGGTGAGCGCGCCTGCCATCCCGGTGAGGACGGAGAGGCGCTGGAAGGGCAGGTCTCCAGCCAGGCGCAGGTCGAGCCAGTCATCCAAGGTCGCACGCACCCCTTCACTGGCCCGCGAGAGCGCCCCCATGGTTTCCAGCTCGACGGCATTCTCGACAAGCCGCGCGGTTTCCTCGCGCGCGCCTTCAGCCTTCTCCGCAAGAATTTGAGCGTTACGTCTGCCTCGACGGGTCAATTGCCAGGGCAGCAGAAAGCCCACCAGCGCAAAGGCGGCAAGGGCGACGAACCCGCCAATCCCGTCTGCCGCAAAGGCAAAGCCAAGCGCAACCAGAACACTGGCGCCGAGCGCGGCAAGAGGGCTCAAAACCCGCAGAAAGCCCGCTTCGGCTGTACTGACATCGTCGATGATGGCGGAAAGATCCGAGGCTGGCAGCGGCGTAAAACCCCGCCGCCGGCCTGCCTCAGCTTCAAACAGGGCGGGCCTCAGGCGGGCCGAAAGCCCAAGCGTCGCATCATGGCCGATCAGCTGCTCGCCATACCTCGTCAGCACACGGGCAAAGGCAGACGCACGCACCCCAGCGCTCGGATACAGATGATTGAAGACGTATCCGCCGCCTGAGAGGCCCGCCAGGGCCGCGGCCGTGAGGAACCAGCCCGACAGGCCGAGCAGGACGATACCCGCCGCCCCGGCCGCAGCCGACAGGCCGAGCGCAGCGGCAAATCGCCCCTTGGCCGGAGACCCGAGCAGACGCCAAAGCTCAAACATGCGCCACCTCACCTGACCGTGGCTCCAGCGTGACGACCGCGTCTGCGCTCTCGACCAGTACCGGCGAATGGCTCGCGACGAGGATGGTTCGCCCGGGCGCAAGTGACCGGATGAGCGCGATCAGATCGGCCTCAGCGTCTGCGTCGAGATGGGCTGTCGGCTCGTCCAGCAGGATGAGCGGGGCATCCATTAGAACAGCCCGCGCAAGAGCGAGACGCTGGCGCTGTCCGCCCGAAAGGCCGCTCCCGAACCGGGCGAGTGGACGATCCAGTCCCCCCGCTCCTCCGCCAAGCCCGACGCGGGTCGCCGCAGCTTCGATCTCTTCGCGGGACGCCTGGGGCCGGGCAATGGCGATGTTCTCGGCAAGGGTGCCTTCCATGAGCCAGGGCGTCTGACGTGCATAAGCTGCAATCGGGGAAAGGCTTTCCCTTTTTGAAAGCGGCCTGCCATCCACGGTGATCGCACCAGCCACACATTGCGCGTGGCCAAGCAGGGCCAGCAGGCAGGTCGATTTTCCCGCGCCGGACGGGCCGGTGAGCGCGACAAGTTTTCCGGGATGCGCCTCGAAACTTAATCCCTGCAGTGCAGTGCTTCCGTCCGGCCAAGCCAGGCTCACCCCGTCAAACGCGATAACTGGAGCGGTCTCAGGCAGACGGCGCGGCGGCTCTGCGCGTGTAGACTGCGCATCCATCCAGCCAGACAGGAATTGCGCGGCTGCAGCGGCATCGGCGCGATCATGGTGCAAGCTCGACAGGCGCCGGATGGGGGCGAAGAATTCCGGGGCGAGCATGAGCGCGGCCAAGCCCTCGGTCAGGGTCAGTGTCTCCCCCGTCGCAAAAGGAAAGATACCGAGCAGTTTGAAGCCAACATAGACTGCGACAAGCGCAATCGAGATCGAGGCGAAAAATTCAAGCACGGCGGTCGACAGGAAAGCCACACGCAGGATGGCGAGCGTGCGCTGGCGGAGATCCTCGGCGCGCGCGGCAATGACGGCCGTTTCCCGCCCGATCGCGCGGAAGGCCCGGATGAGCCCCGCTTGCGCAGCACGTGCCTGGAAAACACCCGACAGGGTATCGAGCGCCCCCTGCTGCGCGCGGGCTTCCGCTGCCGTCCCGCTCGCCGTCAGCCAGATGAAGACCGGCAGTACCAGGACCGAGACCAGAAGCAAGGCAGCGGCGAGCCAGGACTGCATGGCAACGGCGACAAGAATGACAAGTGGCGCTGCTACGGAAAGACGGATCCCCGGCGCCCATCGCGCAGCGTGGCCTTCAAGCTGTGCGGTGCGGTCGATAATCTGCGATGTGCGTGCCCCCGCCGTCGCCCCAAGCAGTAGGCCCGCGCCAGAGTCCGAAATCTTGTCGAGAACTTCGCCGCGCGCCGCCGAGACCATTTTGCGGCCCGCCTCACTGAAGCGCCCTTCCGCCAGCCAGCCACAGACGGCTCGAACGAAAACGCCAATCGCTGCGATAATAAGCCCATGCGTGGCTCGCCCTCCTTCGGCAGCGGCCCCGACGCTTATGGCCACACCGAGCGAAATGGCGATCCAGCCCCCCACAGCGACGAGCTGAAAGGCAAGTCCGGTGATCATGTCGCCCCGCGCCGGCGCGCTCCAGCGTTTCAGCGCCTCCCGCCCCTGGGACTTCGCGGTTTTTTCGCTACCATCCGTCATGCGGCGCGTCTTATCCAAGTTAAGTGGTATCTCGTATGCGACTTTTTGTGCACTCGCACATAATTTAATCGAGGTTTACCGAAACACGCGACCCTTTGCGAACAAGGCTGACCCGGAGACTGCACATGCCTGACCTTCTCGTAGCGGACCTGTCGCGCTGGCAATTCGCGCTGACAGCCATGTATCACTTCCTGTTCGTGCCGTTGACCCTCGGCCTCTCCATGATCCTCGTCATCACCGAGGGCGCCTATGTGATGACGCGCAAGGAAGTCTGGAAGAAAATCACGAAATTCTGGGCGACGCTGTTCGGCATCAATTTCGTGCTCGGGGTCGCCACCGGGATCACCATGGAATTCCAGTTCGGGACGAACTGGGCTTATTATTCTCATTATGTCGGCGACATTTTCGGCGCGCCGCTCGCCATTGAAGGTCTCATGGCCTTTTTCCTGGAAGCCACCTTTGTCGGCCTGATGTTCTTTGGCTGGGACAAACTCTCCCGTCCGGCACACTGGATGGTGACCTGTTTTGTGGCCCTCGGTTCGAACCTGTCCGCGCTCTGGATCCTGATCGCCAATGGCTGGATGCAAAACCCGGTCGGCTCGGAATTCAATCCCGAGACGATGCGCATGGAAGTGACCAACTTCATGGAAGTGCTGTTTAATCCGGTCGCACAGGCGAAATTCGTTCATACCGTCTCGGCTGGCTACGTCACCGCAGCGGCTTTCGTGCTCGCCATCTCGGCCTGGTACCTCCTGCGCGGGCGCCATGTCGGTCTTGCCAAGCGCTCCATCATGGTCGCTTCGGCTTTCGGCGTGCTGTCGGCATCCTCCGTTATCGTGCTCGGGGATGAGAGCGGCTACGTCGCCGGCGAAAGCCAGAAGTTCAAACTCGCTGCCATCGAGGCGATGTGGGAAACCGAAGAAGCCCCGGCCTCTTTCACGGTTGTCGGGATTCCCGATCGCGAGGACCGGGAAACACACTTCGCGCTTGAAGTCCCTTATGTGCTTGGCCTCATCGCAACGCGCTCTCTGGACGAAGAGGTTTCCGGCATCAACGACCTCATCGCCGAAGCCCGCAAGCGGATCGTCAATGGCGTCGCCGCTTACGACGCCCTGCAGCGCATCCGCGCCAATCCCGAGGATGCCGCCGCCCAGGAAGCCTTCGCCGCGACACGGGAAGACCTGGGGCACGGCCTCCTGCTGATGCGGTATGTCGACGATCCCCGCCAGGCCACTGAAGACCAGATCAATGCCGCAGCTGACGATCTTGTGCCGAATGTGGCGCTGACCTTCTGGGGCTTCCGCTTCATGGTCGGGATCGGCTTTCTTTACCTCGCGATCTTCGCTGCCGGCTTCTACTTCATGAACCTGAAGCGGAACCTGCCGAGATGGTATCTGCACATCGCCGTCCTGGCCGCGCCCCTGCCCTGGCTCGCTGCCGAATTCGGTTGGCTCGTCGCTGAAGTGGGGCGCCAGCCCTGGATCATTGACGGCGTCCTGCCCACCCATCTCGGCGTCTCGAGCGTATCGGCCGGACACGTCATCACCACCATGGTCGGCTTCACCGCGCTTTATGGTGTGCTGCTCATCATCGAGATGCGGCTCATGCTCCGCGCGATCCGTCTCGGACCGAGTGGCGGCCCTGTCGTCCCGCTGGGGGGCGGCGGCATTTCCGATGCCATCGGCATCAGCCGCCCCGCCACACCGCATGCTGACCCCTACGACAAATAGGAACCGGACCGATGGAACTTTTTCTCGATTTTGCAACGCTCAAGGTCATCTGGTGGGGCCTGCTCGGCATCCTTCTGCTCGGCTTTGCCCTGACCGATGGCTACGATCTCGGCGTCGCATCGCTCCTGCCCTTCGTCGCCAGGAAAGATGAAGAACGCCGCCTCGTCATCAACTCGATCGGCCCTATGTGGGAAGGCCACCAGGTCTGGTTCATTCTGGGCGGCGGTGCCATCTTCGCCGCTTGGCCTCTGGTCTATGCGGTCAGCTTTTCCGGCTTCTACATTGCGATGTTTGTGGTGCTCGCGGCGCTGATCCTTCGCCCGGTCGGGTTCAAATATCGCTCGAAGCTCGAAAACCCCGCCTGGCGCTCGCGCTGGGACTGGGCGCTCTTCATTGGCGGATTTGTCCCGGCGCTGATCTTCGGGGTGGCCGTCGGAAACGCCATGCTCGGCATTCCCTTCAGCCTCGATGATACGATGCGCATGAGCTATGAGGGCGGGCTCATCACCGGCTTCCTCAACCTGCTCAGCCCCTTCGCCCTGCTGGCCGGCCTTGTTTCGGTAGCAATGCTCATCACCCACGGCGCTGGCTGGCTGGTAGTCAAGCTGGAGCTGGGCATAGTGCGCGACCGGGCTGCTTCGGTCGGTACCTATGCCGCGCTGGCGAGCTTCATCCTGTTCGCGCTCGGTGGCGTGCTGCTCCTTGTCATGGTCGATGGTTACCGGATGACAGGAAGTGTCGATGGGAACATGCTGCCCAACCCCCTGCGCAAAGAGGCCGAGATCGCGAATGGGGCCTGGCTTGCCAACTATGCCCGCTACCCGTGGATGATCATCGCTCCTGTGCTCGGCCTGGCGGGCTCGCTGATCGCCTTTGCCGGCTTTCGCAGGAAGAGCGCGCTTGCCATGGTCGGATCGGCAACAGCGATCACCGGGATCATTCTCTCGGTCGGCGCCTCGATGTTTCCGTTCATCCTGCCAAGCTCGATCGATCCTGCCTCCAGCCTGACCGTGTGGGACAGCTCATCCAGCCACTTCACGCTGTTCTTCATGCTGATCATGGCCGTCATCTTCGTTCCGATCATCCTGTTCTACACTGCCTGGGTCTACAAGGTGCTGTGGGGCCGGGTGACGACGGAAGAAGCCACTGGCGCCAAGGGCGAGCACGCCTATTAGGAAAGGAATTTTCGGATGTGGTATTTTGCCTGGATCCTCGGCCTCGGCCTGGCCCTCACCTTCGCCATTCTCAATGCGCTCTGGAATGAGTTCTCCGACGAGGCCATCGCCTGCGATGACGTCGACTGCGAACCGGAAACGTCCGAGGCTGAGTCAGTTCGCCATGGCTGAGGACAAACAGTCCCAAGGTGAGCCAACTGGCTCACTGCCCGAAAGCGTCGTCCATGCGCTTGGTCTTGCGCTGGAGGATGAGCGGCGCGCCTTCGAAACCTATTCGGCGATCCTCGACCGGTTCGAAGGCGCCCGCCCCTTTGCCAATATCGTCAACGCCGAAGCGCGTCATATCGCGGCGCTGCTGCGGATCTATGAGCGCTACGGGCTGACGCCGCCGACGGACGAAACCCTGCCTGAGGAAAGCGCTCTTACGGCACCGTTCGAAGCCCTGTGCGAGATCGGTGTGCAGGCGGAAATCGAGAATATCCGCCTGTTTGACGAGACACTGCTGCCTGCCGTGGCAGCGTATCCGGATATTGCCCATGTCTTCCAGCGGCTTCGGGACGCGTCGGCGCACAATCACCTTGCCGCTTTCCGGCGCTGCGCAGAGCGCGGTGCGCCGGGCCGCCGGCCTTGCGGGTCGCACCACTGAAAAGCGGTTTGAATGCCGTCAAGCCCCGGCAGGAACGCTTGGCCCCGGCGCAGACAGGCGCTCGAGCAGGGGCCCGGGATGGCGCACAAGGTCTGACAATCGGACTGTATCAAGCTCGGCAAAGAAGGCCTTCAGGCCCCGGCTGAATACGCCCGTCAGGCCGCACGCCCCGGCCAGGGGGCAGGTATTGGTCGAATCGTTGAAGCATTCGACAAATTCGCTGAGGTCCTCGGTGTGGCGAACAATCTCGCCGACCGTAATTGTCTCCGCACCCTTTGCCAGACGGATACCGCCAGCGCGCCCGCGTACATTTTCAAGATAGCCGAGCTGGCCAAGCTCGCGCGCAGCTTTCAGAAGGTGCGCACGAGAAATACCATGAGCATCGGCAACGTCCTGGACCCGAACCAACTGACCTCCATGCAAGGCGCAATACATCAGGATCCTGAGGGCGTAATTGGTATAGGCGGTCAGCCGCATTTGCGTTCACGTCCTCTGCGCAATCGCAGGCTTTCTGGTCCATTTCCAGCCTGTCCAGTGAAAGAAGTATCTCAAATAATACTTTTTTGATCACAAGAGCAAGACTTGCTTAGAGACGACAGCACTACATACTCAATTACCCGCGCCGGACGTTTTCCGGCGCGGGTCCATTAAGCCGTGAGGATGACCGCAGACAGCTAGTGAAGAAGCTGCGCGCGAATGGCTTCCAGCTCTTCGTCTGTAACCTCGACCTCCTCATGCAGGAAAGCCAGGACCGAACCATACTCCTCCTCCATATCCAACAGAGCCGTCTCAATATAAAGCGGGTCGGAACGCATCAGCGGAGCAACCATTTCCGGCGGCAACTTTGCCAGGAAGGCGTACGGGCTGTCCTCGTCGAGGGCGGCTTCGTCGCCGGCGAACTCTTCCATGTAATCGACATAGATCTCCGACAGAGCATAATCCGCAACGACGGTTTCACGCGGCACACCCAGCGCCGTGAGCAGGAGCGCGGCCCCGATACCGGTCCGGTCCTTGCCCGCTGAGCAATTGAAAGCCAGCGGCACTTCGCCGGCGGCGAGACGGTCGAACATCTCGCGATAGGCCGGCACCTGGTCCTGCGCGATGTCGGCATAGGCGCCCGCCATGGCCTGGCTGACCTTCTCTGGCGTAACCTCCGGATCCTGGAAGACCGTCATAAGGCTCATCGAGTCATCTTCTTCCGGGTCTGGAAAGGTCAGGTATTCGACCTGTCCGGCCTGCCAGTCGGTTGGCTCTTCGGCGCGCTCCCGGGCGGTGCGAAGATCGCAGATAACCTGAATGCCGAGACCCGAGAGATAGTCATAATCCTCATCGGTCAGCCCATCCATGACGCCCGAGCGATAGAGCTTGCCCCACTTCACCGTGCGGCCGTCTTCGGTCTTGTAGCCGCCAAGATCACGGAAGTTCCGCCCCCCTTCGAGCGGGAGCAGGCGCAGAGCCGTTCTGACGGCCTCGCCCTCCTCCGGCACGATCAGGAAGTAGTGACGTTCCTCCAGCGTGTCTGCCGCCCAGGTCACTGATGAGGCCGACAGGTCTTCGGCTATGATCTTGCCATTGCCGGGCATCGTCTCCTCATCCATGGCCACTTCAATCCGGGCCACTTCTCCCAAGGAGCTTGGCCAGCTGATCGAGTAGACCTTGCTCTCCATATCGAGGCTGACGGCGATGTCTGTTACGCCAGCGGCCTCTATCTTTCCGGCCTCGTCGGCTGAGGCGAGGCCGCAGGCCATGATCGCTGCGAGCGATACCGCCGACACGTGTTTCTGAATGGACATGGTTCTGTCTCCCTTTTTCTGGATTCTCAGTAGCCGACGCTCAGGCCGACCATGTAGGCGCGGCCGTAGGATTCGATCTGGTCGATCGTGCGAGCCGTCTCGATGTAGCGGCGGTCCTGGTAGTCGGTCAGGTTGTTGGCTTCGAAGAAGACGACCGTGCTCGCCCCGCCGAGTTCATAAGGCAGCTCATACTGCACCTTGGCGTCGAGCCGTTCAGTCTCGTCCCAGTACTGATTGAGGTTCGGGCCGCTTTCGGTCGTCGACAGCCAGGCATCGCGCCACTGATAGGAAAGGCGGGCCGACAGGCCGTACTTCTCGTAGAAGAGCGAGGCGTTGTAGATCAGGTCTGACGTCCCCGGGATCGGGGCGGTGGTCCCATTCGTCCCGACTTCAGGCGCAAAGAACTCGCTGTCGAGCAGCGTCAGATTGCCGGATACGCCGAAGCCATCGAAGGGAGAGGGCAAGAAGTTGGCCGCAGAATAGATGAGATTGAACTCGACGCCCGAGAGCTCACCATCCTCACCATTGAGGAAGGTATCGTAGGAGACCATCTCGCCCGGCGCGAAGACGCCCGGCGCATAGTCAGACCCGTCGACCATAGCGCCGCCCGGATAGATGACATTGTCGATCGTACGGTAGAAGGCCCCGACAGAGGCGATGCTGGCTTCGTCAAAATACCACTCCAGCGAGGCATCAAAGCCGTAGGACTCTTCAGCGTCGAGGTCTGGATTTCCCCCTGAAATGGACGGCGTTGTCGGATCAACCGATTGGGATGCCCGGGCCTCGCTATAGGTCGGCCGGCTGATGCCGCTTGTCGCCGACAGGCGAAGTTTCAGATCGTCCCGCAGGTCAAAATTGAAATGAACACTGGGCAGGAGATTGGTGTAGTCCTTGGACGCATTGATGCTCTGGGCGACACCATCGACGACCTGGTTGCCAATCGTTGAGAAGTCCGTCGATTCCAGCCGGACCCCATAGACGATATTGCCCCAGTCGAATGCGCTCGTCGCCATGGCATAGGCAGCAAGAATGTCTTCCTCGATGCTGACGATTTCTTCCGGCTGGAAGTCCGGCGTCGTCGAGAAAGAGGGATCGGCGGCCCGGAAGGCATCATAAAGGTCGCCGCGCAGGGCTTCATTCCGGTAATAGACACCGCCAATGGAATTGGTGAGATCCGCGTCCCAGCGCCCGTCTGTGGCGTAGGCATTCACATCAACCGGCAAGCCGACAGTTACCACCTGAGCATTGCCGCCGTCCGCCTCTCGCATGTCGTAACTGAACCCGGCCTTGAAGGTGGTGTCGAACCGGTCAAACGACCGCTCGATATCGATCATGGCCTTCGTCGAATCCGTTTCGAACTTGTTGTAGATGTCGATCAGCAGGCTGAGATTGGGTGACAGGCTGTTGATGTCGACTGGCGTACTCGTACCAGGGGCATACGGCGTAAGGATCGGATTATCGATATCGGAAATGTCGTAATCGGCCGAAATCGGAACGAAGTTCATCGTCTGTATCAGCGGCAGCTTCAGGAGGTTTTCCGTCTCGGTGTAGTTCACCCGCGGCGTAACCCTCCAGCCATCGGTGTCGAGATCGAGCCCGATTGTGTTGGTAAAGGTCGAAGTCTCATACCGGCCCTGCTCGAGCATCCGCGTGACCTCGACACCGTCGAGGCGGCCGGCCGAGCCAAGCGCCACCGGTGCGAAATCGAAATCGAACTGGTTGCGCTCCTCCTCGTCGGCGAACTCATAGAAGATGCTGGAGGCAAAGACCCTGTCGATAGGGCCATCGGCCGGGCGGTACTCCGCCTTGGCCCCATAGGACTGGTTCTCGCGATAGCCGCCATACTGGCGATAATCCAGGTTCTGGAGGCTATCGAGCGTACCGTCGCCATTGGTATCGACCGGCTCGAATTCGCGATTGTCGACATTCCGGTCGCGCTTGTCGAGCGTCCCGAAAGCAAGGACGCCGAACCGGTCATTCGACCAGGAGGCCCGTAAGGCATAGCGCTGGGTCTCGGCATCGTTGAGGTCCCGCTTGCCGGCCCCAGCCGTTGCGGAGAAGCCAAAGCCCTCCTTGGCGAAGGGGCTGAACGTCTTGATGTTGATATGGCCGAGCACAGGGGCACCGGGTGTGTCGGGCGTCACGGCCTTGTTGGCCTCGATCGAACTGGTGATGACCGCCGGGATGGAGTCGAACCGCGGAATGCGTCCATTTTCTGCACCGAGTACATCCACACCGTCGAAAGAAATGGTCGTGTAGCGGAAACGCCCGCCGCGGAAGTTGACGAAACGCGCTTCGCCCTGGTCGCCCTCGACGGCAAGGCCCGGCACGCGTGTAAGCGCTGCGGCCAGCGTCTGGTCGGGGAAACGTCCGATCGTGTCGGCCGCGATGATGTCGACAACATTGTCGGCATCCCGCTTCGCCTGGATGGCTGCCTGCTGGCTGTCACGGATCGGAGAGGCCGTGACCACCACGACCTCCTGACGCGCTTCGTCGCTCTCCTGTGCAAGCGCGGGGGCAGCAGCCATCAACGCGGCCCCGGCAAGCAGTGTGGTCTTGTATGAAGTGTTGAACATGCCTCGATCCCCTCTCGGTTAGCGAGGCGGCAAGTAGCAGTACTGAACATTTGTACCAAAACAAGATTCGATGAATTTTTCACGTCCATTTTGTGACGCACCGCAATAAAAATGTCAAAGATGCCTAATCCATTTTCCTTTTATAGGCGAAATTCACAAACGGTGCGCTGCGCAAATCCTTGAAGTGGAAACAGATTCCGGACAAAGTCTGAAAATCATATATTCAGACACAAGATTGTTTAAATGTACCAATCGACGCAACACCCCGACCCGGATGATGAAGGCCTCCTGCTTTCCCAGGCGATTGCGCAGATTGAGAGTTCTGGCCTTAAGGGGCTGAGCCTGCGCAGCCTCGCCCAAAGCGCAGGCATCAGCCCGTCGCTGCTGACCTATCGGTACGGGTCCCGGAACAAGCTTCTCGCGAAAGTCTTCGAATATGCGAAAGTGCGCGAGCAATCGAATTGGCAATGGCGGGAAGCAGCCCTTTCCGACCTCACCCTGTCTCGGCCCGACCTGACCTCGCTTGCCCTGACAATCGCTCAGGATGAGATCGCAAGTCAGACAAGGACAGCCCTGGTGGGCTGGATCGGCCAAACCACGGCAGAACGGGACACAGCCCTGAAATCGGTCATGTCCGACTGGCATGTGTTTGCCACGGACTTCTGGGCCGCCCGGTTCGCGGGCATCGGCCTCGACACCGCCCTCGCGCCATCTTTCGCCGGCGTGCTCAACGGAGCGGTCCGGATCGGCCTTCTGGCAGGGAGCGACCTGCGCATGAAGGCATGGATGAATGACATTCTCCTGCGCCTGTGCGACCGTATAAATCACAGGCCTCTGTCCACTCCGGGCGACAGTGCGGCCCGGGCCGCACTTGAGCACAGTGGCCTGGAGACCCAGGATGAGGAGCCAGAAGCCCGAACAGCAACACCCGACCGCATAATCGACGCGGCGGTTAAACTCATTCTCTCACACGGCCCCGACTCCCTCACCCACAGGCTGATAGCCAGGGAATCCGGCATTTCGCTGTCATCGATGACACATCATTTTGGCTCACTCGACGAAATCATGCTTCGCGCTTTCCAGCGCATTTACGACACAGTCACCAAAGAATCCTCGCACGCCCTCACAGCGCACAACTCGGTAACATCACTATGCGAGACCGTCCTTCCCGCCATATTCGGGCGTGTGCGCCGGCGCGGTTTCGGCGGCTTCGCCATGGACGAAGTCATCCTGTACACATCGAGACAAGCCAGCTCCGCTCCGCTGGCGGGCGGCCTGCTGGCCATGACGGGGCGCACTTCAACCGCACTGCTCCAATCAATTGACCCGGTTGGCAAGCGCGCAGACCGTCTGGACGGGCAGATCTTCCGTTTTGTCCTAACGGGGCTCTCGCAGCAATCGCTCAGCCTGCCGCTGGAACAGCGGGAACGATGGATGGTGGACCAGTGCAAGATCTTTCTGGCCGCTTATTGGCCGGAGACGTGAGTGCCGGCCCAATTACGTTGTCAGCTATACAGTTCTCTTCTATGGTCCGCCGCGAAAACAGAGCCATTCCGAAGAAAAAATGGCCGAACTAGGGGAAACCCCGGAAGACGCCATGCACGCAGACGATTAAGGTCCCATCCGACCTCGAGAGCGTAATGGTGCAAACACAAACGAAACGAATAAGATGCTCGGGCCTGCCGCGCGTATGCGAGATATCGGATATGCGCACTGGCAAGCTACGACTGGCGGGCCTTTTGCTGGTAGCCTTGCAGGTTAGCGCGTGCGCTATTGCGCCCGAGCCCCAGCCAAGACCAATGCCGGTGCCCGCCTCCTTTGCCCATGCCGCAGATGGCACGGAAGACCTGCCGAACCTCGACTGGAAGGCATATTATAGCCACCCTGCCCTCAAACGCTTGGCAGAGCTGGCGCTTGAGAACAGCCCGCAAGTCGACATTGCGCGAGAGCGCGTGGAGACGGCCCGGGCCCGCTACGCGCTAGTCAGTGCGGATCGCTATCCAACCGTCGGGGCCAGCGCGAGCGGAACTTCCCAGCGAACCGCCGACAGCCTGTCGCCTTTCGGCAGCGGGCAAAGCACCGAATATGGGCAGGTCGGCCTGGGTGCCTCGAGCTGGGAGATCGACGTGTGGGGGCGGCTGCGCAATCTGCGGGGCGCGGCTCTGGAAGAATACCTTGCCAGCGACGAAGCAAGACGAGGCGTCATGAATGGCCTGATCGGGGATACCATGCGCGCCTATATCACCATCCTCGAACTCAATGAGCGCATTGCCCTGGCCGAGAAGACGGTCGCCTCACGCACCGAATCCCATCGCATTCTCTCGCGGCGTGTCGATGTCGGCAGCGCCGCACCAATCGACCTCACTCTGGCAGAATCCCTTCTCTCCCAGGCCAGGACCGAGCTGAAAAGCCTGCAGCAGGCCCGCGACCTTGCGGGCAACGCGCTCACCCTGTTGATCGGGACATCTCCGCCGGAAGACCTTTTCGAAGCGCAGCTGGCCGACATCGCCATGGCCGAGACCGTCCCGGCGGGCCTCAGTTCGGATATCCTGCTGCAACGTCCGGACATCCGCGCCGCGGAGCACATGCTGAGCGCCCGCGAAGCCGACATTGCTGCGGCGAGGGCCGCCTATTTTCCAAGCGTCTCCCTGACCGGCCAGTTCGGCTTTGCCAGTACGGAATTGTCGAGCCTGTTCGAGTCGGGTTCACGGGCCTGGACCTTCACCCCGTCCGTCAATCTTCCAATCTTCGATGCAGGCCGGCGCGATGCGAACCTTGCCCTGACCCAATCGCAAGCCAGACAGGCGCTTGCAGAGTATGAATTAGAGATCCAGTCAGCTTTCCGCGAAGTTTCGGATGCCCTGGCCACGGCATATTGGCTCGATCAGCAGATCGATGAACAGATGCGCACGCTGAACGCACTGGAAGAGCGCGCCCGGCTGGCCAACCGGCGCTATGAGGCCGGCGCTGCGAACTATCTCGAAGTGCTCGATGCCGAGCGGGAGCGTTTCCGGGCCGAGCAGGCTCTCGTCGAGGCGCGCGCAGGGCTGATTGCGTCAAAAGTTGATATCTTCACCGCACTGGGGGGCGGTGTTCCCGGTTTTGAGACAAATGTAGATGAGGCGCCGACCGCTCGTGACTGATACTTCTCCCACTGAAAAGACGAGCTTCTGGAAGAAGAAGACGCTGGGTTTGCGCAACGGACGCATCGCCATGTTTACCGGCATCGCTTTGGCCATTGGTTTTCTGCTCTATGCCGGCCAGCTGACCGGACAGGACGATACCCCACCGGGCTTTCTGTCCGGCAATGGCCGGCTCGAAGCCACCGAAATCCGTGTGGCGCCGCGCATCCCTGGACGGTTGGAGGAAATCCTCGTCAAGGAAGGCGATTTTGTCGAAGCCGGCAGCATCGTCGCTCATATGGACACACGCACCCTCCAGGCCCAGCGCCTGGAAGCCGTCGCAATGCTGCGCCAGGCGGAAAATAATGTGGCGATTGCCGAAAGCCAGATTGCCCAGCGCCAGAGCGAACTGGCCGCCGCCCAAAGCGCTCTGGTACAGAGACGCGCCGAGGCGAAAGCGGCAAAGGCCCGGCTCGCCCGGACTGAGGAGCTTTCTCGAGATGGAGCAAGTTCGGCCCAGGAACTGGATGACGACCAGGCCCGCGCGGAAAGCGCAGAGGCCGCTGTCGCCGCAGCCGTCGCTCAGGTCAGTGCCGCCCGCACTCGCGTGGACACTTCGCGCACGGAAGTTATCTCCGCCAAGTCGAGTGTCGATGCCGCCAAAGCCACGATTGAACGCATTGCAGCCGAAATCGATGATTCCGCGCTCGATGTCCCGCGGTCCGGCCGAGTCCAGTATCTGGTCGCGCGGGAGGGCGAAGTCCTTGGCGCCGGCAGCGTCGTCCTGACCCTCGTCGACCTCAGCGATGTCTACATGACCTTCTTTGTCCCGGAAACGAAGGCCGGGCGGATCCCGATCGGCGCACCGGTCTATCTGGTTCTTGATGCGGCACCCCAGATCGCCGTCCCGGCAAGCGTTTCCTTTGTTTCGGATGTCGCACAGTTCACGCCAAAGACCGTCGAAACCCGCGAGGAACGCCAGAAACTCATGTTCCGGGTGCGGGCGCGCGTCGATCCGGCATTGCTGGAGCAGTATATTGAACAGGTCAAAACCGGGCTGCCCGGCGAAGCCTATCTGCGGCTCGATCCCTCCGCCTCATGGCCCGAGGACATGCCGCCCGTCATTCAAGCAGACTGATCCATGGATGACGCACGCCACTCCGAGCCGCCGCTTCTCGTAAAGGGCGAGAACCTGTCGCTGGTCTATGGCGACACGCATGCGCTCGACGGCGTAGATTTCCATGTACAGGAAGGTAGCATCATCGGCCTGATCGGTCCGGACGGGGTCGGCAAGTCGTCCCTGCTTGCGCTGGTGTCCGGAGCACGGCGCCTGCAGGATGGCACGCTGAACGTTCTCGGCGGGAACATGGCTGCTCCCGCACACCGCCGCCGGGTCTGTCCGCGCATCGCCTACATGCCCCAGGGGCTAGGCAAGAGCCTCTATATGGCGCTTGCGGTTGAAGAGAACCTCGCCTTTTTCGGACGGCTTTTCGGATATGACGGCGAGGTGCTGGAAGCGCGGATGGTCACCCTGCTCTCAGCGACGGGGCTCCTGCCTTTCCGCAAGCGTCCCGCCGGCAAGCTGTCGGGGGGCATGAAGCAGAAGCTTGGCCTGTGCTGTGCCCTGATCCATGAACCCGACCTGCTGGTCCTCGATGAGCCGACCACCGGCGTCGATCCCTTGTCGCGGCGCCAATTCTGGGAACTGATCGACACAATCCGCCAGAGCCGGCCCCAGATGAGCGTCGTGGTGGCGACGGCCTATATGGATGAAGCCGCCCAGTTTGACCGGGTCTGGGCCATGAATGCCGGGCGCATCATGGCTGAAGGCAGCCCCGCCGAACTGCTTGAACAGACAGGGACGCGGACAATGGAGGCCGCCTTCTCCCGCTTCCTGGCCAGTCAGGATGACCTGGCCGCCTCAGAGCTTGAAATTCCGCCCTATGAGGAAGCATCCCAACCGATTGCCATCCAGGCGGAAAACCTCAGCAAGAGGTTCGGCGACTTTACCGCAGTCGACAGTGTCAGCTTCGAGATCCATCAGGGCGAAATCTTCGGCTTTCTCGGCTCGAACGGCTGCGGCAAGTCCACGACGATGAAGGTCCTGACGGGCCTGCTCGAAGCCAGCGAGGGCAAGGCCGAGCTTTTCGGGAAGCCCGTTGAGGCCAGCACCGTCGAGAGCCGGATGCGCGTGGGTTACATGTCCCAGCACTTCTCGCTCTATGGGGAGTTGACGGTTCGCCAGAACCTCGACCTGCATGCCCACCTCTACAGGATTCCGCACGATCAGGTGAACGCACGCATCGATGCCCTGCTTGACCAGTTCGGGCTGAGGGAAGAAGCCGATGAGCGGCCTGCAAGCCTGCCACTCGGGGTGAAGCAACGCTTGTCGCTCGCGGTGGCCATGCTGCACGACCCCGATCTCCTGATCCTGGATGAGCCGACCTCGGGCGTCGATCCGATCGCGCGCGATGCCTTCTGGCGCATCCTGATCGATCTCTCCCGCAACAAGGGCGTGACGATCTTCATATCCACCCACTTCATGAATGAAGGCGCGCGCTGCGACCGCATCTCCTTCATGCATGCCGGCAGGGTCCTCGTGAGCGGCAAACCGGCCGATATTGCCACGGACCTCGGCGGTGGTTCGCTGGAAAAGGCTTCCATCTCCCTTCTTGAGGAAGCCTCAAAGGAGACCAGCACCGCCACCTCAGCGGAAGAGATTGCAAGCCAGTTTGCGCAAGCCCCGGATGAGACCAAGCCCCAGACGTCACGGTTCTTCTCGCCGCGCCGGATGATGAGCTATGCGCGCCTTGAGGCCCAGGAAATCGCCAACGATCCGATCCGGTCTGTCATGGCCCTGGTTGGCAGCCTGATCCTGCTGTTTGTCATGGGCTTCGGCATCAGCATGGATGTGGATGGCCTGAGCTATGCCGTGCTGGACTCAGACCAGACCAGCCTTAGCAGCGACTACCAGACCAATCTCGCCGGGTCCGCCTATTTCGTCGAGCATCCGGCGATCCTCGATTATGAGGACATGGACCAGCGCATGCGCACGGGCGAACTGGCCGTCGCCATCGAGATCCCATCCGGATTTTCCGAAAAGCTTGAGCGCGGGCGGGGCGCCGAAATCGGAGTCTGGATCGACGGCTCCCAGCCGATGCGGGCCGAAACGGTTCTGGGCTATGTGAACGCGGTTCACGCCGACTGGCTCCAGAACCTCATCCGCACGCGGCTTGGCGGGGCAATGGAGACAAGTGCCGTCAATGTGGAAACCCGGTTCCGCTACAATCCCGACGTTAAAAGCCTTGTCGCCATGGTCCCGGCCGTGATCCCCATTCTGCTGCTGATGATCCCGGCCATCCTGTCGTCGTTGAGCATTGTCCGCGAAAAGGAACTGGGCTCGATCACGAATTTCTATGTCACGCCGACACGCCGGTCTGAATTCCTGATGGGCAAACAGATGCCCTATATCGTCCTTGGCTGGCTGAACTTCGTGATCCTCTGGCTTGCCGCCGTGACCATTTTCGGCCTCCGTTTCGAGGGCAATTTTCTGGCGATCAATATCGGCGCGCTGCTCTATGTGACATGCTCAACGGGGCTCGGGCTTCTCATCTCGACTTTTCTCCGCAGCCAGATCGCAGCGATCATCGGCACAGCGATCCTGACCCTGCTGCCAGCGGTCCAATTTTCCGGCCTGACCGACCCGGTCAGTTCGCTTCAGGGCGCCGGACGGGTTATCGGGGAAATCTATCCCACCAGCCACTTCCTCTCCATTGCTCGCGGGACCTTTTCCAAGGCACTGGGCTTTACCGACCTGCAGCAGGAATTCATCACGCTCATCATCATGGCGCCCCTGATCACCCTGATCAGCGTGCTTCTACTGCGCAAGCAGGAGACCTGAGCGATGCGCCTGCGAAACATCCTTCATTTGGGCATCAAGGAACTGCGCAGCCTGCTGCTGGACCCTTTCCTCGCCGGCTTCATCGTCTTTGCTTTCACGTTCAGTATCTGGACCGCCGCCACCGCAATGCCGGACACGGTCCAGAATGCGGTTCTGGCGGTCGTCGATGAAGACCAGTCGCCTTTGTCCCAACGCCTGTCACTGCTCTTTCAGGAGCCTTATTTTGCCCCGCCGATAGAGATTTCCAGAACCGAAATGGATCCCGGGCTCGATGCAGGGGACTATACATTCGCGCTCTATATCCCATCCGAGTTCCAGAGCGATTTGCTGGCCGGGCGCAGACCAACGATCCAGCTTGCCGTCGATGCCACACGCATGAGCCAGGCCTTTGAGGGCAGTGGCTATATCCAGTCGATCATTTCCGCCGAAGTCAGCAACTATCTGGGGCGGGGCCATGAAGCAGACGCTTTGCCGGTCGACCTTGTCATTCGCTCAAAATTCAATCAGGCGCTGGACGGCGGTTGGTTCGGGGCGATCGTGGAAATCATCAATAATGTCACCATGATTGCCGTCATCCTTACCGGCGCCGCCCTTATCCGCGAACGCGAGCACGGCACGGTCGAGCACCTTCTGGTGATGCCTGTGACGTCGCTGGAAATCATGCTGAGCAAGGTCTGGTCGATGGGCCTGGTCGTTCTGGCAGCCTCTCTCTTTTCCTTATGGGTCGTTGTCCAGATGTTGCTCCAGGTGCCGATACACGGCTCAACCCTGCTGTTTGCTCTCGGGGCCGCGCTGCACCTTTTCTCCGTCACCTCCATGGCGATTTTCATGGCCACCGTCGCGCGGACGATGCCTCAATTCGGTCTGCTGATGATCCTGGTCATCATGCCGCTCGACATGCTGTCCGGCGGGATGACGCCCCGCGAAAACATGCCCGAATTTGTCCAGACCATCATGCTGGCGGCGCCTACAACGCACTTCGTCTCCCTGTCTCAGGGCGTCCTTTTCCGCGGCGCGGGGCTGGAGATCGTCTGGCCACAGCTACTGGCCCTTACCGTAATCGGCAGCGTTTTCTTCGTCATTGCCCATAGCCGCTTCAAGAAAACGCTCGGCTCCATGGCCTGACAGGTAGTGGTCAGTGGGAGAGACGTGCGCCCATGTCTTTCAAGAACGGGTTCTTGATAAATCCAGCGCGCTCCTCACATACACCTTATACCCCTAGGGGGTATCTATCTTTTTAGATAGGCGAGGCCAAAACCGTCGCTCGCAAAGCACGTTACGCGGAAGGACCAATCGATGCAGGACCCGACATCCCCCCCCCACGATCACGACCATCATGCCTGCCATCACCACGACGCCGCCCCGGAGGCTCCCGATGCGGCCTATGATCATGTACCGGATGGTTATACCGGTACGGTCTGGACCTGCCCGATGCACCCGCAGGTGCGCGAGACCTCAAACACAGGCTGTCCGATTTGCGGCATGGCGCTGGAACCTGAGACGGTAACCGCCGAGCAGGATACATCCGAACTCGACGACATGACGCGGCGGTTCCTCATTTCCCTGGTCTTTTCCGTGCCGCTGCTTGTCCTGACCATGGGCGAGATGATCCCCAGCAGCCCGCTCAAGGCCATAACGGGCGCCGCCTGGGGCAACTGGCTGCAGGCCGCGCTCGCCGCGCCGGTTGTGCTCTGGGCCGGACTGCCATTCTTCGAACGTGGCTGGCAGTCGGTCAAACGCGGCAGTCTCAACATGTTCACCCTGATCGCCATGGGCGTCGGTGTGGCCTTCATCTACTCCCTGGTTGCGACGCTCGTGCCCGGCATCTTCCCGGAGAATTTTCGCGGTGAAGGCGGGCATGTCGGTGTCTATTTCGAGGCGTCCGCCGTCATCGTGACTCTGGTCCTGCTCGGCCAGGTCCTCGAATTGCGCGCCCGGAACGCAACCTCCGGGGCCATCCGTGCCCTGCTGCAACTCGCGCCGCCAACGGCCCGCCGCATCAATGCGGACGGCAGCGAGGCCGATGTCGATCTTGCCGAGGTAAAGACGGGCGACAAGCTGCGTGTACGGCCCGGTGAAAAGATCCCCGTCGACGGCGATGTCCTGGAAGGCCACTCCTCGGTCGATGAATCCATGGTCACGGGCGAACCCGTACCTGTCGAAAAGAGCAATGGCGACCCTGTTACGGGCGGCACGGTGAACGGCACAGGAACACTGGTCATGACAGCCACGCGGGTCGGTGAGGACACGCTGCTGTCTCAGATCGTCCAGATGGTGGCCGCCGCACAGCGCTCGCGTGCCCCCATTCAGCGCCTCGCCGATATCGTGTCCTCAGTCTTTGTCCCGACCGTGATCGGTGCAGCGATCCTGACCTTCATCATCTGGGCGATCTTCGGACCAGACCCGGCAATGAGCTTCGCGATTGTAAATGCCGTCTCCGTCCTGATTATCGCCTGCCCGTGCGCCCTGGGGCTCGCCACGCCAATGTCGATCATGGTCGGCACGGGCAAGGGCGCCGCCAACGGCATCCTGATCAAGAATGCTGAAGCGCTGGAAACCTTCGAAAAGGTCGACACCATTGTGGTGGACAAGACCGGCACCCTGACCGCAGGCCAGCCCGAACTGGTCATGGTCGAGCCTGCCGAAGACTGGAGCGAGGAAGAGCTTCTCAGCCTGGTCTCAGCGGTCGAAGCGGCTAGTGAACACCCCCTCGCCGAAGCTGTCGTTCGCGGCGCAGAGGCACGCGGCATCAAGCCGACCCAGGCCTCGGACTTCGAATCCGTCATCGGCGAAGGGGCACAGGCTCGCGTCGATGGGAGGACGGTCGCCATCGGCAATGCGAAAATGATGACACGGATCGGAGCGAACTCAGACAGACTGGCCGGACGCGCCAATACATCGCGCGGCGAAGGCCAGACAGTCATGTTCGTTGCGGTTGATGCAAAGCCTGCCGGCCTGATCGGCGTGGCCGACCCGATCAAGGAAACAACGCCGGAAGCCATCCACCGCCTGCACGAGGACGGCCTGACGGTCGTGATGCTGACCGGCGACAGCGAGGCAACGGCAAAAGCCGTGGCGGCGAAAGTCGGCATCGACCGGGTGCACGCGGATGTTTCCCCCGAAGACAAGCACCGCATCATTTCGCAGCTTCAGGAAAGCGGCGCGCGTGTGGCGATGTGCGGCGACGGTATCAATGACGCCCCCGCCCTTGCCCAGGCCGATGTCGGCATTGCGATGGGCACCGGCACCGATGTCGCTATGGAAAGCGCCGGTGTAACCCTGGTCAAAGGCGACCTTCTCGGGGTGGCGAAGGCTCGCGAACTCAGCCGAGCTACGATGAACAATATTCGCCAAAACCTGTTTTTCGCTTTTATTTACAACTCCCTCGGCGTGCCGCTTGCCGCCGGCATTCTCTATCCGTTTGCCGGCCTGCTTCTCAGCCCTATGATTGCAGCAGCGGCGATGAGCCTGAGTTCGGTCTCCGTCATCGGGAACGCCCTGCGCCTGAGAACGCTGAAACTTTAATCGAGGAAAACCATCATGTCGAAACTCACGTCTCTCAGCGCTCTCGGTGCACTTGCCCTGGCTACGCTGATCTCCGGCTGGCTCGTCCTTGCCATGCCCGGACGCGCGGAGGCGCAGACCGTTACGGTCCACAAGACACCCTGGTGTGGCTGCTGCTCGGCCTGGGCCAGCCATCTTCGTAAGGAAGGCTTCGATATCGTGATCCGCGAGCAGGAAGACCTGGCCCCTGTTCGCGCCCGCCTTGGCGTGCCGGATGCGCTTCGCAGCTGCCACACGGGCGAAGTCGATGGCTATGCCATTGAGGGCCACGTTCCTGCGCGGGAAATCCGCAAGCTGCTGGATGAGCGTCCGGACGCACACGGCCTTTCCGTTCCCGGTATGCCGATCGGATCGCCGGGTATGGAAGCCGGTGGCCGGGTCGACGCTTATCAAGTGCTGCTGATTGGCGAGGATGGCCACGAAACGTATGCAAGCTATCCTGACATTAGCGCTCAAACCTCGGAGGAATAAAGGATACCCCCGACATGAAGCCGGACACCCGAAAGTCTGCTGTCAGCCGCCTGGCACGTATCGAAGGCCAGGTGCGCGGTATTTCCAAAATGGTCCAGGAAGACCGGTATTGCATCGACGTCGTGCGGCAGGTGCAGGCGGTGAAAGCCGCCTTGTCCGGGCTCGAACAGCTTATCCTGGATGATCACATCGAGACCTGCGTCGATCATGCCCTCACTGGCGACAGCCTCGAGGACAGACGCGAGAAGGTCGACGAGCTTGTCGCCGTCCTCGGCAAGCGCAGGAAGTAACCGCCCTCTGGCCACAACTACCCCTGCGTGGAGCTTGGTCATCGGCGCTCCGGATTCGTGCAAGCATACTTCCCGGTCGGGACATTCCTTGCCAACGCTTGTTTTTGACGGATTAATGTACTCAGCCTCGGACAAATCAAAGCAGGCTGATAAACGTGTCGGGAAAGTCCTCAAGCCCTCTTTCGCAAGTGGAACATCTGTTCGCGCGGAGCAATACCGCAGCGACTTTTGACAAACTCTACCGCGATTACTGGGGTGAGCTCTGCGCGCGCTTGTACAGGACTTTCGGCAAGGGGCCGCCCGATCCGGAAGATGCCGCGCAGGCCGCCTTTGTCCGCTTTGCCGCCCTTGATGACCCGAACCGGGTCCGCGATCCGCGAGCCTTCCTGCTCACCACGGCGCGAAACTTCATCCTCGATCAGAAACGTAGCCAGAATCGAAGCTCGTCGCGCTTCACCATCGGCTCGCAGTCTCCCGCTGAAATAGAAATTGACGACCTCACACCTGAACGGGTCATCCTCGGGCGGGAGCAATTGGAAATTGTAGAGCAGGTCGTCGCCACGCTCACCCAGAAACAGAAAATCGTGCTCAATTTGAGCCGGATCAAGGGCTACACCTATACGGAGATCTGTAATGAGACAGGTTGGTCTTATGGTGACGTTTATCGGCAAACCAGCATAGCACTTGCAAAGCTCGCTGAAGCGCTCGATAGAGGAGACCGTCAGCGCTGACTTAAGGTTGAGGAGCTGGAATGAAATCGCCCGGAGAGGCAAAGCGGGAGACAATGGCTCGGGAATGGGCCGTCGCATTGAATTCCGGCGAGATGGATCTCGCCGGTCACAATGCGTTTGAAGCCTGGCTCAATGAGGACCAGAAGAACCTGCATGCCTTCGAGAAGTATGCGGCGATCCTCCAGACTCTTGAAGGATCCCCCGAACTCTCGAAAGCCGATAGCCCTCCGGCGCATGTTGCGCAACATGGCTGGTGGCGCGGTGCGGCCGCAGCGGCGGCGTCCTTAATTGTTGTTGCCTGTGCCGCCTTTCTGTTCTTCGGGACCGATACCCCTGCTGCAAAGCCCCCTCCGATCCAGACGGCAGCCGCAGAAATCCGCACGCTGACCCTGCCGGATGGCAGCGTCGCGACGCTTGGCGGCCGCTCCCGGATCGAGACCCATTATGAGGCCGACGCCCGCCGGGTCACCCTTCTTGAGGGGGATGCCTATTTCGACGTTGTGCCGGACAAGTCCCGACCGTTCTATGTCGATGCCGGCACACGTGTCGTGCGCGTCGTCGGGACGGAATTCTCGGTAAGCCGGGATAGCGCGGCCGTCCGGATCGCGGTTGCCGAAGGCAAGGTCGAGGTCTTCGATCCGGAGCTCAATGATGTTCCCGTCGAAGCCTTGCTGCCGGGCGACAAGATAGAGATCCTCAGTAAAAAAGGCATCACGCGCTCGACGGTGGAGCCGGCCTCGGTCGGACGCTGGCGGCAGGGCTGGCTGTCCTTCAGGGACGCCTCGCTTGGGGAAATCGCCGAGAGCATCGAACGATATTCCAATACGCGTTTGCGGTTTGCCTCAACGGATCTGGAAGAAACACGGGTGACCGCCTCCTTCGGAGTCGATGACATCGAACAGTTTCTTGCCGCCCTTGAGGGCTCTCATGACATCGCCTGGTCGCGCGCCGACAATGGCGACATCCTGATAAGGAAAGCCGGGTGAGGCCGCGCCTCCCAGCCTCCCTTAGCACCAGCTTTCACCCCCGTCTTATCCTCCGCCTCCAAATTAATTTGGATAATTTGGGACGGCCAATCGTCACCTCATTTAGAAGCGCCTCGCCACGCGGGTGGAGCGCCTCTTCGCAAATGCGATGTCTTAAATGAGGGGAATAATGACCATGAGTTCGATCAGGCCATTCGTTTACAAGGCTGCACTGAAAGCTGCAGCATCTGCACTGCTACTTGGCGCACCCGCACTCGCGCAGGATGCCAGCATAGCCCGCTTCGATATTGAATCGCAGCCTCTGCAGAATGCGCTCATCAGCTATTCCGAACAGTCGCGCACGGCGATCGTCGTTCCGGCCGACCTGGTCGCCGGCAAAGCCGGAAACGCGGTTGAAGGCGAAATGTCGGCAGACGATGCGCTTGAAATCCTCCTCCGGGGAACCGGGCTTTCACCGGAGCGCAATGAAAATGGCGCCCTGACGATTGCCGTCGAAACTGCCTCAGAGGAGGCATCGAAGACTGAGGCCCCTTTACAATTCGCTCAGGCAACGTCGAGTGAGCCTGAGCCGGCCCCCGTCGAGACCGAGCCCGCAGCAGACAACGAGGTGGACGAAGACTCCCCGCTGACCATGGACCAGATGGTCGTGACCGGTTTCCGCGGACGGCCGCGCTCGGTGACGGAAAGCCCGATCCCGATCGATGTCTTCGATGCCGAGCAGCTTGAATCGCTGCCGCAGACCGGTCTGTTCGAGTCGCTGCGCTTCCTCGTGCCATCGCTGAACCTTCCGCAGCGCGCCGGTGGCGGTACAGCGACCTTCATATCCTCGGCGGGCCTGCGCGGCCTTAACCCGGACCAGACACTGATCCTGGTGAATGGCAAACGCCGGCACAAGACGGCGCTCATCAATACCAGCACGGGCCTGTTCAGCGGCTCGGCCGGCGTCGATCTCAACATGATCCCGTCTTCGGCCATTGCCCGGATCGAGGTGCTGCGGGACGGCGCGGCCGCCCAGTACGGCTCGGACGCCATTGCCGGTGTCATCAACATCATCCTCAAGGATGCCCCGGAAGGCGGCCAGGCCAATATCAGCCATGGCGAGAACTTCGACCGCAATGATGGCGAGTTCTCGAACTTCTCCATCAACAATGGCTTCGCACTCGGTGAAAACGGGTTTGCGAACCTCTCCTTCGGTGTCCGGGATTCAGGCTGGTCCAACCGGGCCCGGCCTGTGCCCATGCCGGGCGAACCCGGTGGGCTCAACCTGTTCCCGCTGCTGGACGACGGAAGCTTCGACCCGCGTGAAGCCACCATCGACCGGATGATCACCACCAATTACGGTAACTTCCCGCAAACGACCTACAGTTTCGGGGCCAATCTCGGCTATGATTTCGGCAGTGTCGAAGCCTATAGCTTTGCGACCTATTCCGAGCGCGAAAGCACGCTGGACTTCACCTACCGGATCCCGCGTGACCCCCGCAACAATATGGGCGTCTATGCCTTCGGCTACCGCCCGCGCGAAGTGATCAACGAAGACGATTTCGACATCGTCGCCGGCCTGCGCACATCCGCCCTCGGCTTCGACTGGGATCTCTCGGCCGGCCACGGGTTCAACGACACGAAGTGGGAAAACACGCGCGGCCTGAATGCCAGCCTCGGCCTGGAGAGCCCGACCTCCTTCTATCTCGGTGCCATGAATGCCAGCGAGACCACGGCCCAGATCGACGCGACCCGCCTGCTCGACGTTCCGGTGGGCGAGATGCAGGTTTCCTTCGGCGCGCAATATCGTGAGGAAACCTTCGAGATTGAACGTGGCGAGCCAGCCTCCTTTGCGGACGGCAACAATGGCGCCCCTCCTGGCGCACAGGGCTTCCCCGGCTTTGCCCCCGAAGCGGAGAATGACGTCTCCCGCGAGAACAAGAACGCTTACCTCGAACTCTCTTGGGAGCCGACGGAGAAGCTGCTTCTGGCTGGTGCGGTACGCTATGAAAGCTTCAGCGACTCAGCGGGCGAGGAGACCATTGGCAAGATCAATGGCCGCTACGAGTTCAACGATGCGTTTGCGGTACGGGCTTCCTTCAATACCGGCTTCCGCGCCCCGAGCATCCAGCAGCTGGGCTTCAAGGGCAGCCGTGGCCAGTTCGCCGACCTCGACAATGACGGCGTCGCCGAGACGATCGTGCTGCGCCAGACGTTGCCTGCAACCGATGCGGCGGCCCAGGCTCTGGGGGCCGAGCCGCTGACGCCTGAAAAGTCCGAGAACTTCAGTGTCGGTTTCACCTTCACACCGGGCTACAATTTCACTCTGACCGTCGACGCCTATCAGATCGACATCGAGGACCGCATCGCGCTCTCGACCCAGTTCAACCGCGGCGATGCGCGCCCGGCACAGGGCGGTGGGACGATCGGCGACGGAATCTCGGCCCTGCTGGATGCAGCCGGCTTTGACGAATCGCTCGGCGGTGCGAACTACTTCACCAACGCCATCGACACCCGCAGCCGCGGCGTCGATGTGGTCGCGACCTGGGCGACCGACCTGTCCTTCGGCACGCTCGATCTGAGCGCGGCCTATAACTACAATGACGACAGCGTCGAGCATGTGGACGACAACCCGGAAGAACTCTCCGGCCTCATCCTCGCGGATGGCAGTCCGATCGTTCAGTTCGACCGGTCCCGCCTTGGCACCTATACCGAGGCCATCCCGGCCGACAAGCTGAGCCTCAATGCCGGCCTTGAGAGCGGCCCGTTCCGTTTCACCACGCGGGCAACCCGGTTTGGCGAGTTTACCAATGTCGCCACGTCTTCGGCCAATGACACCGAGAATGAGCGTAAGTGGATCGTCGATCTGGAAGCCGGCTACGTCTTCGACAACGGCATCGAACTCTATGCCGGCGCAAACAATGTGTTCAACACCTATCCGGACGAAGTTCGCGATGCCAGCATCTACGGCAACGGGTTTTACGACACGATCTCGCCTTACGGCTTCACCGGTGGAAACTGGTACGTCCGGGCCGGATACAAATGGTAATCAGCCAAAAGGAAACTCGAATGCTGTCAACGAACAAGGGGAGAGCGCTCAGCGCTCTCCTGCTCGCTTCTGTCTCACTTGCCGCCTGCACGTCGCCCGCGCCGACACGCCTGGATGCAACGCCTTCGCCCGCACCGGCTGAACAGACCGAAAAGGTCGAAACGACCAGTGAAATCCTGTGGGACAGCTATGGCGTCCCGCATATCTATGGCGAAACTGAAGAAGACGTCTTCTACGGCTATGGCTGGGCCCAGACCCACAGTCACGGCAACCTCCTCCTGCGCCTTTATGGCGAAGCCCGCGGCAAGGGATCGGAATATTGGGGGGCTGACTATGAAGACACTTCAACCTGGTTGATTGCCAATTCCGTGCCCCAGCGCGCCCAGGAATGGTATGACCGCCAGACCCCGCAATTCCAAGCCAATCTCGACGCCTTCGCCGAAGGCATCAATGATTATGTGGCCGAAAACCCGGGTGCGATTGACGACGAGGTCGAGGTCGTCCTGCCGATCACCGGCGTGGACGTCGTTGCCCATGCCCACCGTCTGATGAACTACATCTATGTGGCCTCGCCCTCGCGCACCATCGGGCCATCGGCCCCGCCGGCACCGGCAGGCTCCAACACATGGGCAGTGGCCCCGTCCAAGTCTGAAAGCGGCAACTCGCTGCTGCTGCAGAACCCGCACCTGCCTTGGGCGAGCGGCTTCTTCACCTATTACGAAGCCCACCTGAACGGCCCGGACTTCGAGATGTATGGCGCGACCCAGGTCGGCCTGCCCGTGATCCGCTTTGCCTTCAACCAGCGCATGGGGATCTCCAATACGGTGAACGGCACCCTCGGGGCGACCTCCTACCTGCTGACCCTTGATGGCGACGGTTACGTCTTTGACGGGGAGACGCTGCCCTTCAAGACGCGGGACGTCACCTACAAGGTCCGCCAGGAAGACGGCTCCGTGGTCGAAAAGACGATGCACCTGCGCGAGTCGGTCCATGGGCCGGTCTTCGAGCGGGCAGACGGCGAAACCATCGCCCTTCGCGTGGCCGGGCTCGACCGGCCGGGCATGTTGCAGCAGTACTTCGACATGCTGAGGTCCGACAGCTACGAGGAATTCAAGGAGGTCATGGCGCGTCTACAGGTGCCGACCTTCAACATCACCTATGCCGACAAGGAAGGTCACATCCAGTATACGAGCAACGGCATCCTGCCGAAGCACGAGACGGGTGACCTTGAGTTCTGGGAAGGCCTCGTACCGGGCGACACGTCGGAATATGTCTGGGACGAAATCCATCCGCTCTCGGACCTGCCGATTGTCGCCGATCCGCCGAGCGGTTTTGTCCAGAACTCGAATGATGCCCCGTGGCTGGCGACCTATCCGCCTGTCTACGAGCCGGAGGATTTCCCGCCTTACGTGGCTGAGCTCGGACCGATGTCGCTGCGGGCACAGAACTCCGTCAGCATGATGGTCAATGAGGAGAAGGTCAGCTTCGAGGAATTCGTGACGCTGAAGAAGTCCTCCTATGCCACTGCGGCCGATCGGGTCCTGCCCGATCTCATCGAAGCTGCGAAGGACGATCCGGACCCGGAGATCCAGGAAGCACTCACGCTTCTCCAGAACTGGGACAAGGAATTCGACCAGGATGCACGCGGCGCGCTTCTGTTCGAGGAGTTCATGCTGCCCTTCATGGCGAAACCGAACTCCTTCCCGTTTGCTGGCCAGCAGAACTACGAGACGGCGTGGTCGCTCGATACACCGCTGTCGACGCCTGAAGGTGTGAAGGATCCGGAAGCCGCTCTCGACATGCTGCGCGGCGCCATCGATAGCACCAAGGAGAAGTATGGCTCGATCGATGCCGAATATGGCGACTTCTCGCGCTATCAGATCGGTGAGAGGGACATTGCGGGCCTTGGCGGCTACGGCAATCTCGGCGCGTTCAATGTGATCACCTGGTTCGATCCCGACGGCGACAATATCCGCACGCCGGCCCATGGCGAAACCTGGATTGCGATGATCGAGTTCTCAGACCCGATCAAGGCTTACGGTCTGATGACCTATGGCAATTCGCGCCAGCCGGGTACGACCCACTATGACGATCAGGTCCAGATGCTTGCCGACGGTGAATACCGCAAGCTCTGGCTCGAACGCGATGAGGTCGAGGCCAATCTCGAGCGCCGGGTTGCGCTTGACTATCAAGACGATGAATCTTCGGAGCCGTAAACATGAAACGCATTGTAATGACGTCGTTGGCTGTCCTGGCCGGCGCCTGTGCGGCTGCGCCGCTGTCGGAGGCCGATCCGGCGCCCTTCACCCCGGTTCAGGCCGAAGCGTTCGCCGTGAAAGGCTCGCTCTCCAATGCCTGGGGCGATATTGACGGGGACGGCGATCTCGATTTCGCCGTCTCCATAAAGGGCGGCGAGGTAAAGCTCTACGAGAACCGGGACAACACTTTCGTCAGCGTCGGCACGGCCTGGGGCCTGCCGACAGAAGGCGATGAAATCCGCGGTCTCTCCTGGGGCGATTATGACGGCGACGGTGACCTCGACCTGCTTGGCGGGTCGAACGTCTCGCCCTATCCGAGCCGGTCCTATGTCTGGCGCAATGAGGGCGGCAGCTTCACCGAAGTTGCCGAGGAGATCGGCCTGACCATCCCGGCCCGCTGGTCGCGCCAATCCAACTGGATCGATTTCGACAGCGATGGCGATCTCGACCTCTATGGCGCCAACCGGTCCGGTATCAACTGGCTTTGGCGCAATGAGGGCGGGACATTCACCCAGATGGGCTTTCGCGAAAGCCCGGCCGATCCGCGCCGCACGGTCGGGGCCTGCTGGTTCGACATGGACAGTGACGGGGATCTCGACCTCTTTCTGGCCAACCAGAATGGCGACAGCGATGCCATGTGGCGCAATGATGGTGGCTCCTTCACCGATGTCGCGCCCGAGCTTGGCATGGACCAGACGCTCCGTGGCTTGATGGATGGCGGGGTCGGCTGCACGGTCGGCGACTATGACAATGACGGGGACTTCGACCTCTATGTTGCCGCCTATGGTGACAATTTGCTCTACCGCAATGACGGGGAAAACTGGACCGATGTGGCCTCTGAAATGGGAGTAACAGGCCAGCACAGCACCGTTGGGGCCGCCTTTGGCGACTTCGACAATGACGGGCTGCTGGACCTCTTCGTCGTCGGCTATGAGCATGGCGAGGCCGGACAGGTCCCGATGGACATCCTGTACAGGAATACCGGCACGGGCTTCGAGCCTGTCTCGGACCCGTCCGTGGAGCTTAATGCCGGCGATCATGGCGTTCAGTGGATCGACTATGACGAGGACGGCGATATCGATCTGTCTCTGACCGATGGCTACGGCCCGGAAGGCGGCCACCCGCTGTTCCGCAACGAGCTTTCGGAAGAGGCCCGGGCGCGCAGCCTTTCGGTCCTTGTGCTCGATGAGGATGGGCTGTTCACCACCCCGGGCGCCGAAGTCCGCGTCTATGATGAGGATGGAGAGTTGCTGGCCTCGCGCATGGTCACGACCGGCGGTGGCTACAACACCCAGAGCGCGCTGCCGGTCTATTTCGGCCTGCCCTCGAAGGCGCCGGTCGATGTGGAAGTGACCTTCATGAGCCCGGATGGCCCGAAAGTCCGCCGGCTTGAAGACGTCTCGACCGGCAAGGCCATCACTGTGCGCGGTCTGAAAGGCGAAGTCTCCGGCTAGCCCAACTTTCGCAACCATAAAAACGATTGAGCGGATGAGGCATCCTCATCCGCTCTTTCATTTCAGGACAAACCACAGATCAGGTCTGCGGTTTGAGCACCACAAGGGCATCGAGGGCTGCGCCGCCTTCGGGATAAAGCCGGAACGGGTTGATCTCGACCTCGGCGACCTCGGGATGTTCTGCCAGGAATTTTCCCAAGGCTTCGATTGTCCTGGCCGCCGTCTCAAGATCGGCCTCGGGCTGCCCCCGGAACCCCGCAAACAATTTGGCCATATGCAGGCCTTTGAGCATGTCGAGCGCTTCGGCTTGATCGATCGGCCCGACCCGGACGGTTACGTCTTCCAGCGCTTCGGCCAGAACGCCGCCCATGCCGACAAGCAGGACAGGCCCCCAGGACGGGTCATTGGTGCCGCCAATGATGATCTCAAGGCCTTCCGGCGCCATAGCTTCAACCAGGTACTGGCGCTCGACCTCGATCGGAATGGCATCAATGGCCACCAGGGCACGCTCCATGTCCGCAGCGGTTTTCACGCCGAGATGCACACCACCGACATCGGTCTTGTGCATCACGCCCTCGGCAACGATCTTGACCACGACAGGCCCGCCCAGTGCCCCAAAGGCGGCCAGCGCGTCCTCATGGTTCGCACAGATGCGCCGCTCGGGCACCGCAACACCATAATCAGCGAGCAGCGTTTTCGAGGCATCTTCATCCGGATTGGCCGTAAGCGGCGGCTTAGGCTGGCCAATGGCAGGCGGCGCCCGCTTTGCCAGGCGCCACTGGTGGGCCGCATCCTCGGCCAGGATACGCGCCGCCAGCACCAGACGCGCCGGGCTCGTAACGAGCTTAATCCCCTGCTTGGCAAGGCCTTCACGCTGCCCAGCCACATCGTCGGCCATGCCAAGACTTCCGAAGACGACCGGAACCGAGGCCTTCTTGACCACCTCTGCCGGGTCGAGCACGGCAGGCTCGACCAGCCCCCAGATCAAGAGGAGGTCGATAGCTGGATCGTTGGAGACCGCCGCGACCACATCGGAAAAGGTTTCTCCGGGCCGGCCGGTATCGACAGGGTTCTTCACGAAAGTCATCGGCGGCAAGAGCTGGGCCAGCGCCTCTTCCGTGGCTGGCCCCAATTCTGGCACGCTCAGACCGGCCGTCTTGATGCCATCGACAATCAGCAGGCCTGGGCCCGCCTGCCCCGTGATGAGGCCAATGCCGGGATCAGGCATAGCCGGAAGGCGCGTCGTCGACAGGATTGCAGCCGCTTGAGCGAGCTCTTCCAGCGTATCGACAACAACGACGCCAGCCTGGCGAAGGGCGGCGACTGTCCGGTCACGTGCGCCGAGCAGGTTGCCGGTATGAGACTGGGCGAATTCGCCAATGTCTGCCCGGCCGGCGACGACCGCGCAGACGGGCTTTTCCGGCGTGATCCGCCGCAGAGTTTCCAGCAGATCCCTTCCGTCCGCCACGCCTTCGAGGTGGAGCGCAATGGCATGCGTCTCCGGATCGTCTGCAAGTTGCTCCAACACATCGCTGACGCCGACGTCTGCAGCGTTGCCGATACCCGTGGCCAGCGATACGCCTTCTCCCAGCGCCCCGAGCAGGAAGCTGAGCGAGATGTTCACCCCGCCGGACTGGGCCACCACGGCGACACGCCCGGCCCCGATCTCCTCGCAGTGGTGCACAAAACTCGCCGAGCAGTGCTCCCGCGGATTGATGAAGCCGGACGTATTCGGACCGAGCAGGCGTGTCCCCGTGCGGGCGCAGATATCGGCCAGCTCGTCCTGCAACTGCCGGCCGGCTTCACCGGTTTCGCTGAACCCGCCGGAGATGATGAACGTCCCGCCGACACCGGCATCGGCAGCCGCCTGAACGAGTCCCGGGCAGGCCTTTGCGGGAACGGCTAGGATCGCGAGATCCACCACACCCGGCAGGGACGCGATATCGGGGTAGCATGGCACCCCGTTGATCTCGCTTTCCTTCGGGTTGATCGCATACAGCTCCCCCTTGAACCCCGACAGGGTGTTCAAGGCGTGGTAACCGGCCTTGGACGGGTCCTTCGATGCGCCTACGACGGCAATCGAACGAGGGAAGAGCAACCGCCGCAGGTTTGCGCGGCGGACACTCCTCAAGTCCGCAGTATCGTTCATGGCTTGCGTGTCTGCAGTTGCCGTCATTCGGATGACGCCAGAACTTCCGGGTGGAGCTTTTCGTAGGCTTCAGCGAGCTTCGGGTCGCGGCGTCTCACTTCGGCGTGATCCACGCGGCCGGTGCGGGTCATGTAGCTGTAGCAGAATTCGATGGGCTCCATCTTCTTCATCAGATCGTCCATCTCCTCGTACCAGCGCAGGCTGACATTCGCGGCATCGAAGATCTTGCGCATGGGCGGCTCGCGCAGCTCACGGAAGCGTTGCAGGCCGGCCTGGACGTCATTGTTCTTCTCCGACAGGCCGCGGGCCAGGGCGATGGCATCTTCCATCCCCAGTCGCGTTCCCGACCCGATGGAGAAGTGTGCCGTGCGCAGGGCGTCACCGATCAGGACGACGTTGTCGAAATGCCACTGATCGTTCCAGATCTCGGGGAACTGGCGCCAATAGGAATTGTTCGACAGGATCGGGTGGCCATCGAGGTCGTTGGCAAAGACCTCCTCGCAGTAGCGGATGGTGTCTTCCGGGCTCATATCCTCGAAGCCAGCCCGATTCCAGGTGTCTTCTTCCACCTCGACCAGGAAGGTGCTCATATTCGGGGTATAGCGATAATGGTGGGCACAGAAGACGCCCTTGTCCGTCTCGCGGAAAGTCAGCGTCAGCGTGTCGAACGCCTTGCTTGTGCCGTACCAGATGAAGCGGTTCGGGCGCCAGTTGATGCTGGTCTTGAACTTGTCCTGGTTCTCATCGCGCACCCAGGAGAAGGCCCCGTTGGCGGCGACGATCAGGTCAGCCTCGCCCACCTGGTCAAGCGAGGTGATCTCGGTTTCGAATTTAATTTCCACACCGAGCTTCTCGACATGATCATACAGCACGGTCAGCATTTCGAGGCGGCCGCAGGAGGTGAAGCCGTTCCCGGAAATCGGAAACTTCTGGTCGTTCACCGCAATGGTGAGATCTTTCCAGGCTTCCATCTCGGGCCGAAGCAACTCGAACATCTCCTCATCATCGGCTTTGAGGAAGTCCAGCGCGCGATCCGAGAAGACCACACCGAAGCCCCAGGTCGCATCGCGATAGCCGCGCTCATAGACGACGATATCGTGATCGGGGTTTTTGCGCTTCATCAGCGAGGCGAAATAAAGCCCCGCCGGTCCGGCTCCGATAATCCTGATTTTCATGACAAGACCTTTCTTTCGATTATTCGCTGACCATCATGGGGAAGGACGCCTATGCCTCTTCCGTCACCATGGCTCTCAGCTCCTTTTTTAGAACCTTACCCACAGGGCTCAGGGGCAGCTGCTCCTGCACCTCAAGGCGCTCGGGGAACTTGAAGCTCGCAATGCCCTGCTGCTTCAGGAATGAAACGAGTTCTTCGAGTGTGAGCGTTTCATCGTCTTTCAACTGGACGAAGGCGCACCCCTTTTCCCCGAACTCCGGATCCGGCATCGCGACCACGGCGGCGAGTTCGACCTTCGGATGCTCGAGGATAATGCTTTCGATCTCGTCGCAGCTGATCTTCTCACCGCCGCGGTTGATCAGGTCCTGCTTGCGCCCGTCACAATAGACATACCGGCCTTCCTTCCGCACGGCATCGCCCATCCGGTAGAAGCCATCAGCGGTAAAGGCGGTCTCGTTCTTTTCGGGGGCGTTAAAATAGCCACAAATCGTATAGGGGCCACGTACGACCAGTTCACCGGTTTCGCCATCTGGCAGTTCCTGGCCATCCTCGCCCAGAACCTTGATCTCGTCAGCTTCGCAAACCGGCGCGCCGGAGCTTTCCAGGATGAGCTCTTCCGGGTCGTCGAGACGGGTCATGTTAACCAGCCCTTCAGCGGTGCCGTAAATCTCCTGTGGGGTACAGCCCAGGCTCGACTGCAACCGTCGGCGCAGCTCGGGGGCAAGCTTGGCCCCGCCATTCTGGATGACGCGCAGCGAGGAAAGATCAAAGCGCGCGATCTCGTCCCGGCTGGCCAGCCACCGCGTGATGAGCGGGACGGCCGCAGCGATGACGGTCACGCCATGCTTCTCCACCAGGGAAAAGACGGCTTCTGTCTTGAGGTCCTGCGACACGACCACCGTGCCACCGTAGTAGAAGACCCCCAATATGCCCGGTGAGGCCAGATTGTAGTTGTGGCCCAAGGGCAGAATGGCGAGGAAGACAGTCTCCGGTCCAAAGCCGGCAACTTCGCCGCAGAGTTTCGCGTTCAGGACATAGTCATTGTGTGTGCGGGGGATCAGCTTCGAGAGGCTTGTCGTCCCACCCGATAGCAGCATGGTCGCCACACTATCCGGCGGGGTCTGGTATTGGCTGGCACACTTGGTCAGCTCCTCCTCGGATAACTCTGCCTGCAGCATGTCATGGAGCGAAATCTGACCTGCCAGCGGTTCGCCCAGAATGAAGACGTGCTTGAGAGAAGGCACCGCAGACCGGACGGCCTCAGCCATCGGGCGGAAGTCGAATTTGCGGTAGATGTCGGTGGTAATGAGTGCCCGTGCATTCGCTGTGCTGACGAAATGCTCCACCTCCCTCTGACGGTGAGCCGGCAGCGCCATGACCGGGATCGCACCCGTCCTGACCAGAGCGAGATAGACCAGCACGAACTCAATCGTGTTCGGCAGCTGCACGACCACACGGTCTTCCGGCTCGATGCCGGAAAGGACGAATTGGGCGGCAAGCTGCTCGACCCGCTGTTTCAGCTCGCCATAGGAAAGAGCCCGGTCGCCATCAATAACAGCGGTGCGGTCAGGAAATGCGTCGCAACGCTGGAACACCACATCGGTGACGGTAAGGTCTTCCCAGTAACCTTCCCGCCTGTAACGCTCTGCCGCTTCAGCCGGCCAGGGGATAAAGCCCTCAATCATTTTCGCACCTCTCAACTCTGGGGTCGATTACCTGCTCTTCGGGCAGTCTTCAGAACTCTTCGTAGAAACCGAGCTTCTGCTGCATCGGGGCATCATCGACGACGAAGAGATAAGCCGGCTCGCTGGTGCTCGAATTCGCAATCTGAACGTTTGCGTGGGTCGGCACGGCCATGGTGTCGGATTCGTCCCAGTCGAGTTCGGCCCCATCGATGAGCGCCGTGCCCTTGCCGGATTGCACGTGCAGCACAGCAGAGGCCGACCGCCGGGTCAGTGTCCGCTCTTCGCCGGGGCGCAGCATGATGGCCGAGAAGCCGAGGATCGGCAGGCACGGCTGTCCGGTCGTCGGATTGACGTAGGCCAGTTGAACCAGTTCGTCCTTGTCGACGACGCTTGCATAGTCTTGCAGCGCGACACTCACATCCCGCCACGGGAAACGAAGCAGGGGATAATCGCTGCCGCCGCGCTTGCGGATGACCGATGACGGGACCAGACCCGCTTTCGTATATGTTGTCTGGGACGCGTCGGGCCGGTTCGAAACCGGCTGGCTTTCGCCCTCGATGCAATAGGATGCCTCCAACGCATAAACCAGCGGCAGGTCGAGCGCATCGAGCCACACCACCGGGCCGTGCCCCGTATGGACGTGCTCGTGCCACAGGCCGGAGGGCGTGAGGATCAGGTCGCCCTTCTCCATCGGGCAAACCTCGCCATTCACGATGGTCTTTGCGCCTTCGCCTTCCACCACAAAGCGGACGGCACTCGGACTGTGTTTATGGTTGGGGGCAGTCTCTCCAGGCAGGATGAGCTGCATGCCGATATAGATCGACGGGGTCGCCTGCATGCTTTCCAGGCCGATGCCCGGATTGGACAGGACAAGCACCCGGCGTTCGGCCTTTTCGATCGGCGTCAGGTCTCCGGCGCGCAGGAGATTGTCCCGGATATCCTTGTAACGCCAATTCACAGGAACAGTCCGCCTGGACGGTATCCCATAAGGCAGGACCTGGCGCAGGCTTGGCCACAGGGGCACCAGATTGCGATCGGCCAAGCCTTTCACATACTCCTTGGGCAGCCCTTCAAGTGTTCCGAGTTCCGACATTTCGACCTCCAATATCGTTGACGCTGCAGGCCGTCAGACACCTGGCGAACGCGACGAGCGGCCTTCTGTATGTCACGGACAAAAAGGCCATTTGTCATTTGTGCAATTGGTTGCATAAATGACAAATGGCGCTCAATACGGGGTTTCCCGTAGTGTCGCCTCAAACCGGAAAAGGACGTAAAGAAGGCGCGGCCAGCGCCCACGAAAACGCCGCCCCGGCTTATATTGCCCGAGGCGGCGTATCAGCTTTTCTGAGATTTCCGAGGGCTGCAGCCCGCCTAGAAATCGACCGTAGCGCGAACGCCATAGGTAAGCGGCGGATTGATCGACGATTCATAGAATGTCGGGAAATCGGGCCCGCCAAAACCGTTCACGGCATCAGCGATCCCGCCTTGATAGACAGCTTCATCCGTCAGGTTCCGCCCGTACAGGGTGAGCGACCACGGGCTGTCTGCCGGAGTGTAGGTCAGGTCGGCATTGAAGACCGTATAGCCGTCGGTTTTCGAAACCGGAACATAGAAGTCCGATGACAGATACCGGGACGTGGCCCATGTCGCGTTGACGTTCGCCCTGAGGTCGCCGGCGCTGCCGAGATCGAAAACATGCTCATAATTGGCCGTGCCGGACCATTCGGGTGTGCGTTGCAACGGCGCGCCAGAACAGTCGACAGGCAAGACGGAATTGCCGGCCTCATTCGTCATCACCCCGCCCACATCGCACAACGGACCCGTGCGCAAGAGCCCCGCCAGGTCGGCGGGGAAGTCGATCATGAACTCGTCATAGCGGGCCCGGGTGTAGTTGACCGCAAAGCCGAGGGTATCGTCGGGCGACGCTTTCCACACCACGTCGATACTGCCGCCTCTCGGGGCGGCCTTACCAGCATTGCGCGTGACATAGGCAACCGCTCCCAGGTCTGTATAGCCGACGGCGGTGACCTGCTGGTCTTCATATTCCCAGTAGAAGGCTTCGATGTTGACCTGAAGCGTGTTGTCAAAGAAGCGGTTGCGGAGCCCGAATTCCAGGGCGTGCAGCGTCTCAGGATCAAAGCTGTTAGTCTCGCCCTCATCGGGCGCATAGAAAAAGCCACCAGACTTGTAGCCTTTGGACGCGGTAAGATAGAGGAACGACTGGTCTGAGACGTCGAATTCCAGGCCGGCTTTCCAGGTTACATCATCAAATTCCAGCTTGCCGCTTTGAATGTAAGGCGACCCGGGGGCCGGGATGACAGCCGTATCCGTGACACTTCCGCCTTTCCTGATCTCGTCCTGTGTATACCGCAAGCCGCCGATCACCCGGAACCGGTCTGTCAGGCTGTAGGTCGCCTCACCAAACACGGCCTGGCTTTCATTCTTCGACTTAATCTCGTTGAGCACGTTGAAATTGGTGATGAAGTTGGGCTCTGCCAGAGCACGGACGTCCCACCAGAAATACGTGTTCTCCTTATAATAGTACGCTCCAAGCACCCATTTGAGCCTGTCGGTCTGATTGCTCAGCCGGGCTTCGAAAGTCGTTTGCTCATGCGTCTGGGGATCGGTCGTCGCCCGCAGGCCGAAATTATAGGTCCGGTGATCGAGTTTGATGTCCCGATAACCTGGTATGAGCGTCAGGGTCGCGAAGTCCCCGAGTTCGATATTGGCTTCGGCCATGATGTCCCATTGGTCCAGGTCCATATAGCTGTCGGAGAGGAAGGGGACGTGAAGTCCGAAGTTCGCGGACGTGATGGCCTCGTTGTTGATGGGGTGTGACAGCGCATCCCACTCGTCGGTGCCTGGCTGCCGCGGGAACAGAACGGCTCCGCCGCCTTTCCCGCCCGTATGGGAATAGTCGCCCATGACCCGGAGATTGAAGACTTCGTTGGGCTGCCAGAGAGCCTGCAGGCGAGCCGACTGCCTCACATCATCATCGGTGCCATCGGAGAGGTAGCCGTCCCGGTCCACCAGGTTGAACGCGCCCCGTATGGCGAGTGTGTTCGAGAGCGGGATGTTGAGCGCCCCTGTCAGGCGCTTGTTGTCGAAATTGCCGTATTCACCGGTCAGGTAGCCTTCGAATTCCTGGCTCGGGCGCTTGGTAATCAGGTTCACGGCCCCGCCGGTCGCGTTCCGGCCATACAGTGTGCCTTGCGGCCCCTTCAGGATTTCGACCCGCTCAAGGTCATAGAAGTTCTGACTGACACCGAGCGCCTGACCGGTCACGACACCATCTACCGAGTAGGACACGGCGGTTGGCGCCAGACCGTTTGCGGTATTGTCGCCCGCACCCCGAATAATGGTCTGCGGGTACACGCCGTTCTGGGCGACCGTTATCGACGGTGTCAGTTTGGTAAGATCGGCAGGTTCGGTCACGCCGCGGCGTTCCAGCTGATCTTCGCCCAATACCTCGATCGACAGCGCGGCCTTTTGCACGCTCTCTGCGCGCCTCTGCGCCGTGACGACGACAGTATCTAGCCTGCCTTCATTGTCTGATGTTTCCTGAGCAGCGGCCCACGGCCCTGCCATGCCTCCAAGGATCGCCAGCACTGCCACTGACGACCGGAACTTCACGTTGCTGGTCATGTATTCCTCCCATTTAAATTGTCAGCACGCCCATTTTTTCTGTGTTTCGGGCACACCTCTCCTCATTCAGTCGATCGCAATCTCCTGCATCCCTTGGATTCTGAATTGTCTTCTGGTCTTCGCGCGGCGTGTTCTCTCACCACGCGGCTGAACAGTCTTGCTGCGCCCCGGCCCCGGTGTGTTCTGGCACCAAGCCGTTTGCAGCCATGCGCATCATCTTGGCCCACTCACAGAGACCGGCGTTCAGGCCTTCCGCCCCCACCCCGGCGTTCTCGCTCCATCAGTCAGGCAAGATGTTCTTGTTGAACCGAAGCAGGTTCATCGGATCCCACTTCTTTTTCGCCGCCTGCAGGCGCTTGAACTTTTCGGGGGCCCCATAGAGCTCCCGCAGCCAGGCAGGCCCACGGTCGGTGGTGAGGTTGATATAGCCGTTCTTGCGCATGTAAGGGGCCATGGCCTCGGCAATGCCGTCCGCCCAGCCTTCGAAGCGCTGGGCGTCTTCCGGCTTGTCCCAGGCCGTGATGATTTCGGAGAGGAAAACAGCGCCTTCGCGGGAGAAAGCAACATAGTCCTCGCTGAAATCCTCGCTGATCGCCCCGCCAAAAACGGCGAAGGTCTGCGCCGTTGAGACGCCCGGCGATTCATAATCGAGCCGTGGAGCCGACTCCGCCCTTTCGATGACCATGTCGAGCAATGCCTCCGGCAGATCCGGAAGATAGCCGCCACGGGTATGATAGGAGCGCCCCCAGGGTGCGATGACATCGAGCATGGAGTTGGCGTCCGCCCATTCCATCGGAACGACCTGGACCGCCGCCGGGCTTCCCAGCGATGTCAGGCTCTCAAGGGTCTCATTGGCGCCCTCCATCTTGCCGCTATAGACGACAAAGAGGGTCAGCACCGGCTTGCCATGATATTCGGCCGGGATTTCCGGATCCGGCGGGGCATCCGCGATGGCAATGATGACCCCCAGATCGCGGCTCATTGTCTTGGCTTTTTCGCGCAAGGCGTTCACCACCGGTTTGATCTGTTCCGGCGGGAAGGTGATTGTGCCAGCCATGACTTCAGGGCCGACCGGGTGCCCCCTGTACTCAAAGGCCGTCACGACCCCGAAATTGCCGCCCCCACCGCGAAGGGCCCAGAACAGGTCCGGGTTTTCACTCTCGCTGGCAACGATCTTCCGGCCATCGATCGTCACGACATCACAGCTCTCCAGATTGTCCACAGTCGCCCCGTAGCGCCGCATCAGCATGCCGATACCGCCGCCAAGCGTCAGGCCGGCAACGCCGGTGAGGCTGTTGGTACCCGACGGCACCACCAGCCCATGCTTTTGGCCGGCCCGGTCAATATCTCCAAGCAGGGTGCCCGCACCGACTTTTATAAGGCCCTTCTCCTTGTCGACCGTGATGTCCTTCATCTGGCTCAGATCAAGGACGATCGCGCCATCCGGCATGGCTTCGCCATCAATCCCGTGCCCACCACTGCGTATTGCAATCGGGGTCCTGGTTTCCGTGGCAAACTTCATGACCGCGACAACATCGTCATCATTACGAGCGCGAGCGATCAGCTGCGGCGTGTTTTCCTTCGCGCGCATGTTGAAGAGTTCACGCGCTTCGGAAAAGCCATCTTCTCCGGGCCGGAGAATGTCTCCGTCGAAAATTGACGAAAAATGCTCTGCACCGAGTTGAGTTGTCTGCATCAGTAGCTCCCCGTAAACGGCCTTGTCCAAACCGACCTTTGTTTGAATATTAAACAAACTTTTGCCCGAGTGCAATCGTAAGAATTTTTAACATTAATTGGATGCACCTCAGCGCCCAAGCTGGCGGAACGGTGGCGCACAGGTGCATTCGCCGTGTGGAACAGCTTCGATCCTGGTTCAGATTTTTTGATATTTGCCCGCACGGGCCAGCCGGCACACGGCTTAACCTTTCAACCGGTCAGCCAGCTGATAATGCATGATCTTGCCGCTGGGGGTTTTCGGCAGCTCATCGACAAAATGAATCTTGCGCGGACATTTGTAAGCCGCGAGCCTTTCGCGCACGAAAGCAATCAGCGCCGCCTCCGTCACGGCCTGGCCCGCCCGCAGGGAGACAAAGGCATGGACGGTTTCGCCGCGATACTCGTCCGGCGCACCGACAATGGCGGCTTCGCGCACGGCTTCGTGGCGGTAGAGCACATCCTCGACCTCACGCGGCCAGACCTTGAAGCCCGACGCGCTGATCATGTTTTTCTTGCGGTCGACCAGATAGAACCAGCCAGCTTCGTCCATCAGGCCAATGTCGCCGGTATGCATCCACCCGTCGGCGAGCGTCTCGGCCGTCTCTTCCGGTTTGCGCCAGTAGCCGGTCATGACCTGCGGGCCGCGCACAAGGAGTTCCCCAGGCTCTCTGAGCCCGCATGGCTTGCCATCCTTGTCGACAATGCGCGCATCCACCCCACAGACCGGCACGCCAATCGCAAGCGCACCGGTTTCGGGATCGACCGGAATATCGGCCTCGAAGGGGGCAAGGTGGGTCTGTGCGGTCGTCTCGGTCATGCCGAAACTTGTATGCAGGCGATGGCCCAGCTCCTCCTCGAAGCGAGTTGCCAGACTCGGCGAGATCGGGGCCCCACCGGAATAGATGCTGTGAAAGCTGTCAAAGTCTGCAGGCGACACGC
>NZ_NCST01000114.1 GCF_002088975.1 Henriciella aquimarina
TGTCAACGGCGGAGTAAAACCCGACCAAAGGGCGGCGCAAAAGTAGGCCACTTTGGGGTTGGGCGTGAAGGGCGCATAGAGCGCTGGCGGCCAGTCGACCGCGCTCCCCAAATAGCTGGCGGTTGACTGGCCGCCTTGGCCCGTGAGGGCCAAGTCATGGATTGTCGGTCAGGAGGTTTTGGTGGCTTTTCGCGCCTGGCTTTGGGCCAGGCGATAACTTTCGCCGTTCATCTCGAGGATGTTGACGTGGTGGGTCAGCCGGTCGAGGAGCGCCCCGGTCAGGCGCTCGGTTCCGAAGGTCTCCGTCCATTCATCGAAGGGCAAGTTGCTCGTGATCAGCGTAGCCCCGCGCTCGTAGCGCTGCGAGATCAATTCAAAGAGCAGCTCGGCCCCGGTTTTGGAGAGAGGGACGAAGCCCAATTCGTCGATGATCAGCAGCTTGGCGTTGGCCATCTGTTTTTGGACCCGCAGCAGGCGACGCTCGTCGCGCGCCTCCATCAGTTCGTTGACCAAGGCCGCGGCGGTGGTGAAGCTGACCGTCATCCCTTTCTGGCAAGCAGCGAGCCCCAGGCCGAGGGCGACGTGGGTTTTGCCGGTGCCGCTTGGGCCGAGGGCGATCACGTTCTCGCGCCGTTCGATCCAGTCGCAGCGCGCCAGTTCCAGCACCTGCATCTTGTTGAGCTTGGGGATTGCCTTGAAGTCGAAGCTGTCGAGGCTTTTGGTGGCCGGGAACTTGGCCGCCTTGATGCGGCGCTCGACCATCCGTCGCTCGCGATCGATCAGCTCCAGTTCGACCAGGCGCGTCAGGAACTGGACATGGTCCAAGCCCTCGGCGGCGCATTGGCGCGCCACCTTCTGATACTCACGCAGGAATGTCGGAAGCTTCAGCCTCTTGAGGTGATGCTCCAGCAGGATTTCGGGGGCATGGGTCATTCCGCAGCCTCCGACATCAGGGACATGTAGCTGGCCGCTGAGGTCGTCTCGACCCGCGCCCGTGGCAGGTAGGGGTACACGTCGAGGTCGAGCCGTGGTGGCCGCTTCTCGACCTGACACAGAACCAGATGCTTCACAGCATCAAAGCCGACCGCGCCCATCTTCAGGGCCTGCTTTACGGCGGCGTGTAGCTCCTCCATGCCGAAGGTCTCCAGAAGACGCAGCACCTGGACATACTCGCGGCGCCCTATCTTCAGCATGCGCGCTTCCATCAGGCGGCGCAGCGTGTCGAACTCTTTTGGCAAGTCCCACTCCGCAAGGGGCGCAGCCTGATCCAAAGCATTGATCTTGCGTTCGATCAGCGGGAGGTAGTGGATCGGATCGAACACCATGTCCTCGCGCGCGTAGCACCGCGGATGGCGTGCGATCACGTCCCCACGGCAGCCAATCACCACCTGATCGACATAGGCCCGCACCCACACATCCTGATGGCCATAGGCCACGGGGACCGAGTAATCGTTGGTGTTGTAGCGGACCAAAGACTGGGAGCTCACCCGGCCGCTGGCCTGTGCGCAGGCCTCAAAGGGGGCGGCTGGCAAGGGGCGCATCTCGGCCAGATCCCGCTGCAGGCGCGCGCCGATCATCTCCGTGTGCCCACGCAAGGTGTCGCCCTGACGGGCACGGCACTGCTCTTCAAGGTAGGCGTTGAAGCTCTCCCAATCCGGGAAGTGGGGGATCGGCACCATGTGGTTGCGGCGCACGTAGCCCACCATCCCCTCGACATTGCCCTTGTCATTCCCTTTGCCCGGCCGCCCGTAGCGGTCTCGGAACAGGTAGTGCGACAGCAATCCGCTGAACTGCGTCGCGCGGACCCGTGTCCCATCCGGCTGGATCTTCGAGACCAGGCAACGGTCGTTGTCATAGAGAACCGACAGAGGCACCCCGCCAAAGAAGGCAAAGGCATGCACATGCCCGTCCATCCAGGCCTCCGCCGTCGCCGCCGGATAGGCCCGCACGAAGTAGGCATCGCTGTGCGGCAAATCCAGGACGAAGAAGTGGGCCTTTTGTTCGACACCCCCGATCACAACCAACGCTTCGCCAAAATCGGCTTGCGCATGGCCCGGCGGATGCGCCAGCGGCACGAACATCTCACGGGTGCGTCGTTCACGCTGCCGAACGTAGTCCTTGATAATCGTATAGCCGCCGGTGAACTCGTGTTCCGCCTTGAGCCGCTCGTGGATCCGCTTCGCTGTGTGGCGCTGCTTGCGAGGCAACTTCTTGTCCTCTTCAAGCCAGCCGTCGATGATCTCGCTGAACCCATCAAGCTTGGGACGCTTGATCTCCTTCGTGCGCCGGTATCCCGGCGGCGATGAGAACGCCAACATCTTGCGAACGCTGTCGCGCGATATGTTGAAATGGCGCGCCAGATCCCGCTGGCTCATCCCCTCGCTGCGCGCCAGCCTGACCTTCAGATAAAGTTCCACGGTGTAAATCTCCTCGCCCTCCCTGCTGCCGCAAGAAGGGAAAAAGTGGACGACTTTTACGCCGCCCGCACCGCCAATACGACGGCGCTACCGTGGTCTAATTTTGCACCGCCGTTCTCACTCGTGAGCGGGCGAATGTCGCGCCCATTATTGATCGTCGTCGCTGCGACCAGCTGACCGTCCGCAAAGTGAAGGGCGGTGCGGCCGTTGGGGCTGTCACGCCAGAGCGTGAGGTCTGCGGTCTCCGAGAGACCGACAACCTGGAGGTTCACATCATACTGATCGGTCCAGAACCACGGCACCTCACGATAGCCGTCATCGATCCCAAGCATGGCCCGCCCGACATGCGCTCCGTGGCGCCCGGCATGCTGCCAGGATTCCACCCGCATCGGGCGCGCATAGGACGGGTGCGGAAACCGCGCGACATCGCCTGCCGCAAACAGCCCCTCAACCGTCGTGCGTCCGCATTCATCGACAACGATACCGTCATCCGTCGCACACCCGGCCGCCTCGGCCAGTTCGCTATTCGGCGAAACACCAATGGCCACCAGGACGAGATCAGCCTCAAGGAAGCTCCCGTCACCGAGCTCGACGCCCTTCTCGGTGCAATTCACCTTTTCGCCAAGACGAAATTCGACGCCATTGCGCTGGTGCAAATCCAGGAGAAAGTCTGAGACTTCCGGTGTAACGGCGCGCGACATGAGCCGGTCCGCCATGTCCAGGACGGTGACCTGCTTGCCCTGCGCGCTGAGGAAACTCGCCACTTCAAGCCCGATAATCCCCCCACCAACGATGGCGATCTTGTCGAGACTCTCGATCTTGCCGTGCAACGACAGACAATCGTTAAACGTCCGCAGATAGTACAGCCCCTCTGTTGGCTGCGGCAGACGCCGGGCACGGGCGCCAGTTGCGAACATCAGCTTATCGTAGGAGAGGCTGGCAACCTCGCCTTTGCTCTCCAGGGTCACGGTATCCGCCGAGGCATCTATGCCAGTGACCCGTGTGTCGGACAGAAGCTGGATGCGATTGTCCTCATACCATTCCTGCGGCTGGATAGGGCGCACGGCCGCCTCCCCCTCATACAGCATTTCCTTGGAGAGGGGCGGACGTTCATACGGGGGTACAGGCTCATCGTTGACGATAACGACCTCGCCCTCATAGCCATCCTCACGGATTGCGCTTGCTGCGGCAATGCCGGCTTCGCCAGCGCCCACAATAACGATCCGTCCGTTTGAACTCATGTCTTTAGCCCTTGTCGCCGGATTGCAGCCTGCACGTGGCAGGTCCCTAGGCCTTGCCCGGCCCAACCACCGGATTGCGCATGGTTCCGATCCCTTCGGCAAACGTCTCCAGCACGTCACCATCCTTCATGAAGATCGGCGGATTGTGCGCAAAGCCGACCCCGGAGGGCGAGCCCGTCGTGAGAATGTCGCCCGGCTGAAAGATAAACCACTGCGAGAAGTATGAGATCACGTGCGCCAGCCGGAAGATCAGATTGTCGGTATTCGCCGATTGCATCTGCTTTCCATTCAGCCGGCTGCCGATATTGACGGCATGCGGATCGGGGATCTCGTCCTTGGTTGTAACGACCGGGCCGACCGGGCAGAAAGTCGGAAACTGCTTGCGCAGGATATTCCGCGAATTCAGATCGCAGCTTTCCTTGTGGGTGCCCACACCCCGCAAGGATTCGATCCAGGCCGCCGCTTCCAGCCGGTCCGATACGTCGTTGATCATCGTGTAGCCACCGACATACGCCATCGCCTCGTCCTGCGAGACATTATGGCAGGGCCGGCTGAAGACACAGGAGAACTCGCTCTCAAAGTCGATCATGTCCGGCGACGTTGCCGGGATCTGGATTGCATCGAACGGCCCGATCACCGAGTTGACCGTTTTCTGGAAGCCTGCCGGCTCCTTCGGAAGCTCAACCTTCATCTCTTCCATATGGTCGCGATAGGCCGATCCGGTGGAGAAGATAAAGCGGGGCATGACCGGAGGCGCAAGCGAGGTCGTATCGGCCGGCGCCAGGGCCTTGGCTTCGGAAAGCCTGCCTTTGACCCCACCCTTGTCTGTCTCGACATCCTCGATCAGTGCCTTGACCGCCTTATGCTGTGCTCCGGCGTCATCCAGCAAATCCGTCGTCGATGTGACGGGCTCCGTCAGAAGCTTTTGCTCGGATGCGATTGCAAGATCGAGGAATTCGCCGGTCGACAGCTGAACGGCAGGCCGAAGGCCGGAAGCGGTTCTGAGAGTCGCGATCTTCATGTCTAAACCACCTTCTTTGTCGGGAAGCTGGGGCCCGAAGCGGAATCGTCCTGCTTCGGGCCTCAGTATGTATGCAGTCAGACCTTAGAAGGAGATACCCAGTTCAAGGCCGACATTCCGCGGATCACCCGGCACGCCATAGGCATACCCCGTAACCGGCGACGTGCTGTTATTGCCCAGGAGTGCCCAGTATTCCTCATCAAACAGGTTGGTCGCGTAGAGAGACAGGCTCAGATCGCCCCGCTCATAAGTGATACGACCGTTGATGATCGTATACCCCTTGGCACGGTCCAGCTCGCTGTTTGTCGCGGAATAAGAGACATCCGAGCGGTATGAACCATCCAGACGCGTCCGGATGAGAGAATCCGGCGTCAGGTCGAAGGTGTGCTCGATCCCGCCCGACACTGTCCACTCAGCCGCATAAGGCAGTCGGTTGCCCTCGACGATGCCGACAAGAGCGGCACCAGGCTTAACTTCTTCCAGCTCGGTATCGAGATAGCCCACACCGAGATTGGCCCGGATGCTGCGCGTCACCTGAGCGTCAAGCTCAACTTCCGCACCGCGCGTGTAGGCCGAGCCACCGTTGAAGGTGAAGATCGAAGCGCCTTCGCGGGCAAGCAGGTGGATGTCCTCATAATTGTTGTCGAACAGGGCCACATTCAGGCGAACACGGTTGTCCAGTAGCTCGGTCTTGGCACCGATCTCGACGGAATCGACCGTTTCCGGGTCGAATGTGTCTTCGTCGGACGGAGCCGGACGGATGTTGAAACCGCCAGACTTGAAGCCCTGGGAATACTTCGCATACAGCAGGACATTGTTGTTCAGCTGATAATCGATCCCGACACTCGGGGTGTACTGCCCCCAGCCATCATCGTCCTGACGATCCATCAAGGTCACGATCGGCGTATCCAGACTGATGTCCGTATAGCGCGTCGTCATACGGCCAATATCCTTGGTTTCGTATGAATAGCGCAGCGCCGCGTTGAGCGAGATGCGATCGGTCAGATCATAGTCGCCGTTCACGAACACACCGAAGCTTTCGCCTTCCTGGTCGATATTCTGGACCTGGATCGTCCCGCCGGAAAGCGTGTTCGGCGCCGCGGTAGCATCAACCGTCAGGACCTGCTCGTTTTCTTCCTTGAGATAGTAGACGCCCGTGATCCAGTTAAACCGGTCCTCGAAGAGCGCACCACTCAGCTGGAATTCCTGGCTGAACTGGTTCTGGTCGACATACGCCCTTTGCTCGGCAATAGAGGCATCGATGCCGTCATAGTCCATGCCGGTATCCTGCTCGAGGGTCCGGTAGGCTGTGATCGACTTCAGGTCCACGCCACCAAAGCTGAATTCCGAGGTCAGCGAGACACCATTGCTCGTGATCTCGTCCGGCGCCCGGTATTGCGAATACAGGTCATCGAAGCTGCCGAGATTTTCGCGCTGCTCGTCCGAGAGGAAATCGTCCGTCGGCGTGCCCGGACCAACCCCACGCAGGATGACCGGCTGGGACGTGCCCGTCTTGTGGCTTTGGTCGCCACGCAGCAGGAAGGACACATCGCTGTTCGGCGTATAGAGAATCGAGCCGCGGCCAGCAAGAAGCTCACGGTCGCCAAACCGACCGACGCTCATGCCGAGAGGCGACGCATCGTCCGGGTCTGCTTTGGACGACATGAAGCCTTCCTGCGTCAGGCCGACAACTGAGCCGCCGATATAGAGCTTGTCGTCGACAAGCTCGCGGTTGAACGCGAACTCGCCGCGCATCCCGTTACGGGATGAAACGCCGATCTTGCCCTTGGTCTGTTCCGGGGCATCCGGACGGCGCGTAACGAAGTTGATGAGACCGCCCACGGCGTTCTTGCCGTAGAGCGTGCCCTGCGGGCCACGCAGAACCTCGACCCGGTCGAGATCCACGAACTCCAGATTCGCACCCTGCGTCCGGGCATAATAGACACCGTCGATATAAAGGGCGACGCCCGGGTCGACGTTGACCGTATAGTCACCCTGGCCAACACCGCGCAGGAAGAACTGGCCGGCACCGCCGCCCGTCCCCGATTTCGCGCTGACCATGGACGGCACATATTGCGCCATGTCCTGCAGGTTTGTGAGCGAGCGGTCTTCAAGAGCGCTGCTATCAAGCGCCGTCACCGCAACCGGTGTATTCTGAAGGCTTTCTTCGCGGCGCCGCGCGGTAACAGTCACCTGCCCCAGACGCGCCACACTATCTTCCTGGCCAGCCGTCTCGGTCTGGGCCGTTGCCTCGGCTTGGGCCGCAGCTGCTGCATCATCATTTTGAGCATTCGCTTGCGGCGCAAACATGAGGCCAAGCGCGAGCACAGCCATGCTCGCATTCACTCTATAATCCATTTACTCCTCCCGTTGGTGAGCCGGCGCTATCTAGCGACCGGTCCGATGCACGCGCACTGGCTCCAAACCAGCTGCCCAAGGCCCATAGGCCATGCATGCGCCTCGGTCATAAGGCGGCATCGTGGAAGTTGGATAATGGCGACATTCAGATTTTGCACTGGCTGCGGACTTGATAGTCCGCATTCGGATTTTGAATAATGCTTGGAGGGCTTGCCCGTTTCTCTTATAAGCCTCCATCAGAAAAGGCCCGGTCAGGTGACCGGGCCCTTCAAATAGAGAAACAACGCCTGTCGCCTCGCAGGCAAAGCGCTCACTGGCCTAGTTCTGCGGCTCCTCGATGAGCTTCGGCTGTCCGGGGGCTGGCGCATCGATATCAACGAAAATATCGACCTGCAGCGGCTCACCCGGCGCCTGGGCGTATTGCTCGAAATCGCTCACGCCGGCTTCGGCCAGGACATCATCGTCGAGCATGAACCGGCCGGTATACTCCCGCGAGGGCTGAGCCAGGATAGCATGGGCCGCGTCCGCCATGATCTCGGGACGGCGCGAGCGCCGCACCATTGTCTCGCCGCCCAACGCAAATTCCACGGCCGCTGTGGCGATCGTCGTGCGCGGCCACAGGCAGTTGCATGCAATGCCATCCTCGCGGAATTCCTCCGCCATGCCGAACATCACCATCGACATGCCGTATTTCGACATGGTGTAGGGCAGATGCTGGGCAAACCAGTCGGCCCGCATGGTCATAGGCGGCGACAGGGTCAGGATATGCGGATTGTCGCTTTTACGCAGGTGAGGCACGCAGGCGCGCGATGTGAGAAATGTGCCACGGACATTGATCTGCTGAATCAGGTCGAAGCGCTTGGTCTCGATGGCCTCACTCGGCGAGAGATTGATCGCAGAGGCATTGTTCACGCAGACATCGATGCCCCCGAACGTCTCAGCCGTCTTCTCGATGGCCGCCTGGACCATCGATTCATCCCGCACATCCATCACCAGCGGAAGCGCGCGCCCGCCAGCCGCCTCGATCTGCTCGGCAGCGGTATGGATCGTGCCCGGCAGCTTCGGGTGCGGCTCGGCTGTCTTCGCCGCGATTGCGACGTTCGCCCCGTCTCGTGCCGCCCGCAGCGCAATCGCCAAGCCTATCCCCCGGCTGCCGCCGGTCACGAAAACTGTCTTGCCTTGGAGTGTCATCGGCCTCAGATCCTTCAAACAATCGGGAACGCCGTGGCCGGGACTCCCCTCACGCCATCGCCCCCTTAACGGTGATCGACATCACCTATATCCGCTCTGTCGCTTTATCCTGCCGCGTCGGGTTGAGTTTCCGGCCGCGTGTCGTTGAACGCCGCCAGTTCGAAACAATTCGCTTCGATCTCTTTGATCCGCTCTGGAATGGGCGCCTCAAAGCGACGCGCATTGGCCAGTTGCGGGACCAGCACGATATCGGCAAGCGTTGGTGCATCACCGAAACAGAACCGCGACTTCGTATCGGGCAGGAGCTGCGCACTCGCTTTCAGCCCCTCCTCCACGGTACTCTTGGCCCACTCAGCCCGCGCCTCGTCGCCTGCCAGCTTACCGACCTGCTTCAGGACCCTCAGGTTCTGAACCGGGTGAAGATCGCACGCGATCGACAGGGCGAAAGCATTGATATGGGCGCGTTCGACCGGTGAGCCCGGCAGCAGCGCCGGATCCGGATAGGCCTCGTCCAGATACTGGATGATGGCCACGGACTGGGTCAGAACGTTTCCGTCATCCAGAACCAGGGCCGGCAGAAGGCCCTGGGGATTGAGCTTGAGATAATCCGGGCTCGTCTGATCGCCGCTCCGCAGATTCTGGAACACCGGCTCATAGGCGAGCCCCTTGAGCGCAAGGGCAATGCGGACCCGCCAACTGGCCGTCGAGCGATGATAGGTATGCAGGATCATTGGGCCGGGCCACCAATCGTGACATCAAGCGACGACAGACCATCGATCTCGACGCGGAGATGGTCGCCTTCCACCACCGGGCCAACACCGGCCGGTGTGCCCGTATAGATCAGATCACCCGGTTCGATCCGGTAAAGCTTCGACAGGAAGGACACGATATCGGCGACCGGCCAGATCAGCTGGTCCAGATCGGCATCCTGTTTGACTTCATCGTTCACGAGCATACGGATCGCGCCCTTGTTCATGGGCCCCGTTTCGCTTGCCGGCTTGATCAGGCCAAGCGGCGAGCTGGCCTCGACATTCTTGCCGGTGTCCCACGGCCGGCCGGACTTGCGCGCCTCGAGCTGAAGGTCCCGGCGCGTCATATCCAGGCCCGTCGCATAACCGAAGATGTGGTCATGCGCTTCGCTCGTCGACAGGTTCCGCCCGCTCTTGCCAATCGCGGCAACGAGCTCGGCCTCATAATGAAAGTCCGACGTGCTCTGCGGATACGGAACAACCGAGCCGCTCGGCACGACGGTTTCCGACCATTTGGTGAAGAAGAACGGCGGCTCGCGATCGGGGTCGCGCCCCATTTCGCGCGCATGGGCGGCATAGTTGCGGCCAACACAGAAGACGCGACGGACAGGAAAGCCGCTCTCGCTGTTCTCAACGGCTGCGATAACTGGCTGGGGAACAGCAAAGCTGACACTCATTCTTTAATCTCCCGATACAGGTTAAGTTTTTCCTGCGCGATACGGTCCGAGAAGCCGAAGAGCGCAAGGTCCCGGTCGGCCTTCAATTGCAGACGCGACCATGAAGGCACGACGAAGATGTCACCTTCTTCAAGCTTGTGCTCTACCTCATCGACCAGGGCGACACCCGTGCCGCCGGTCACGACATAAACCGAGCCGTCCGTGGACCGTCTCGCGCGCGTTTCGAAACCGGCAGGCAGCAGGCGCACATGCGCAGAGATGGTCGGCATGACCGCCCCGCCATCCGCCGGATTGATGAATTCCAGGGCGTGCCCGAGATGCGGGTCCGGCTTTTCGGCGCCGGCCAGCTCGTTCAGGCTCTCGCGCCACTCCTTATACGGATAGTGGAAAAGCGGCACACCTTCCGGCCGCCGATCAGCACTCGACCCACGGAAGGGCCGAAGGTTGCGGCCATACCGCCACATGCTGTCATCAGCCTCGACCGTCTCGGGGTGAACATCCTCGCCCAGCTTCTCCGCGAAGCTTGCGTCGAAATGCCGGACGGTCGGGATGTCCAGACCATCGAGCCAGATCATGTTCTGATCAGACGGATTTCCGTGATCGTGCCATTGCCCACCCGGCGTCAGGACCAGGTCATACTTGTGCATGATGGCCTTCTCGCCATCGACCGCCGTGAAGGCGCCATCGCCTTCCATCACGAAGCGCAGCGCGCACTGGCTGTGGCGGTGGCAAGGCGCGACTTCACCCGGCAGGATCAGCTGAAGCCCGGCATAGAGGCTGGACGTGATGCCCGAGCTTCCCTTCAGACCGGGATTCTCCAGAATGAGAACACGGCGTTCGGCGTCTTTCGCACTGATCAGATCCCCGGCCCGCAACAGATAATCGCGCACTTCCGGAAAAGACCAGCGGACCGATTCCGCCGAACCTTGCGGTGTCGGCGTGACGAGCGATGCGAGGACCTCCCAGAGCGGGTAAAGATCCTTCGGGGCCATCTCGTCATAAAGGTCCTGAAGCAGTTCAGAGCTTTCGTTTGGAATGTGGCTCATTCAAGCCTCCTCGGACTCCACTTGAACATGGACGACACCATTGTCGACCTTCACGGGAAAGCTGCGGATCGCCTCCGTACAGGGGGCACCTGTGGGCTCGCCCGTGCGGATGTCGAACGTTCCCTGATGAAGGGGGCATTCGATCGTGTACTCTTCCAGATAGCCATCTGACAGGTTCGCCTGCCCGTGGCTGCAGATGTTCGCCGTGGCGAAGAACTCGTCCTGATAGCGATAGATGGCGAGCCGATGCGGACCGGCCTGGGCCGGCACCACATCTTCATCCTCGACATCATCGACGTTAACCGTCGGTATCCAAGTCATATATGCTCCACTCGTTCAGGCCGGGTAGATCAGGCTGTTTAGGATCATTTCCGAGTCGAAAACGACGTCCCGCCGCTTCAGCAGCAGTTTCGATTCCGACCGCGTCAAACGATCATAGCAACGCCCGCAAAGGACGATCTCACTCGGCTGGTCGACCAGTGTCTGGACCATGAGAAGATTGTGCTCGACGGGGATCTCATCGCCCTCGGCCGCCCGGATCTTCAGCGGCCCGGGGAACCGGCGATAATAGCGCGGCGCATAGACCTGCGTCTTGATCAGGCCCATGACGCGGTCGCGCAGCATGCCACGGCTCTCTGCGCCCAAGGTCGCCAGCCGGAAGTTCCGCTCGTAATTTTCCCGAGGAATGATCCGGTAGACGCAGTCCTCGACGAAGAATTCCGGCCAGTCCTCAAGCTGCAACTTGTCCAGCGCTTCATAATAGTCGCTGTAGAAGTCCTCGATCTCCTGACGGGTGACTTCGATTTTTGTGCCTGTCTCAGCCATGATCGTCATACCCCATCACTTTGCGCCAATAGCTGTACATGCCGCGGATGGCGGCTTCGGTGACCATATGGTCGGTCGGCTCGGAATCGTATCCGCCCATCGTCGTGAGAGCGGCCTCATCTTCGGACCCCTCGAAGCCCTGCTGACCGAACTCGATCACCTCGCCATCATCGGCGGAGACAAAGCCTGCCGGACCGAAAAGGTTCGCCTGGCGCGTCCGGCGCGTTTTCATTTCTTCGGTATCGTCGGCATACGTCCAGTGGGTCCAGTGGAAGTCGAAGCTGCCCGCGCCGGTCGGAACGATCTGGCGGGTGGTCAGCGAGTTGACTTGCTGCTGCAGGATCACACTCGGGAAGATCGTGATCATCCCGACGGTCTCCTCACCGGGAAACTCCTGAACGACATCCAGGATACGCGGATCCTGAAGATCCAGGTCCCCCTGGAAGTTACGCATGTCGCCCGTGACGTCATTCTTTTCCTTGTCGCCCTTGCGGCTGATCAGAATGCCGTGACGGCCTGTCTCGTCGATATCGACAGCAGACTTCTGGTCAGCCCGGAACAGGCCGAAGGTGACGAAAAAGACGTGCAGGAGGCTGGCATGGTAAGGATCCTTGATATTCTCCTGCATCAGCTTCCAGTTGCCGGGAATGCGCTGGCGGTTGTAGCCGAGCACTTCAAGCGGGCGCCCGTCATAGACGCGTGTATAATGCTTCCAGAACTTCTCGCCCAGATACTCCCGGAACGGTGGCGTTTCGTCGGAGAAGCTTGCCCAGACAACGCCGTTGACTTCCTCGACCTTGAGCTTGTTCAGGCCATGCTGGGACGGATCGAAGTCCTTCGGCATGCCACCCTGCTTGCGCACGCCGCGCCGGAAGGGCACGCCCATCAGATCACCCTTCAGGTCATAGACCCACTGGTGATAGGGGCACAGCAGATCGGCCTTGTTGCCGAAACGCTCCTGGCAGAACTTGACGCCACGGTGCGCGCACCGGTTCTCGACGACGCTGATCGTGTCCTCGTCGGAGCGAACCATGATGACCGGCCGCTCGCCCAGGATCGTGGTCTTGAAATCACCGACATTCGGAACCTCGCACGCCAAGCCAGCATACAGCCAGTGCGGTCCGTACCAAATCTTTTCGAGCTCTTGCTTGTAGACGTCGGGGTCCGTGTACACCCAGTAAGGGACTTTACCGCCCGGCTCGCCCGGCCATTTGCGCATCTGGCTGGTCATAGCTCAGGCCCTCCTCTTATAAAAATTCCATTTCTTACACATGCTTAGGTCCCTCCCAATTCTGTAAGCCGGATGCCCTCTTTCTGTAACGCCTGCGGTTGCATGCGGATCGCGAAACTTCGCGACCGCCGCCCGACAGGCATCATGGAGCAATCCTCACAGTGACCCTTGTGTGGATCGGTCGCACTATAATCACGTGACCATAATTTGCATGGATCATATGAATTATAGTCCGCATTCCACTTCCGTATATTGTGATCTGCCGCACCGCGGCGCACAGCGCGCGCGAGCACCTCTCCACCGCGGCGGTTCACAGGCGCGAGCGGCCCGCAAACCGTTGGCGATAAAGCCCCTCGCCAACCGTCCGGAAACTGCCGGGCGGTTGCGACGTGGTGAAAACAAGGTCCCATGCCTGCCTAGTGGGCGTCTGCAGCCTCTGGGGCCGGAAGACTCTCACTTGGCGGAGATTCAAGCTCGGCAAGCTGCCCTTCCAGCGTCTCGCGATAGGTCTCGATCGAGGCATCCTTGATATGCCCATAGCCGCGGATCTTCATGGCTAGGGCAGCGATCTCTGCAGCCTTGTCGACATTCTCCGCGGTGAGCCCGGCGATCAGCCGGTCCAGAAGGGCAGTGTACTCCCCGATAAGGGCCCGCTCCGTCTTGCGCTCCTGAAGATAGCCGAAGGGATCGAACTTCGTTCCGCGAAGGCCACGCATCCGGGCCAGGACGCGAAGCGCCCGCATCATCCAGGGACCGAAACGGCGCTTTCGCGGCTCACCCGTCACCTTGTCACGTCCCGCCAGAATGGGCGGCGCCATGTGGAAAGAGAGCTTCACATCGCCTTCGAACTGCTTGGAAAGCTCCTGTTCGAAATAGCCGTCCGTGAACAGGCGCGCCACCTCATACTCGTCCTTGTAGGACATCAGCTTGAAGAGGGACCGCGCCGCCGCCGTTGCGAACGCATCGCCTGAGGACACGCCAGCTTCTGCAGCCCGGACCTTCTCGATGGTTGCGCGATAGCGCTCCGCATATTCGGCATTCTGATAGCCGGTGAGGAACTCGACCCGCCGCTCCAGCATGTCGTCCAGCGTTTCCGGCGGTGGATCATTCAGTTCAGCAGCCTTGTAGACCTTGTCCGGATCCACAACGAGCATCCGCCCCCATTGCAGAGCCGCCAGGTTCATGTCCACGCCGACACCGTTCAGCCGAATAGCGCTTTCGAGCGCCTCTTCGTCAAACGAGACCCAACCCTTCTGATAGGCCGCGCCCAGCATCATGAGGTTGGCCCCCACCGCGTCGCCCAGCAGCCGCTCGGAGATGCGCGTGAATGGATGAATGAGGAAATGATCCTCGCCGGCCCGGCGGCGCAGGCGCCGCGTCAGCAATGAGTTGTCCGGAACCGCCGTCGCATCCTGGGTGAAGTCACCGGTGACCGCGACATCGCTGTTGGCGACAACGCTGGTGTGCCCCGGCTCGATGGCCGCAATGACATCCCGCGAATTGCCGACAACCTCGTCGCAGGCGATGATCAGGTCAGCCGACTTGCTCGGCACCCGCACCGCGGAAATCTCCTCCCGGGCAAGGTGAATGTGGCTTGTGACGGCGCCGCCCTTCTGGGCCATGCCAACCTGGTCGAGCGTGGCCACTTTCAGGCCTTCCATATGGCCGGCCATGGAGAGCAGAGCCCCCACGGTCACCACACCCGTACCGCCGATACCGGCAACCAGCAGGCGCTGGTGCTGTTTCATGGCTTCGGGCACGTCGACCGTCGGGAAGGTGACAGTCGTATCGATCGCCGCTCCGGCAGACTTGCGCGGCTTGCCGCCTTCGACGGTCACGAAGCTCGGACAGAAGCCATTGAGGCAGCTATAGTCCATGTTGCAGCTTGATTGGTTGATCCGGCGTTTGGTGCCAAATTCAGTCTTGACCGGCTCCACCGACAGGCAGTTGGACTTTGCCGAGCAATCGCCGCAGCCCTCGCAGACCAGCTCGTTGATGAAGACACGCTGCGTCGGCATGGGAATCTTGCCGCGCTTGCGCATCCGCCGCTTCTCGGTGGCGCAGGTCTGCTCATAGATGATGACACTGACGCCCGTCTCGTCACGCAGTTCGCGTTGAAGCCCCTCCAGGTCGTCACGATGCTCGACCCGGTCGACCTTGCCCCGGACAGGGTCATTGGACGGATAGCGGTCGAGATCGTCGGTTGAGATAACGATCTTGTTGACCCCTTCGCCGCGCAGCTGATCGACGAGGTGATTGACCGTAAGAATGCCACCACCAACGGACTGGCCGCCCGTCATGGCGACAGCATCATTGTAAAGCAGCTTGTAGGTGATGTTCAGATTTGCGGCGACGGCCTGACGGACCGCCAGCAGACCGGAGTGGAAGTAGGTCCCGTCCCCGACATTGGCAAAGATGTGCTTTTCTTCCGTGAACGGAGAAAGCCCCATCCAGTGGACGCCCTCGCCACCCATTTGCGAGAAGGACGAGTGACCGGGCCGGTTATAGGCCGCAAGCCCGTGACAACCGATCCCCGACAGGGCACGGCTTCCCTCAGGAAGCACCGTCGAACGGTTGTGCGGGCAGCCTGAACAGAAGAACGGCTTACGGATGACCGGCGCGACGGAAAATTCCGTCTGCGACGCGATGGCATTGGCCGCGAACTTCGTTCCTTCGGCAAGCTCTTCGGCGCCCGTCAGCTTGTGCAGCAGCGGTCCGATCTCGGCGGCAATCCGCTCTGGCGCCAACTCGCCGATCTTGGGCAGAAGCGGCTTGCCGCTGCCATCAGTCTTGCCACACACGCGCGGCGACGCGCCACCATAGAGCACCGAGCGGATCTGGTCCTCGATAAATGGCCCTTTCTCCTCGACCACGATGATGGTCTCGAGGCCTTCCGCGAACGTCTTGAGGCGTTCCGGCTCGAGCGGCCAGATCATCGCGGGCTTGTAGAGCGCGATCCCGAGCGCCTCGAGCTTGTCCTCGGACAGGCCCAGCAGGTCGAGCGATGCTTTCAGGTCGAGCCAGGATTTGCCGGCCGCGACAAGCCCGATCTTCGCATTGTTCGGCTTGGAGACGATCCGGTCCAGATCGTTCGCGCGGACATACTCCATGACCGCGGGAAGCTTGTATTCCTGAAGCCGGCGCTCCTGGTCGAGCGGCGTCTCCGGCCAGCGATTGTGGAGACCGATGTCCGGAACCTCGACTTCAGGGACCACGAATTTGCCATCCAGCTCATTGGCCGCGACGGCGCGGGTGGAATCGGCGACATCCGTGATGATCTTGAGCGCCGTCCAGGCGCCACTCAGGCGCGAGGCGGCAAACGCATGCAGACCAAATGTGACGATTTCCTCGGCATCGGCCGGATAGAAAAGCGGCACCTGCAGACCGGCAACGACGTCGTCGCTGTCGCATACGATGGAGGAGGATTTGGCGATATGGTCATCGCCGACGGCCAACACGACGCCACCATATTGGGAGGTGCCCTGCATGTTGCCGTGACGCACCGCATCCGACGCCCGATCAAGGCCCGGCCCCTTGCCATACCAGAGCGAGAAGACACCATCGACCTTGGCCCCCGGCGACTGCGCAATTTGCTGGCTGCCGGCAACGGCCGTGGCCGCCAGCTCCTCATTGACAGCAGGCTTTACAACAATGCCCGCCTCGTCGACGAGCTTGGCCGCCTTGGCAAAGGTCATGTCCAGCGTGCCGAGCGGGGAGCCCTGATAGCCGCTTGCGAACCCGCCCGTATTCAGGCCGGCCTTCTTGTCACGCTCTGCCTGCAACAGCATCAGACGAACAAGCGCCTGCACGCCCGAAATCAGGATTTCGCCGTCACGCTTTTCATACCTGTCGTTGAGGCTTACCGAATAATCACTCATGAATTGCACCCAATTTCCGTCCCATTTCGTGCACCACGAACACATGAAGCTGGCGGTGCGCCCGTCGCTTCATTGGACATTGCCCGGTGCATCGTCTGCAGCAGCTGTATTTTTGGATTGTTTTGCTTTTCTATCATCATAGCAGCTTCTGATTTCAGAATAATCGTTCAGCCATAATTTTCATATTCGATGTGCAGCATAAGCAGTATTCAAAACCAGAATACCGCTTGGTGGCACGAAGCTCCGGCAAGCCTCACAGCGGCTGCCGAGCCTCCTTGGCCGACCGTACAAATACCGTCAGGCGACGAAGCGTGACCGCCGCCAGGTCAGACCGATATGCAAGGCCGCGGCGATCACAAGAAGCCCAACGAACAGCGACATACCGAGCGTGTAGGATCCAAGCGCATCGTAGAGCCCGCCATTAAGGGCCGGCCCGATGAGAACGCCCAGCAGGAAGACCGAGGTAATCAGCCCCATATTCGCGCCGAAATTGTCGAGACCGAAGATACGCCGCACCAGATAGGCCAGCACATCCGCCTCTGCCCCCAGCGCGACACCGATCATGAAGACACCCGGCACGAAAGCGGCCTCCCAGCCTGTCACGATCAGGAAAATCCCGGTCGCCCCCGTCAGGAAGGTCAGCGCGCCAAGCAGGCCTGTATCGATATAGTCCAGCAGGAAGCCAGCCGTTGGACGCGCAAGCAGCGAACCGATCCCCATCGCGGATACGACAGCGGCAGCGGCCTCGGGCGCCATGCCCTGATCGGTAAGCATCGGCATCAGGTGGACGAAGGCGCCATTGATGGCCAGACCGACGAGAAAATAGATGAAGGCCAGACGCCAGAAGATGAAGGACCGCCAGTTTGCAGGCGCTCCAGCGCCATCCGCTGCTTCGGCCCTGGCAGGCGGTGTCCAGGTATCATGGCGGTCGCGGATCAGCAGAAGGCGAAGCAGCAGAACGGCCACCACGGAGATAATCCCGATCGCCACATAGGTGTTGCGCCAGCCGAGTTCAGCCGAAAGGGCCTGCGTCACGACAGGCGCGGCCATCAGACCGATCCCATGGCCCGAGGCCGTGATGCCAAGGGCGAGGCCAAGCCGGCGGCGGAACCACCGCGTCACGACGATGTAGTAAATCGGCGTATAGGTAAGCGCCCCGGTCGCGCCGACAAAGGCACAGGTCAGAAGAAAGAGCGGGTAGGAAAGCGGTATCAGCCCCAGACTGGCAATCGCCAGGCCGAGCAGGGGCGCGCCGATCGTAATAAGGAGGGCCGGGCTGACCCGGTCGGCCAGGCGTCCGGCAAACGGGTTACAGATGAGCAAGGCCAGCATGCCCGTCGACAGGCCGAGCGAGACCTGACCGCGGGACCATCCGCCTTCCTCGGAGAGCGGATTGATGAAAACAGTCATGGTGCCGTTGAAGAGCGTGATCAGGTTGAACGACACACCCATCATACAGCCGAAAAGCACAAGATATGCCTTCCAGGACGTCTTCTCCTCGTCCATCGGAGCAGCCATCCCCTCAGTTACAGGCTGATCGCCCGCCGTAGCTTCAGCATTATTCATATCGCACCATTCCTCCCGTCGTACTCGCACGGCACAGACCGGACGCACCCCGAGTCTGACCTAACCTGTCTCGCCGCGAACCTCATTTCGGCGCCTTCACCACAAGGAAGAGAGCCAGCCAGTCGCAAGTGAGGTGACGAGGGCAGGTAAATCGAAATCGCGGCACATTTGCATACCTCCCGGGCTTTGTATTCTTTATGTCAAAAATACTGAATATTCAGGGAACGAATAATCGTCCCGTGCTCTTCCGCCGCCGGTCTTTCGATAGATGATCTTGGCAAATTATCCCCGCTTTTATAGATAGGAATAATGATAGACCGCTATTTGGTGCGTTATTTCCTGGCCGTCGTGGACCAGGGCTCGTTTTCGCGGGCTGCCAGCCAGGTGAACGTCGCCCAGCCGACCCTTTCGGTCGGTATCGCCAAGCTCGAAGGTCTGCTTGGCGTGACCCTGTTCGACAGGTCGACGCGCCGGATCAATCTCACGACAGCGGGATCGAGATTCCTCCCGCATGCCCGGCGGATCGAAAGCGAGTTCAATCAGGCGATGGTGTCGGTTCGCTCGGAAGGGACAGATGAAGTCTTCCGCCTGGGCATCCTGTCGACCATTCCAGCCAGCCTGGTGGGGCGGGCCTTCGGCCGTGTCCTGGCAGCTCATCCCGACCTGCGGATGGAGATTGTCGAAGGCTCCGAAAAGGAGCTCACAAACGCCCTTGCCAGGCGGCGTGTGGACACAGCTCTGACGATTGTCGCCCGGGGCGGCGAAAGGCATGTCGAGGAGAGCCTGTATACCGAGCCATACCATGTCGCGATGATGGCCGATCACCCGTGTGCCACCCAGAACACGGTCTCCGTTGAGGATCTGGCGGGAAGCATCATGATGGTGCGGCGCCATTGCGAGGCGCTTTCCGAAACCAGCCGCTTCTTCACCGAGCAAGGCGTTCGCCCGTTCTTTTCCTTCCGCTCCTCAAACGATGAACGGGTTCTGGCGATGGTGGCCTCGGGTCTCGGGATCACGGTGATGCCGGCCAGTTATCAGGCCCCGGGAGTTGCGCTCAAACCGCTCGACGGCTTCATGCTCGAGCGCCAGATCGGCCTGATCTTCAGGAATGAAGAGCATGCCCAGACGCTTCCCGAAGCTATCCGGGCCGGCTTCCGTTCAATCGTTGATCTAAGCCCCGCTCAAGCCTGAGGGGTGCCCCGGCGCGGCTTACCCGCCCTGCGCGATCGACCAGCCGATTTCGGCCAGCGGATGGGCCTTGCGCCCGACTTCCTCTGCGTCATCACTGCTCGCCTGGCCTTCCTTGGCGCGTTTGTAGACACCCTGAAGGATCGCGGCGATGCGAAACAGGCTGAAGGCCAGATAGAAGTTCCAGTGCGGAATGCCGTCACGGCCCGTACGCTCGCAATAACGCTGGACGTAGTCAGACTCCTCCGGGATACCCATAGCGGGCCGGTCCAGATCGGCAAAGCCGCGGAAGAGATCTGCATCCACGCGCCAGACCATCGTATGATAAGCGAAATCGGCCAGCGGATCGCCAAGCGTGGAAAGCTCCCAGTCCAGCAGCGCAATGACCCTGGGCTCGGTCGGGTGGAAGATCATATTGTCCAGGCGCAGGTCACCGTGGAAAATCCGAACGGGCTGTTCAGCCGGAAGGTTCTCCGGCAACCACGCGATCAGCTGCTCCATCGCCTCGCAGCGCACATCCTCGCTGGCGCGATACTGTTTCGTCCACGTCCTGACCTGACGTTTAAGGAAATCCTCGCTGCGGCCATAACCTTCAAGGCCGACCTTGAATGGATCGACACGGTGCAGGCTGGCCACAGCCTCATTCATGGCGTCGAAGATTTCCGCCCGCGCCTGTGGGGTTTCGCCAGGCAGACGCTGATCGTAGAAGATACGCCCGCCAACGAAATCCATGACATAGAAGGCGGCCCCCAGAACGCTGTCATCGTCGCAGAAAGCCCGCACACGCGGCACAGGCACATCACTGCCTTCCAGCGCTTTCAGGACCTGGTATTCGCGCTCGATCGCATGGGCTTTCGGCAAAAGCGGCCCGAAAGGCTTGCGCCGCAGGACATAATCACCTGATGCCGCGCGCAATTTGTAGGTCGGGTTGGACTGCCCGAAGCCGAACTTGTGAAGCGTGCCCGGGCCACGATAGCCGTCAACATTGGTTTCGAGCCAGGACTCCATCCCTGACGACAGGGCTTCGCCGCTCGCCGCGGCCTTGTCTTGCTCAGGGGCAGATGTCATCGCGGCGCTCCATAATTGTCGTCCATCGAAGGCTCCAAAGGCAGATATCCTGCTTGACACAGCAAGCTCGGATGCCGGACTAACACTTCGAAGATTGTAGGACAATCGGCAATTGATCGAAGATCGTTGACGGACCTTGACGCGCACTAGGCAGGTCCTGTGTGTCAGTCATCAAATATGGAGGAGATAGCCATGAGTGGACGGCTTGCAGGCAAAAAGGCGCTCGTAACCGGCGCAGCACAAGGGCTCGGCGCGGAGATCGCACGGCGCCTGGCCTCTGAAGGCGCGCTGGTCGTGCTCAGCGACATAAACCGTGACGGTGCAGAGGCCGTGGCCAGCGAGATCGACGACAAATACGGCACCGGAACCGCCTGGTCGATCCAGCACGATGTCACGAAAGAAGATGACTGGGTTGCCGCCATCGAGCGTTGCCGGGAGGCCATGGGCGGTCTTTCGGTTCTGGTAAACAATGCCGGCATCGTGCTCACCGGATCGGTCGAGGACCTCGACCTTGATGCCTGGCACAAGGGCATGGCGGTGAATACCGACAGCGTCTTCCTGGGCTGCAAGCATGCCCTGTCGCTCATGCGTGACCACCAGCCGGGCTCTATCGTCAATCTTTCCTCGATTGCCGGGCTGATCGCCGCGCACAATTTTGCGAACTATAATGCTTCCAAAGCCGCCGTCTGGATGCTCAGCAAGTCGATTGCCCTGCATTGCGCCCGACAGGGCCTGGATATCCGCTGTAACTCAGTCCACCCGACCTTCATCCGCACCCCCATCCTGCAGGACCTGGTCGGTGACCGCGACGAGGCGACGGTCATGGAAAAACTGCGCAAGCAGGTGCCGCTTGGCCGCCTGGGCGAGCCGGAAGATGTTGCCAATGCCGTGCTTTATCTGGCCTCTGAAGAAAGCCGGTTCATGACCGGTGCAGAGCTCAAGCTCGATGGCGGTATTTCAGCGATGTAAGCAAATTGGGCATGTCCCAGTCGGCAACCGGCTTCGGACATGCCCATCTGAAAACCCGCGTCACGCCGGAAGTGTCATCCAGGTCAGCACGGCAAACAGGACCAGAGCCACACCGGGGGCGATGGCGTGTTTGAATTCCTTGTTCCGGATAAGCGTCGCGAAAGCAGCGAGCATGATCAACGTCCCAAGCGCTGCACCGGCAAACCGGCTCACAGCAAACAGGAGCATGCCGGCGACGATCAGTTCGAGAATGGCGGCAACAAGATGGAACCAGGCCGGATAGCCCCACTCCCGGAACATCGTACGGGTTTTCTCTGTTGGCGGCACATTGACGACGAAGCCAACGACAAAGAATGCCGCCAATAGCCAGGCCAGAATGAGCTCCGCGCTAAGATTCTCCATAGTCTCCCCCTATGTTCTGAATTCGCATATAGCCCTATCGGACTATCAGGATTGCTCATAGAGACGAACTTTCCTCTCGCCAACCACCCCCGAGCGATTTGAACAAATCCACGCGAGCGGAGGAGAGGCGCTGGACCGACGAAGCATAGGCCGCCCGCGCGGTCAGCAGGTCGGCCTGAGCCACCAGGACATCCAGATAAGCCACCGACCCGGCCCGGTATTTGAGCTCGGCAAGCTGATAGGCCCGCTCGGAGCGCTCTTGGGCCTCCCGCAGGGCATCGAGCTGGTTCTGCTCACTCGCGACGGCGGTGAGGGCCTGCTCCACTTCTTTCAGCGCGGTGAGGACTTTGCCCTCGAAACCGGCCAGCGCGGCATCGCCTCGGGCCTCTGCCTGTTCCAGCCGGGCGCGCGCGGCCACCCGGTTCGGGAAGTTCCAGCTCACGGCAGGCCCCAGCCCAAAGGTGAAGGAATCGTCGCCCGTAACAATGTCGTTGCGCAGGAAGGACCCGACGCCGCCAAAACTGACCCTGGGGTACAGGTCTGCGGTCGCAATACCGATCCGCTCAGTGGCGGCGGCAAGTCCGCGTTCCGCCTGCCGCAGGTCCGGGCGGCGCCTCAGCAGCGCTGCGCCGTCTCCTACAGGCAAGGCCGCAACCGGTTCGGGAGGGATTGAGCAGTTGCGGGCGGCGTCGGGAATCTTGTCCGGCGTCCTGCCGAGCAGGGCAGCAAGCTCGAACAGGGCCAGATCGCGTTGGGCGGCATAGGCCGGGATCTGGGCGCGCGCCGTCGCGGCACGGCTACCGGCGCGCTCCAGATCGAAGTCGTCGGCAGAACCGGCCTCATGCTGGATGGAGACGAGATCCAGGCTTTCCTGGCTTGTCTCATAGGACTTCTGCGCCACCTGGAGCGAAAGCGTCGCGGTGCAGGCGTTAAGGTAGGCGCGTGTCGTTTCCGCGGCGACGGTGACGCGGACCGCATCGCGCGCTGCCTTTACGGCCTCGGCATCGGCTTCGGCAGCATCAATCGCCCGGCGAACCCGCCCGAACAGGTCCACCTCCCAGGCGGCAGAGGCGTTCGCATAACTCGTAAGCTGCTCGTCCGCCCCGAGAGCGCCCTGTACAGAGTTGCCGAAATCGACCCCGCCTTCTATGGTGGTCGAGGGCAGTCGGCCCGCCCGCGCCTGTCTGACCACCGCGCGCGCCTCCTCGAGATTGGCGGCCGCAATCTGGAGGTCCGTATTGGCATCGAGCGCCTCGGACACCAGGGCATCCAGCACGGGATCATTGTAAAGCCGCCACCATTCATCCGGTACAGGTAGGGTTGGGTCAACGGTATCGACCATGGTGACGAAGTCGCTCTCGGCGCCCGCCTGCGGGACCGGCTTTTCATAGGCCGGCCCGACAGCACAACCGGCCGCCAAAAGCGGGGCGAGAACAAGGGACATGATGGATTTATGCATGGACGGCCTCCTGGTGGCCTGGATCGATATCTTCCTCCGTGTGCCGATGATGCTGGACGGCCAGAAGCGTATACATGGTGGGCAGCACAAACAGGGTGAACATCGTGCCCACGAGCATGCCCATCACGACCACGATGCCGATAGCAAAGCGGCTCGCCGCGCCCGCACCTTCAGCGAAGAGAAGCGGCACGAGGCCCGCCACCATGGCAGCCGTGGTCATCAGTACCGGACGCATCCTGACGGCAGCGGAGTGGAGGATGGCTTCGTGGCGTCCCCATCCGTTCTCGCGCTGCATGTCATTGGCGAAGGACACCATGAGAATGCCGTGTTTCGAGATCAGCCCGATCAGGGTCACAAGACCGATCTGCGTGTAGATGTTGAGCGTCGTAAAGCCGAGATAGAGCGGCACCAGCGCCCCGCAGACCGCCAGCGGCACGGTCACGAGAATGACGAGCGGATCTCGAAAACTCTCGAATTGAGCAGCCAGGACGAGATAAATGACGATCAGCGCGAAGCCGAAGGAGATCGTCAGCTGATTGCCCTCCTGCACATACTGGCGGCTATTGGACTTCCAGTCGATCGACATGCCCGATGGCAAGGGCTGGCTCTGCAGGAACTCGACGGCTTCGCCCATGGTCACACCCGGCATCAGCACCGCCGACAGCGTCGCCGCATTCATCTGGTCGAACTGCGGCAGCGCATTGGGCTGCGGACGAAACTCGAAGTCCACAACGGTCGAGAGCGGGACGAGACGGCCGGATCCGGCTCGGACATAAAACTCTCCGAGATTGTCCGGTGTCAGGCGCTCATTCTGCGGGGCCTGGGCGATGACATCATAGGAGCGGTCAAACCAGTTGAAACGGTTGATATAGTTCTCGCCCACCATGACCGCGAGCGTGTCGGCAATCTCCGACATCGGAATACCAAGTTCACCGGCCTTGTCACGATTGATGGAAATATGCGCCTCGGGACTGTCAAAGGCGAGGTCACTGTCGACGAAGGCGAACAGGCCACTGCCCCAGGCCGCGCCCTTGATACCCTCGAGCGTCTTGTAGATCGACGAGAAGTCATCGGCCGAGCGGATCACCATCTGAACCGGCAGCCCGCCACTGCCAGCCGGCAGGGGGCTTGGCTGGAACGCCGTGCTGTACACCCCGGTGACGCCAGCCATCCGGCCTGTCAGCTCGGCCTGGATATCGTCGGCGCTGCGTTCGCGCTCTTCCCATTCCTTCAGGATGATCCCGCCGAAGCCGACATTCGTGCCGTCGGGCCCGCCCAGGGAGAAGAAGCTATCCTTGAACTCCGGAAAATCGTGGAAGATGTCCTCGACCTGGGAGCTGAACTTGGCGGTGTAATCGATATTGGCGTACTGGGGCGCTTTCGTCTGGACGAAGACGTAGCCCATGTCTTCCGGGGGTGCGAGCTCACGTTCGGCACTCGTGAAGAAGACGAAGATAGCGCCCAGGAACACAACGCCCGCCAACAGCACGGCCGCTCTTGAACGGATGGTCACGTTGAGCAGACGGACATAGCCATTGGTCAGCCCCTGCATGAATATCTCGACGCCGCGGGCCAGACGCCCTTCGGTCAGCTTGGAGTGGAGAAGCCGTCCGCTCATCATGGGTGACAGGGTCAAAGCCACGACGCCCGAGACGATCACCGAGCCGGCCAGCGTGAAGGCAAACTCCCGGAATAGGGCCCCGGTCAGGCCACCCATCATGCCGATCGGCGCATAGACCGCCGCCAGCGTGATAGTCATGGCGATGACCGGCCCGACAATCTCACGCGCGCCGACAATGGCGGCCTTTACCGGGTTCAGCCCCTCCTCGATGTGGCGGTGAATATTCTCCACCACGACGATAGCGTCATCGACCACCAGGCCGATCGCGAGAACCATGGCCAGCAGGGTGAGCAGGTTGAGCGAGAAGCCGAAAGCCAGCATCAGCGCCGCCGTGCCGAGCAGCGATAGCGGGATGGTGACGATGGGGATAATGACTGCCCGGAACGTGCCGAGGAAAAGGAAGATCACCACGATGACGATCAGGACTGCCTCGACCAGCGTATGCTCCACTTCCTCAATCGAAGCCTCGACGAAGTGCGCCACATCGAACTGGTTCTTGATGTCGAGACCGGGCGGCGCGACGCGCTGGATATCCGGCAGCAATTCATTGACGGCTTCGACGATCTCCAGCGGGTTGCCGTCCGGCGTCGGCGAGATCGAAATGATCACGGCCTGCTTGCCCGAACTGAGCGCGCCGGTATCGTAATTCTGGCCGCCGAGCTCGACGGTGGCGACATCACCCAGGCGCACCTGTCCGTTCTCGCCGGTCTTCAGCAGCATGTCGCGGAAGGACTGGATGTCACGCAGGTCAGTCGTCGCCGAAATATTGATCGCGGTCTGATCGCCCTTCAGCTTGCCGGGGGCCGCCTGAACATTGTTGGACCTGAGCGCATTCATGACGTCGCTCGCCGTCATGCCACGCGCGGCCAGTTTGACCGGATCGACCCAGACACGCATGGCGAGCGGCGCCCCGCCCTGAATATCGGCTGAGGCAACCCCGGGCACGGAGGTGATCAGCGGCTGGGCCACACGCATGGCGAAGTCCGCAATCTCCGAAGGCGTGAGCGACTCGCTGACGAACGCGATGTACTGGATGGCCGAGGCCCCATCCGTGATCTTGCTGATCACCGGGTCGGCTGCGCCTTCGGGAAGGCGGAACTTCACCTGCTGTACCTTGGAGAGGATCTCGGTCATCGAGCGGTCTGCGTCCGCGTTCAGGACCAGCTTGGCAGCAATGTGGCTTTTGCCCTGGGTCGACGAGGACTGGATGTACTCAATGCCATTGGCGGTCGCGATGGCCTGCGCAATCGGCGTTGTGACGAAGCCCTGCATGACGTCCTGCGTTGCCCCCGGGAAGGAAGTGTCGATGTTGATCGTCGCACTCTCCATGCGGGGATACTGGCGGATCTGCAGAGAGAAGACCGCACTGATACCGATCAGAAGCATCAGCAGGCTGACAACGATCGACAGGGTCGGCCGTTTGATGAAGATATCTGTGAACGCCATCCTACTTGCCTCCACTCGCGATCTGGTCAGCGACTTTCAGGGGCGCTCCCGGCTGGATCCTGAGTTGCCCGTCCGTGACGATCACATCGCCCGGCTCCAGACCGCTGGTGATGACGATATTGTTGCCGATACGGCGACCCGCCTGAACGGGAACGATCTTGGCGGTTCCCCCACTGCGGGCGTTGTCACCCTCGATGATCACGATGCTGTTGCCTTGTGCGGACGTCTGTACCGCTGTCGCCGGGACGACCAGCGCACCTTTCTGGGGCGGTAGTTCCAGCGAGGCGGTGACATACATTCCGGGCCGCAGCAGGCCGTCGGGATTAGGCAGCAGCGCCTCGATGGCGACATTGCGCGTATCCTCGGCAATCTGTGGCTCGACAGCATTCACCGTGGCAGCGAAGTCGCGTTCCGGAAAAGCGTCGCTCAGGACATGCACCTCAGAGCCGGCCGTAATTCGCGAGAGCTGCTGTTGCGGCAACGAAAACTCGACATAGAGCTGATCCAGCGCCGTCAGGCTCGCAATCGGTTCGCCGGGATTGAGGTATTGGCCGAGATTGATCCGGCGGATCCCCATCCGGCCGGAAAAAGGTGCACGCACCTGTTTCTGCCGCAGTCGGGCCTCAAGCTGGCGAATGGCGGCAACGGCCTGGTCATGCTCGGCCCTGCGCTGCTCGAGAACTTCCTTCGGTTCAGCCCCTTTCGGCGCAAGCTCTTCAGACCGGGCAAGCTGTGTCTTGGCAAGATCCAGCCTTGCCAGGGCGGCTTCCAGGTCTGCCCGTTCGGGAGCGTCATAGAGCTGGACCAGCAGGTCGCCCTTCTCGACTTCCAGACCGGACTCGAAGTTGGTCCGTGTCACACGACCGGCGACTTCAGCCGAAAGCACGACTTCATCGACGGCTTTCAGGGTCCCGACGGCTTCCAGCGATACAGGGACTTCCTGCGGCTGGACCTGAGTGGCCGATACCGGCAGGGCCTGCTGCTGCGGGGCCTGTTGGGGCGCGGTGGTCTGGTTGCGCCAGAAGAACAGCCCGCCCAGCACAATCGTCAGTACGATAATTGTGACCAGGATGCTGAACACCTGGAAGATGATGCCCCGCGATTTCTTTGGGCGCGTTTCGTTGGCCGTATCGCTCATTTTTCTCTCCTGTCTGCGACAGGGGCCGGCACAGCCGCCATCAGGCTGAAATTTCTGCTGATCATCTACCTGTTACTCCTGTAGAGGCGGCGCTTGGACCAACCGGCTCCTCCGGTACGCCAGGCGCTTCGATTACCTTTCAGATGAAATCCCTGGCCGAGGCATTGCCCGCTCCAGCGCGAACCAGGGCAAGGCCGCTATAAGGGCGCCCTGTTTGTGTTCTGTCGGATTGAGTCATGTCGGCTCCATTCGAGTTTCCGCGCACGATTGGCGGAGCTTGCGTGGGCAAGCCGACACTGCTACTACGACCTCAAGTATGGTTGAGGTCAATAGGGAAGATGACATATTTGAAAAGTTCTCAGATCCTGACTGTCGGAGAGGTGGCCAAACGCAGCGGTGTGCCTGTCTCAACCCTGCACTTCTATGAGACGAAGGGCCTGATAGAGAGCTCCCGCACCGCCGGAAACCAGCGCCGCTATACGCGCTCAATCCTGCGTCGCATCGCCATTATCCGGATCGCGCAGCGGGCCGGCCTGCCGCTCTCGGTTATCAAGGACTATCTCGACAAACTGCCGGACGGCCCGATCAAGGCAAAGGACTGGCGCGAACTCAGCCAAGAGTGGCGGGTCATCCTCGATGACCGGATAACGAGCCTTTTGCAGCTTCGCGACCAGATGGAAGGCTGTATCGGCTGCGGCTGCCTATCGCTCAAGGAATGCCCGCTGCGCAATCCGGACGACTTCCTCGCCGAGGAAGGCCCGGGCGCCCGGCGGTTGATAAATGACAGGAATGAGGCCCGGCCCGGAGGAAGCTGAACACCCCGGCCAGCCTGAACCTGATCATTATCCATCGCGCTCGCTCAGGAGCTGCTCCCGAATGAGATCGTCAAAACCGGAGGGAAGCCTCGCGTCGAAAGATGTTTTGCCAACCCTGCTCACTGGCACCATGAGACGCAAACTGTTGGCCATGAACACATGGTCGGCTTTCTCAAGCGCCTCGATCGACAGGCTGTCCTCGGACGCCTGAAAACCTGCAGCCCCCGCATTTTCCAGGATCCAGTTGCGCATAACCCCTTCGACGATGCCATCGGTCAGAGGTGGAGTGACCAGCTTGTCTCCATAGCAGACAAAAAGATTGGCGATGGACGTGCAGGCCAAATGTCCTGCCGGCGTACAGTACAGGGCGTCGTCGAAACCGGCCGCTTGCGCCGCCCTGTGTCCGGCAATCGCATCGGTATAGGCCAGCGTCTTATAGCGTGACGATGGCGCTGTCGGGTTTCGCTGGATCGCACTGATCGCGAGACGGACAGGCGGATAGGGATAGCCCTGCGCCTGCGGCGTGAAGCTCACCAGGAGGGTCGGCGTCGACGCAACGTCTCCGCCCAGGCCACGCACACCCGGTCCGCGCGTGACCGTCAGGCGAAGGGCGCCCGTCGCCCCGGCCGGAAGCGCACTGTCGGCAAGCGCCTCCAGCGCTTCACGCTTCAGCGGCAAGGCAAAAGCATCACACGCTTTAAGGAGGCGCTGGATGTGGCGCGCGCGCAGGACGATCTCTCCATTAATCACAAGCGAAGTATCGAAAATGCCATCGCCAAGGAGAAGCCCCCGGTCGGTGAGATCGAATGGCTGGACGGCCTCTATCGAAGAAGCAGCCTGGTTCAGTCGGATTATGGGCATGGGACGGACCGGCAGAGATTCAGGAAGTTTGCGAGCAGGTTCTGGCCATGCTCGGTCAGGATCGATTCCGGGTGGAACTGGATACCGAATACCGGGTGGTCGGGATGCGAGAGCGCCATGACTTCGCCGTCCGGCGCTCTTGCATCCACGCGCAGCTCCGTATCGGCAAGCGACAGGTCGGCAATCAGGGAGTGATAGAGTCCCACAGACAAGGGCGATGGCAGGCCGTCAAACAAGCCGGTTCCATCATGGTCGAGAGGTACAGCCCGCCCGTGCAGAGGGGTCTTCGCGCGACGGACGGATCCGCCATAGGCAACCGCAATGGCCTGATGGCCCAGACAGACACCCAGTATCGGCACATCCGCGCCGAAAGCCTTCACAGCCGCCACCGATATGCCAGCCTCTTCAGGACCGGAGGGGCCGGGCGAGATGACGATCGCTTCGGGGCGCCGGCGACGGATATCCTCAAGCGACAGGCGCCGGCTGTCCTCGACCTCGACCTTCGCCTCCGCCAGTGTCAGATAGCGCGCCAGATTGAAGACGAAACTGTCGCGATTGTTCAGCATCAGGATCATCCGGGCACCTGCGGGGTTGGTTCACGCCCGAGAATACGTTCGGCCTTGAGTTGAACTTCCTCCCATTCGGCATTTGCCTCCGAAAGCAGCGTAATCCCAGCCCCCGACCAGTATCTTTCCTCGTCAGGCAAGTGATCGACCGTGCGGATCATGATGTTGAAATCACAGGCTCCATCAAAGCCGATATAGCCGAAAGACCCGCAAAAAGCCCCCCGCGCCGACGGTTCGAGTGCATCGATAATCTCCATGGCCCGCAGCTTCGGCGCGCCTGTGACCGACCCGCCGGGAAAGACCGCGCCGAGGAGATCGACGGCATCGCGCCCCAGCGAGAGCTGCGCTGCAATCGTCGAGACCAGATGGTGCAGGTTCGGCAGGCTTTCTACGCCGCACAGACGCGTCACCTCGACCGATTCCGGCCGACACACCCTGGACAGGTCGTTGCGCAACAGGTCCACGATCATGATATTTTCAGCCCGGTCCTTCTCGGACGCGGCCAGCGCTTCCGCAAGCTGCCGGTCACGGCCGGGGTCAGGTGAGCGTCTGGTCGTCCCCTTGATCGGTTCGGCCCTGACATGTCCGTCCGCATCCATTGCCACAAGCCGTTCGGGAGAGAGGCTGGAGAGGATGCGGCCCTCAAAGACACCGAAGGCGGACAACGCCGCCTCTGTTCTCTGGCGCAGGCGGAGATAATCGGCAAAGGGATGGCCGGGTCCGGACCGCGCCCAGAGGCTCGCAATATTGGCCTGGTAGATCTCGCCATCCAGAATCTCTTCCCGCACCGTGTTCACGAGCTCGGCATAAGCCGGTTGCCTCGGGGCGCGAGACCAAGCAGGCTCAGTCCCTCCGCGGCGGACCTCTGCTCCGGTCTCCCCGCAGACGAGCTTTGCTACACGACGCATCTGGCCGCGCGCCAGGATTTCATCCGGTGCTGCCCCCGCACCGCCCAGTCCGGCAGAGTAAACGGTCATGCTGCGAGTTGCATGGTCGACCGCCACAACGGTGTCGTAGAGGGCGAACTCGATCACCGCATTGGACGCAGGCTGGTGACGCGACTGGAAGTCATGGATCCATATACTGGCCGCATCATAGCTCACATAGCCGATGACGCCGCCCTGAAACGGGGATCCTCCCTTTAGGGGCTTTGCACGAAACTGGCTTTTCCAGCTCCGAAACGCGGTATCGAAATCTTCGCTGGATTCCACCTGCGGCCACCGGAAACGCGATATCGGCTCGATGGCGAAATAGGAGTAGCGCCCTGAAGGATGGTCCGCGCCAGCACTGTCCAGCCACACAAAGCCCGGCAGGTCATGCAGCCGCGTCGCAACCTCGGCAGGCTCCATCCAGGGTAAGGCTTCAGCGTACACGTTTCGGTCCAGTTGGGTTGATGGTCGTAGATGTCGGGGCTTATCCGTCACCACAAAGGGCCTGTCCATGTAACCATGTTTGCTGAAGCGACGAAAACCGTCACACGCTGGACAGGTGCGGCCTCTTGGCAAGACCGCTTGAGAATCCTCTGCAGCTGGTTTTGATTGCACGATCCTGCAACGCGTAATGGAAACAGGCCTATGGTGGACAAGATCACATTCCTGGGTGGGGTCGGGACAGTGACCGGCTCAAAATACCTGATCGAAACACAGGGACAGCGCATTCTGGTCGATTGCGGCCTGTTCCAGGGGTTCAAGCAGCTGCGCCTGCGCAACTGGAAGCCGCTTCCGATCAACCCCGCCGACATAGACCGTGTCCTGCTAACCCATGCGCATATCGATCATTCCGGCTACCTGCCCCGTCTCGTGCAGGATGGCTTTCGCGGAGAGATCCACTGCACAGCCCCAACCAAGGCGCTTTGCGAGATCCTGCTGCCGGACAGCGGTCACCTGCAGGAGCGTGAAGCAGATTACGCCAACCGCAAGGGCTTCTCGCGCCATCACCCTGCGCTGCCGCTTTACACCATGGACGATGCCGATGCCTGCCTGAAGCAGTTCCGCACACACGACTTTTCGCAACCCGTCTCTTTCGGCGATGGAATTGAAGCGACCTTCCTGGAAGCGGGCCACATTCTCGGCGCCGCCTCCATCAGCCTGAAGACCCCGGCGAATACCATCGTCTTTTCGGGGGACCTTGGCCGCTATGACAGCCCGATCATGCATGACCCAGCCACCATCCGGGAGGCCGACTACCTTCTGGTGGAATCGACCTATGGCGACGGCGAGCATTCGGACCTGGATCCCGAGGACATGCTCGAGGATATCCTGAACCGGACCTTCCAGCGTGGCGGGACGGTTATCATTCCTGCCTTCGCGGTTGGCCGCGCGCAAACACTGCTCTTCCATATCAACCGGTTGCGCACGAGCGGGCGCATCCCGCCCCTGCCCGTCTTTCTCGACAGCCCCATGGCCATCGACGCGACCGATCTGTTCGTACGCTTCGCCTCGACGCACAAGCTGACCCATGAAGAAGCCAAAGCCGCCTGCGGCATGGCCAAATATGTCCATGAGGGCAGCGAATCCCAGAAACTCGACAGCGACCTGACACCCAAGATCATCATCTCCGCCAGCGGCATGGCGACGGGTGGTCGCATCCTCCATCACCTCAAGGCCTATGCGCCCGATCCGCGACACACCATCCTGTTTACCGGCTACCAAGCCGGCGGGACCCGTGGGGCGGCGATGCTCGCAGGGGCCACCAAGATCAAGATTCATGGCGCTTACCATCCTGTCCGCGCCGAGGTGCAGAATCTGCACATGCTTTCGGCCCACGCCGACTCCACCGAAATCCTTCGCTGGCTCGGAAACTTCACAAAGGCCCCGGAAGAGGCCTTCCTCGTCCATGGTGAACCGGCTGCCTCCGATGCCCTGCGGTTGCGGATTGTCGAGGAACTCGGATGGGACGCGACGGTCCCCGAACATGGCGAGACGCGAGAGCTTCGATGAGTTCGCAAACGACCAACCGCCTGCAGGCCCGCCGCGTGGGCCTGCTGACGCAACATGAGGCGATTGCCCTCGTGCATACGGACTGTTCCGTCTGCCGGTCCGAAGGGGTGAGCGCCCATAGCCGCGTCACGCTCACTCATAATGGCAAGTCGATTATCGCGACCCTCTATCAGCTTTCCTCGGACCTGTTCGCCCAGGACTCGATCGGCTTGTCGGAAGCGGCCTGGTCGAGTCTCGGCGTTGCAGAAGGCGACGAGGTGCAAGTCACCCACAGCCCCCCGATCGCTTCTCTGACACATGTCCGCCAGCGGATCTTTGATGACGGCCTGACCGACACGCAGATCCGGTCCATCGTCGCCGACATTGTCAGCGGGGTGTATTCAGACATCCATCTGACAGCCTTCGTCACAGCCATCGCCGCCAAACCACTGTCCGACCGGGAGACGGTCTCCCTGACGCGCGCCATGATCGAGACGGGCGACCGGATGGAATGGCCGCGCGCACCGGTCGTGGACAAGCACTGCGTTGGCGGACTGCCCGGCAATCGCACCACCCCGATCGTTGTTGCGATAACTGCCGCCAACGGTCTGCTCATTCCCAAAACGTCCTCTCGCGCCATTACCTCTCCGGCCGGCACGGCCGACACCATGGAAACCCTGACACCGGTCAACCTCGACCGGGCTGCCATGCGTCGCGTGATAGAACAGACAAACGGATGCTTCATCTGGGGCGACAGCGTCCGCTTCAGCCCAGCCGATACCGATATCATCCGCATCGAGCGGGCTCTCAATTTCGACTCGCCCGGGGCCATGATTGCCTCCGTTCTGTCGAAGAAGATTGCGGCCGGCTCGACCCATGTCGTGATCGACATTCCAGTCGGCCCGACAGCAAAGGTCCGCAGCCTTTCCGATGCGAAGGCCCTGGCACGTCTCTTTACCGTCGTCGCCGACTCCTTCGGCCTGAAACTCAGCATAGAGATAACCGACGGGCGCCAGCCGGTCGGGCGCGGAATCGGCCCGGCTCTCGAAGCCCGGGATGTCCTGGCGGTTCTACGCAAGACGAAAGACGCACCCGCAGACCTGCGCGACAGGGCCTTGCAGCTTGCCGGTGCGGTGCTGGAACTGGCAGGCACAGCCGAGAAAGATGCCGGTTATGAGCTTGCTGCCGAGACGCTTGAAAGCGGCAAGGCCTGGGAGAAATTCCTCGCCATCTGCGAGGCCCAGGGCGGCTTTCACGAACCGCCCACCGCAAGATATCAGCGGCCAGTGAATGCGCTGCGGGACGGACGCGTCGCGGTCATTGACAATCGGCGCCTTGCCCGCGCAGCCAAGCTCGCCGGCGCACCGGACGACAAGGCCGCCGGTCTCGACCTCAAGGTCCGCGTCGGCGATACGGTTCGCCAGGGGGATCCCCTCTTCGTCCTGCACACCGAGACCATGGGCGAGCTCACCTATGTGCTGGATTATGTGAACGCCAATCCCGGCATCGTGGAGTTGACCCGTTGACCAGACCACCCCTTCTTTATGCGCTTCCGGGCAGCCACCACCTTGAGCCCACCCTCCGCCAGGCCCTCTCGGCGGATGCTGGTGAGCTCGAGGTGAGCGCCTTTCCGGATGGTGAGAGCTATCTCCGCTTCCAGACGAGCCCGGCCGGCCAGGACATCATCCTGCTGGCATGCCTGAACGATCCGGACGCAAAGTTCATCCCGCTACTTTTCGCGGCGAAAACCGCCCACGATCTCGGCGCCCGTTCTGTCGGCCTGATCGCGCCCTACATGCCCTATTTCCGGCAGGACGTGGCCTTCAATCCTGGTGAATCCGTCAACGCCCGGCATATCGGCGCCCTCCTGTCAGACAGCTTTGACTGGGTCGTGACCCTCGATCCGCATCTGCACCGGCTTTCATCGCTGGCCGATGTATTCACGATCCCCGGCCAGGTCGCCCAATCCGCAGATGCCATTGCCGCGTGGATCCAGAGCCATGTCGAAACGCCAATGCTGTTCGGCCCGGATGCGGAAAGCGAGCAGTGGGTGAGTGCCATCGCCAACGCCTGTGACGCGCCCTATGCCGTCTTCCTGAAGACCCGGCATGATTCCCGATCCGTCGATATCGATGTGCCCTCAGGCCTGTCTCTTTCCGGCTACACCCCCGTCATCGTGGACGACATTGTTTCAACGGGCGGCACTCTGGGCACGCTGGTCTCCGAACTCCGGCGCCGGGAGAGCCCTCCGCCGGTCTGCTGCGTCGTGCATGGCCTTTTTTCGGAAGAGACAGGCAAACGTCTGTCAGCGGCGGGCGCAGGCCAGGTCGTCACGACGACATCCGTGCCTCATCCGACCAATGCCATCGACATCGTCCCCGCGCTGGCCGATGCCACGGACAAAGTCTTCAGCACCCTCAAAGGCTAAGCCAGACAACCAGCTCTCATCAGGACGGTACTTTCGCCTGCGCATCGCGGCGGGCGAAATAATTCCGTGTGTGGCGCACCACTTTCGGCGACAGGATCAGGGCCGAAATGAGTGTCGGAACGGACATCAGCGCAAAGCTCAGATCGATAAAGTTCAGGATGAGCCCCACCGACGAGATCGCCCCGATGAAGATCGTGGCGACATAGATGCCGGTATAGACGGGGATCCGCTTGACGCCGAACAGGAAAGAGAAGGCCTTGGCGCCATAATAAGAATAGGAAAACAACGACGAGACCCCGAAGCACAGGATACAAATGAGAAGGATATAGCTTCCCAGTCCGGGATAGGCCGCCTCGAAAGCACTCGCCGTCAGGGTGACGCCATTGGCTTCTTCCGTCTGCCAGACACCCGTCATGAGGATGGCAAGCGCCGTCATCGTGCAGACAATCAGCGTATCGATCACCGGCCCGAGCATGGCGACCAGTCCTTCATGGACCGGCTCGCTTGTCTTCGCCGCGCCGTGCGCCATGGCCGCTGTGCCGAGCCCGGCCTCGTTCGAGAAGGCCGCCCGGCGGACGCCCAGCAGGATCAGCCCGCCCATCGCACTGCCGAAGGCGGCCTCGCCGCTATAGAAGCTCGCGGAAAAGGCATCCGTGAAAATCAGGCCGAGATAGCTCAGGACCTGGTCGGCATTGAGAAGCAGGATGCCGACGACAGCCACCACATAGATGACGACCATGACAGGCACGAGCAGCGTAGCCGCATGGCTGATGCGCGTCAGGCCGCCAAAAATCACGAACCCGGTCAGAACCGTCAGCGCGATGCCGGTAATGGCATTGGTCAGAAGGCCAGATGGCATGCCGGCCGGCACAAGGGCGATGTCATGAACCGCCTGTGTCAGCTGGTTGGCGTTGAAGATGGGCAGACAACCGGCCATGCACGCCACGCAGAACCATGCAGCAAGTGGCCACCATTTTCGCCCAAGCGCCTCGCGGATGACATACATCGGCCCACCCTGCAGCTTGCCCGCTGAATCCCGGCCGCGATACATGACAGCCAGCGCACAGGTGAAATACTTGGTCGCCATGCCGAGAATGGCCGACACCCACATCCAGAAGACGACACCCGGGCCGCCCATATTGATCGCAATCGCGACACCGGAAATATTACCCATGCCGATCGTCGAGGCGAGCGCCACCGAGAGCGCCTGAAAGTGTCCGATCAGGCCCGGATCATCCGCCTTGTCATGCCGGCCACTCAGGACCTGTGTCGCGAACAGGAAGTGGCGGAAAGGCAGGAGCCGCGAATAACAGAAGAAGAAAAAACCGGACGCCGTCACCAGAAAGACCAGAGGCGCGCCCCAGATCCAGCTGGCGGCACTTGCAACGAGGTCTTCAAGCCAGGAAATCACGGTGTTCGCTCCAGTCCCGCGTGGCGTACGCGGCTCAAGGTGAAAAGGCGCGAATGGACACGATCAATCGCGAGAGGGCCATCCGCGCCTTATGTTTACAGGCTTCCGCTTATTCTCCGTCCTGCACAAGGCGGGCATAATCCCGCTCGGCCGAAACATAAGCCCAGATCGGCCAGTACGATGTGTTCAGAACCCCCTTGAGGATCGACCGAGCCGCATCGTCATCACCGTCTGCGATCATGCCGCTTGCCACCCCATAGGCGACGGTGGCATCGCGGCCGTCCCAGCTTTCGGGTGTGCTCAGATCAATAACGTCTTCGGTCGAAACGACGCCCTTATACATCATCACCCGCTTGTAATAGGGGTAGGTCTCGTCGGCTTCGATATCCGCATCGACAAGCTCCAGCACGGCACTCGCCTTGTCGGGCTGGCCGTTGCGCAGATACGCATTGTACAGCCAGTCAACCGACCCGATCAGCGTGTCATTGTCTTCCGACGTCTTCACGCACCCCTCGAACGCCTCTGCCGAGTTCGCAAAGTCCCCGTTCAGATAGTGGTAGATCCCGATGTGATACTGGATCCAGTGCGCATAGGTACCGTGCGGGTGGCCGCCCTTATACTCGTAGACAGATTCTGCATCAGCCGCCTTCACCAGCGCTTCGGCCTCCTTGAGATCATCATAGGCCTTTTCCAGCTGGCGCGTCGTGATGTAGCGATGCGCCCGGTGACGCCGCAGCTTGTAGGAGTCCTCGAAGTCAGCGATGCCTTGGCTATAAGCCGCAATCGCATCCTGATAGCGTCCGGCTCCAGCCACCGTGCCGCCAATCTCGATATAATCATCCTCGCTCAACTCTTCGCTCGCCTCGAGCCTGGCCAGAGCCTCTTCCGCGGCCGCCGCCTTCTCGGGCGAAGCAGGTTTCCTGTAGAGCGGCTCGCCCAGGAAGGATGTCGCCTCGACCGGCATTGATGCCGCAGCCTCGCTGGTCTGAGCCTCCTGCGCTGTCAGTGCCGACGGTGCCGTGACGCAGCCGGCCAGAATGAAAACCGCAGCGAAGAGTGAGCGTGAATATGTTTTCAAGAGTGTGTCCTCACTTGTCTGATGAAGCGGCGTAGAACTCGACATTGTCGATCTCCAGCCAGAAATCTGTTCCGGGCTCTTGGTGGCGGCCCAGTGTCAGCCGGCGCAAACCGGTCACGTCGAGCGTCCTCGAATCCGCGTCGGCCTCGAATTCCGAGAAGGGAATCTCAATGGTCTGCCAGTCCGCCGCGGTCTCAAAACCGGCCACGGCCTGCCCGGAGAGGTCATCCAGCCTGGCGGAATAGTCCCCATTGCCTCGCGCTTCGAAACGCACGCCATCAAATTCGCTGGCATCAACCGGAACGAATCCCGCCGGCGAGAAAGGCAGGACCGCAAAGGCATAAGGATCGTCCTTCGTCGCCATCTCTGCTGCGAGATGCAGGGCCATGCCCCCTTCGGAACGCTCGATCGTGTCGGTCAAAAGCGTGGTTCTCGGAAAGCCACGCTCAAGGGAATGGCCGCGCAAGGCGTCGTAATTCGTTTTTTCGGGATCCTCGAAATCGTCGATCAGGGCCTGGGCCGGGCGGGCCTCCGGCGCAGCTGGTCCCTGCTCTCCCACAAGCTCGCCTTTCGCAACGACCTGCTTGCCGTCGACAAAGACCTGGTCGATGGCCCGCAACTGGGAAATGTCGGTCCAGGGCTCGCCTTTCACCAGGATGAAGTCGGCGCGCTTGCCTTCCTGGATGCTTCCGCGATCCTCCGAAAGCCCCAGAAGGCCGGCGCTGTGCAGCGTGGCTGCGGTAAGCGCCTGGGCAGGGGTAAGGCCGAAGTCGACCATCAGTTCCATTTCGCGCAGATCGGCTTCACCGAACGGGTTGTTGTCGATCCCCTGGTCAGTGCCCATGGCCACTTTCACACCGGCCTCGAGAAAGGCTTTCATGTTGGCGCGGGAATGCTTCTGGCGCTCCATGACGATGGCGGCCTTTTCAGGCCCCATGGCTTCCATCTCGTCCTCGAACGGCTCATAGACGGTGAGGGTCGGCGTATAATAGACGCCTTGCTCGCTCATCATCTCCACAAGCTCATCATCGGTCGTGCGGTCCTGGATGGCGTGGACAATCCCTGTGACACCGGCCTTGGCCGCCAGTTTTCCGCCATCGACCGTAACGGTGTGAGTGAAGACAGGCAGACCCGCGTCTTCAGCAACGTCGACAATGGCCTTCAAGGCATCACTGTTGATGTCGCTTTCATTGTGGCCGCTGCCATAGCGCCAACCATCGGCGAAGACCTTGATGGCGTCCGGCTTGTAAGTCACCACGTCTTCCGCGGCAGCCTTGGCATCACGCGCAGCAAAGACCGTGCGCGTCATGCGCTGATCGGTCCAGTCCGCCCCGTGACCGAAAGGCACGCCCATCCGGGCGGCGAAGAAGACGTGCGGCGAGATAAGTCCTTCATGATAGGCGCGCATGTCGCCATAGGCTTCCGGCGCGGCGTGGAAATCCGTGGCCGTGGTGACCCCGGCCTCCAGCAAGTCTGTCGCAATCGTCGCCCGGGTCGCCCCGTTCATGCCTGTCCAGTGGGTATGGGTATCGATCAGGCCCGGCAGCAGGCTCAGCCCCTCGCCGTCGATCATCAGGGCCTTGTCCGGCGTTTCGTCAATCTCGTCGGCAATTCGCGCGAACCGTCCATTTTCGACCAGGACATCAGCGGTATAGGGCTCGCCAGAGGTTACGTCGAAAACCTGCACATCCTGCACAAGAACATCCTGCGCACTGGCAATCGCACCTGACGCCATCAGCGCTACCGCCGAAATGGCGCACCGGCCTAGAGATCCAATCATCGTGTCTGCTCCTCTGCGGCTTCACCCGCTCCGCTATACTTCTCACGCAACACCGTCTGGCGATTTTCGAGGGGCTGGCGCTCACCGGAAATGTACAATGCCTCAAGATCGCTCAGCGGCTCGAAGGGATCGCCCGACCAGACGGCAATGTCCGCCACTTGCCCAGGGGCGATCTCGCCATAATCCACGAGCCCGAGCATACGGGCCGGACTGGATGTAATGGCCCGGAGGGCTGTGTCCTTCGGCAGACCATTCGCTGCGGCCAGACCGGCATGATAGCGGACCAGGCGCGCATCGTGGCCGGCACGTGGCCCAATCAGAGCAATCTCGACGCCCGCCTCAGCCAGGCGAACCACGTTTTGCGACGAGGCGAAAACCTCATTGAAATTGCCCGGAAGATTGTCCGCCGGGTTCAGGACCACTGACGCACCGGTGTCTGCAATCCTGTCAGCCACTTTCCAGGCTTCAGACGCACCGACAAGAACAAGCCGAAGGTCATAGTCCGCCGTCACGTCCAGCAACGCACTGATGTCAGAGGCCCGCTGCACCGTCACGAAAAGCGGGACTTCCCCCCGCATAACAGGCACAAGCGCCATAAGGTCGGCAGGGCTCCATTTTACGGCCTTGAAAGCGGAGGCCCGTTCCGGCGATGGGTCCGCTGCGAAACCTGCAGCATCCTCCAGCATCGCTTTCAGCTGCGGGAAGACCGCCCCGCGCCCCTGGTCGGAGCCGAGAAGGTTCAGCGTAACAGCCACCTGCGGCTCGGAAATCGTCTCTCCCGTGGCCGTCGTGCTGATCAGTGCCGCCTGACCGCCGAACGCCACGTTCGCGCCAGTGGCCGCATCGAGCCCCGGCGTCACCACCGCACGGCTGACACCGCCGCTTCTTGCCACAGGGATCAGGGTGGAGGCCGGGTTGATGGCATACTGAATATCGACGCCAGCCGAGAGGGCGGAAGACCGCCCATCAATGTCATTGGCATTGGCGCGGTCATTGATTTCGACGGCGCCCATGGTCGTGCTCGCCACGATGAAACCCGGGGTGATTACCTTGCCAGAGGCATCCACGACCTCGGCATCCGCCGGAATCGTAACCCCCTGCCCGACAGCAACGATCTGATCATCCTCGATCAGGACGGTAGCGTTCTCCACGCCGTTGGCCTGTCCGGCCGTCAGAACCCGGCCATTCGTGAACGCCGTTGTCTGGGCCGACGCGATGGAGACACCGAAGCAGGCCGCTGCAGCGACGAGACTGGAAAAGCGCATCTTCATTCTCCCGAAATCGACTGGCCGGTGAGGAAGTCGGAGTCGGACTCGACCGGCGCTTCATCGTCGGCGCGGCTATAGGCGAGGTCTCCATCGATGAAGACCTCCTCGGCATGCGAATAGACACTGAACGGATCACCGGACCAGATCACGATATCGGCCATCTTGCCGGGCTCCAGCGTGCCGGTCCGGTCGTCGATACCCATCAGTTTCGCGGGCCGGGCCGTGACCCATTTGATCGCCGTTTCATAGGTGTCGTCATACCCGGCGCGCTTGGCCGAGGCGAGCGCCATCGCGGCCTCGATATTCATCCTCTGGATCAAGAGGGCATTGTCTGAGTGAAGGGAGACTGTGACCCCGGCATCTTCAAGCATCGCCACTTCGGCGTCGATGGCATCATAGGCCTCCATCTTGAAGCCCCACCGACGTGCCCAGGCAGCAACGGCGATGTTCTCCTCGGCCAGGATATCTGCGATCTTGTAGGCCTCGGTCGCATGATGGAAGGCGCCGATCTGGAAGCCGAACTCGTGCGACACCTCGATCATCTGCAACATCTCGTCGGCCCGGTAGCAATGCAGAACCGGAATGATCTCGCCGTCGAGGACGCCGGCCATTGTCTCCATCTGGAAATCCACCGGCGGAGCGTTACCTGTCCCTTCAGCCGCGTCGCGTGCATCCCGATAGCGTGTGGCCTCCGCCCAAGCTTTCCTGAATTCGGCAATCACGCCCATACGGGTAAACGGGGCCTGCCCCTTGCCGCCATAGACCTTTATCGGGTTTTCCCCGCACGCCATCTTGAGGAATTCCGGCGCGCCCGGAATGATCATGTCCTGCGGGGAGACGGTCTCGATATTCTTGATGCTGACACCCCGCCCGCCAAACATGTTCGATGAGCCAGGCAGGATGGCGATACTCGTGACGCCACCGGCACGGGCCATATCGAAGCCCGGATCCTGCGGCCAGATCGCATCCCCGGCAGAGACCTGAGCGGTATTGTTCCCGCTCTTCTCATTGAGGTCCATCGTTGTCGGAAGCAGCGGTGTAGGAAAAACACCAAGGTGAGAGTGAGGATCGATCAGGCCGGGGGTGACCCACCGGCCCGACGCGTCAATAATGTTTGCATTCGCCGGAATATCGACGGTTTGCCCAACCGCAGTGATCTCACCATCGTCGAACACGACCGTACCGTTCTCTATCATGGGCGAGGAAGCGGTCAGGATCGTGGCGTTGACGATTGCGGTCGCTGGCTCGTCATCTACGGGAGCTGCCCTTTGCGCGACCGCACATGACGGCGCGACGGCAAGGCATGAAATGGCGAGAACTCTAAGCAGATTGAACATCAATGATCCCGGTATGGTCTGATTCGAAAGCAACAGATCCTCCCCGGGAGGGCGCCCGGGAAGGATCTGGCACAGTCCGCACGCCTAGAAGCGGACCGTGGCGCCGGCGAAGATAAAACGGCCCTGCGTATCGTAGATCTGAGGATACGTGTTGCCACGGCCGTCATTTTCATCGCCGCCATAACCCGCCAAGGAGGTCAGAGGCGGGTCTTGATCGAGAAGGTTGTTCACACCTGCCCGCAGCTCGAGATCCTCGGAAACGTCGTACTGGACAGACGCATCGAAGTAGGAGGTGGCCTCAAGCTTGTTCACTGCGGACGGCGAAACGGAGAACTCGTCGACCGACGAGATGTAGCGCCAGCTCAGCTGGGCCCGCACATTGTCGAGCATCCAGTCTGCGCTCACCCGGTGGCGATATTCCGGCGCCGGGTTGTTACAGGCCCCGCCATGCATGCCGGCACACTCATTGGCGGGCTCACCCGGAAGCGACTGGGTGGAAAGCTCGTCAAGAATGGTCGAGACATAGCTGAGCCGGACATCGCCGAAACGGTCTGCACCGAAGCGGTCGAGGCCGAAGACATAGGAGGCACTCAGGTCGACACCGGAGGTTTTCAGCTGACCGGTATTGATCAGCGCCGTATCGACATAGGCGTCACCGTCACCGAGGAAGAGCGTACCCGACGGCTCCCGGCTGATGAGGCCGCAATAACGCGCATCACCCGTGGTGACACACTGGTTGATCGTCTCGCTCGGCTCGATGGAGCCGATATAATCCTCGACCTCGATCGAGAAGTAATCGACGCTGGCCACGAAGCCCGGCAGGAAGCTCGGCTCGTAAACGAAGCCGGCCGTCCAGGTGTCGGAAACTTCCGGCTCAAGCGCTTCGTTACCCCCCGTCAGAATGTCGATATTGCCCGAGCTGTCGAGAATGGTGCCGTACTGGTCCTGCGTCACACCCGTAAGCGCACAGTCCTCGAAGGACAGGTAGGGCTCCGGCGTCGAGGTCGAGCCGTCAAAATCGCCGGCACACGGGTCCTGAAGGCCGTTCGGCAGCGTGGCCAGATTGCCGAAGTCGAACTCACGCGGGCTGTACAGCTCGATCGGGTTCGGCGACCGGGTCGCACGCTGATACTGGGTGCGAAGCCGAAGGTCGGAGATGGGACGCCAGGCAAGGCCCAGCGAGTAAGTATCCTGGCCGCCAGTCGTGTCGTAATAGTCGGAGTAACGATAAGCGCCCGTCAGGGTCAGCTCTTCGGCGAAGGCCGCGTCCTGAACCAGCGGCGCCTGAACTTCCGCGAAGACTTCGCGCACCGGCACTTCACCGTCGACCGGGGCCCGGACACTGGTCCGCGTGTCTGCGGAGTCCGGAGACAGGGACAGCGAGTCCTTGCGGTATTCGAAGCCAACCACGGCGCCGAAGCCATCCTGAGCGAACGGGCTGACAACGCCATACTGGCCAAGATCGCCCGAGAGGCTGCCACCGAAGACGAACTGCTCGGTTTCGCCAACGCGCAGGCTCGGCGTGGTGACGTAATCATTGGCCTCCGGCGTGATGCCACCAGGCATGAAGACATTGAACGGCACACAGTCCGGGTCCTCGCCGGTCAGAACCGAACGGCAGACCGGATTGCCCGTGGCCGGGTCGGTCACGACATCAATGGAACGCTCGACACGCGACACCGAGATGTCGTTGAGCAGCACTTCCTGATAGTCGACGACCGAATTCTGGACAAAGACTTCATAGTCCCAGCCGCCCATCACTTCGCCCCGGATACCGCCAACGACACGCTGGGTGTTCAGGCCGAATTCGGCGACACGCGGATAGTCCAGGTTACGGCGGCCGATCCGCAGCGGCGCCCGCGGGACACCATTTTCGTCAACGGTGACAACAGACGGGTCACAGAAGGCCGCCTGCATGTCACCCGAGAGGAGCGGATTGTCGCAATTGATGGTCGTCGTGGTGCCTGTCGCCAGGCCGGCCGCGCCGATTTGCGCGTCGGTCTGGTTATCGGCGACGGAGAAGTCGAGGAAGAACTCCATGTCCTCGCGCAGGTCGTAGCGAACGAAGGCACCATAGGTGTAGCGCTCGCGGGGCCGCTGGAGGTAGTTGCCATAAGCGAAGTTGAACGCATCGACCGACTGGTCGTAGGGGCGCAGCTCGCCTGTCTGCTCATCTTCGACAAGATCAAACCCGTCCGCGCCAGTGCGCAGATAGCGCGTATTGGCCGGCATCGAGCCCGAGCCGCTACACGAAAAGTCGGTGCCGCCATCGCGGGTCGAGAACGGGCAGGAGGTGATATCACGGTCTTCCCAGCGGACGGCCTTGTCCTTGGAATAGCCGAAATAGGCGGTGATGTTACCACGCCCGTCATCGAAGTTCCGGCCGGCGATGAGGTTAAAGTCGACCGACTCGCCGTCGGTGATCGAGTCTGCATCCGGCTGGTTATAGTCGGCCAGGACACGCTCAATGTTCGAATTGTTGTTGTCGGCAAAGAAGAGGCTGCCCTGGACATCGGCCTCGAGACCTTCGAAGTCCCGCTTCATGATGAAGTTGACGACGCCGGCGATGGCGTCAGAGCCATAGACCGCCGTGGCACCCCCCGTCAGCACTTCCACCCGCTCGACGAGCTGGGAGGGGATCTGGTTCAGGTCTGCCGCGACATTGATCGGCGAACCGTAGGGAAGCCGCTTGCCGTCCACGACGACCAGCGTGCGCTTGGAACCAAGGCCGCGAAGGTTCACGGTTGCCTGTGCCCCGCTGACGCCTGAGGTGGAGCTTTCACCCGAAAGCGTCTGCGGCAGCGTGCTCAGCAAATCCTCAACGCGCAGGACACCGCGCGCATCGAACTCCTCAGCCCCCAGAACCGTGACGGAGCTGCTCGACGTCAAATTCGGATTGGCGATCCTGGACCCGGTCACCACGACCTGGTTCATCGAAAGCGCTTCGTCCGCGCCTTCAGCCGGCTGCTCGGTTCTTTCCGGCTCGGCCTCTTGTGCCTGCGCGGCCGAGAAACCCGCCAAGGCGAGCCCCAGAACCAGGCAAGACGCTCCACGCGTGAGCCTGTCAACGGCGGAGTAAAACCCGACCAAAGGGCGGCGCAAAAGTAGGCCACTTTGGGGTTGGGCGTGAAGGGCGCATAGAGCGCTGGCGGCCAGTCGACCGCGCTCCCCAAATAGCTGGCGGTTGACTGGCCGCCTTGGCCCGTGAGGGCCAAGTCATGGATTGTCGGTCAGGAGGTTTTGGTGGCTTTTCGCGCCTGGCTTTGGGCCAGGCGATAACTTTCGCCGTTCATCTCGAGGATGTTGACGTGGTGGGTCAGCCGGTCGAGGAGCGCCCCGGTCAGGCGCTCGGTTCCGAAGGTCTCCGTCCATTCATCGAAGGGCAAGTTGCTCGTGATCAGCGTAGCCCCGCGCTCGTAGCGCTGCGAGATCAATTCAAAGAGCAGCTCGGCCCCGGTTTTGGAGAGAGGGACGAAGCCCAATTCGTCGATGATCAGCAGCTTGGCGTTGGCCATCTGTTTTTGGACCCGCAGCAGGCGACGCTCGTCGCGCGCCTCCATCAGTTCGTTGACCAAGGCCGCGGCGGTGGTGAAGCTGACCGTCATCCCTTTCTGGCAAGCAGCGAGCCCCAGGCCGAGGGCGACGTGGGTTTTGCCGGTGCCGCTTGGGCCGAGGGCGATCACGTTCTCGCGCCGTTCGATCCAGTCGCAGCGCGCCAGTTCCAGCACCTGCATCTTGTTGAGCTTGGGGATTGCCTTGAAGTCGAAGCTGTCGAGGCTTTTGGTGGCCGGGAACTTGGCCGCCTTGATGCGGCGCTCGACCATCCGTCGCTCGCGATCGATCAGCTCCAGTTCGACCAGGCGCGTCAGGAACTGGACATGGTCCAAGCCCTCGGCGGCGCATTGGCGCGCCACCTTCTGATACTCACGCAGGAATGTCGGAAGCTTCAGCCTCTTGAGGTGATGCTCCAGCAGGATTTCGGGGGCATGGGTCATTCCGCAGCCTCCGACATCAGGGACATGTAGCTGGCCGCTGAGGTCGTCTCGACCCGCGCCCGTGGCAGGTAGGGGTACACGTCGAGGTCGAGCCGTGGTGGCCGCTTCTCGACCTGACACAGAACCAGATGCTTCACAGCATCAAAGCCGACCGCGCCCATCTTCAGGGCCTGCTTTACGGCGGCGTGTAGCTCCTCCATGCCGAAGGTCTCCAGAAGACGCAGCACCTGGACATACTCGCGGCGCCCTATCTTCAGCATGCGCGCTTCCATCAGGCGGCGCAGCGTGTCGAACTCTTTTGGCAAGTCCCACTCCGCAAGGGGCGCAGCCTGATCCAAAGCATTGATCTTGCGTTCGATCAGCGGGAGGTAGTGGATCGGATCGAACACCATGTCCTCGCGCGCGTAGCACCGCGGATGGCGTGCGATCACGTCCCCACGGCAGCCAATCACCACCTGATCGACATAGGCCCGCACCCACACATCCTGATGGCCATAGGCCACGGGGACCGAGTAATCGTTGGTGTTGTAGCGGACCAAAGACTGGGAGCTCACCCGGCCGCTGGCCTGTGCGCAGGCCTCAAAGGGGGCGGCTGGCAAGGGGCGCATCTCGGCCAGATCCCGCTGCAGGCGCGCGCCGATCATCTCCGTGTGCCCACGCAAGGTGTCGCCCTGACGGGCACGGCACTGCTCTTCAAGGTAGGCGTTGAAGCTCTCCCAATCCGGGAAGTGGGGGATCGGCACCATGTGGTTGCGGCGCACGTAGCCCACCATCCCCTCGACATTGCCCTTGTCATTCCCTTTGCCCGGCCGCCCGTAGCGGTCTCGGAACAGGTAGTGCGACAGCAATCCGCTGAACTGCGTCGCGCGGACCCGTGTCCCATCCGGCTGGATCTTCGAGACCAGGCAACGGTCGTTGTCATAGAGAACCGACAGAGGCACCCCGCCAAAGAAGGCAAAGGCATGCACATGCCCGTCCATCCAGGCCTCCGCCGTCGCCGCCGGATAGGCCCGCACGAAGTAGGCATCGCTGTGCGGCAAATCCAGGACGAAGAAGTGGGCCTTTTGTTCGACACCCCCGATCACAACCAACGCTTCGCCAAAATCGGCTTGCGCATGGCCCGGCGGATGCGCCAGCGGCACGAACATCTCACGGGTGCGTCGTTCACGCTGCCGAACGTAGTCCTTGATAATCGTATAGCCGCCGGTGAACTCGTGTTCCGCCTTGAGCCGCTCGTGGATCCGCTTCGCTGTGTGGCGCTGCTTGCGAGGCAACTTCTTGTCCTCTTCAAGCCAGCCGTCGATGATCTCGCTGAACCCATCAAGCTTGGGACGCTTGATCTCCTTCGTGCGCCGGTATCCCGGCGGCGATGAGAACGCCAACATCTTGCGAACGCTGTCGCGCGATATGTTGAAATGGCGCGCCAGATCCCGCTGGCTCATCCCCTCGCTGCGCGCCAGCCTGACCTTCAGATAAAGTTCCACGGTGTAAATCTCCTCGCCCTCCCTGCTGCCGCAAGAAGGGAAAAAGTGGACGACTTTTACGCCGCCCGCACCGCCAATACGACGGCGCTACCGTGGTCTAATTTTGCACCGCCGTTCTCA
>NZ_NCST01000115.1 GCF_002088975.1 Henriciella aquimarina
TGTCAACGGCGGAGTAAAACCCGACCAAAGGGCGGCGCAAAAGTAGGCCACTTTGGGGTTGGGCGTGAAGGGCGCATAGAGCGCTGGCGGCCAGTCGACCGCGCTCCCCAAATAGCTGGCGGTTGACTGGCCGCCTTGGCCCGTGAGGGCCAAGTCATGGATTGTCGGTCAGGAGGTTTTGGTGGCTTTTCGCGCCTGGCTTTGGGCCAGGCGATAACTTTCGCCGTTCATCTCGAGGATGTTGACGTGGTGGGTCAGCCGGTCGAGGAGCGCCCCGGTCAGGCGCTCGGTTCCGAAGGTCTCCGTCCATTCATCGAAGGGCAAGTTGCTCGTGATCAGCGTAGCCCCGCGCTCGTAGCGCTGCGAGATCAATTCAAAGAGCAGCTCGGCCCCGGTTTTGGAGAGAGGGACGAAGCCCAATTCGTCGATGATCAGCAGCTTGGCGTTGGCCATCTGTTTTTGGACCCGCAGCAGGCGACGCTCGTCGCGCGCCTCCATCAGTTCGTTGACCAAGGCCGCGGCGGTGGTGAAGCTGACCGTCATCCCTTTCTGGCAAGCAGCGAGCCCCAGGCCGAGGGCGACGTGGGTTTTGCCGGTGCCGCTTGGGCCGAGGGCGATCACGTTCTCGCGCCGTTCGATCCAGTCGCAGCGCGCCAGTTCCAGCACCTGCATCTTGTTGAGCTTGGGGATTGCCTTGAAGTCGAAGCTGTCGAGGCTTTTGGTGGCCGGGAACTTGGCCGCCTTGATGCGGCGCTCGACCATCCGTCGCTCGCGATCGATCAGCTCCAGTTCGACCAGGCGCGTCAGGAACTGGACATGGTCCAAGCCCTCGGCGGCGCATTGGCGCGCCACCTTCTGATACTCACGCAGGAATGTCGGAAGCTTCAGCCTCTTGAGGTGATGCTCCAGCAGGATTTCGGGGGCATGGGTCATTCCGCAGCCTCCGACATCAGGGACATGTAGCTGGCCGCTGAGGTCGTCTCGACCCGCGCCCGTGGCAGGTAGGGGTACACGTCGAGGTCGAGCCGTGGTGGCCGCTTCTCGACCTGACACAGAACCAGATGCTTCACAGCATCAAAGCCGACCGCGCCCATCTTCAGGGCCTGCTTTACGGCGGCGTGTAGCTCCTCCATGCCGAAGGTCTCCAGAAGACGCAGCACCTGGACATACTCGCGGCGCCCTATCTTCAGCATGCGCGCTTCCATCAGGCGGCGCAGCGTGTCGAACTCTTTTGGCAAGTCCCACTCCGCAAGGGGCGCAGCCTGATCCAAAGCATTGATCTTGCGTTCGATCAGCGGGAGGTAGTGGATCGGATCGAACACCATGTCCTCGCGCGCGTAGCACCGCGGATGGCGTGCGATCACGTCCCCACGGCAGCCAATCACCACCTGATCGACATAGGCCCGCACCCACACATCCTGATGGCCATAGGCCACGGGGACCGAGTAATCGTTGGTGTTGTAGCGGACCAAAGACTGGGAGCTCACCCGGCCGCTGGCCTGTGCGCAGGCCTCAAAGGGGGCGGCTGGCAAGGGGCGCATCTCGGCCAGATCCCGCTGCAGGCGCGCGCCGATCATCTCCGTGTGCCCACGCAAGGTGTCGCCCTGACGGGCACGGCACTGCTCTTCAAGGTAGGCGTTGAAGCTCTCCCAATCCGGGAAGTGGGGGATCGGCACCATGTGGTTGCGGCGCACGTAGCCCACCATCCCCTCGACATTGCCCTTGTCATTCCCTTTGCCCGGCCGCCCGTAGCGGTCTCGGAACAGGTAGTGCGACAGCAATCCGCTGAACTGCGTCGCGCGGACCCGTGTCCCATCCGGCTGGATCTTCGAGACCAGGCAACGGTCGTTGTCATAGAGAACCGACAGAGGCACCCCGCCAAAGAAGGCAAAGGCATGCACATGCCCGTCCATCCAGGCCTCCGCCGTCGCCGCCGGATAGGCCCGCACGAAGTAGGCATCGCTGTGCGGCAAATCCAGGACGAAGAAGTGGGCCTTTTGTTCGACACCCCCGATCACAACCAACGCTTCGCCAAAATCGGCTTGCGCATGGCCCGGCGGATGCGCCAGCGGCACGAACATCTCACGGGTGCGTCGTTCACGCTGCCGAACGTAGTCCTTGATAATCGTATAGCCGCCGGTGAACTCGTGTTCCGCCTTGAGCCGCTCGTGGATCCGCTTCGCTGTGTGGCGCTGCTTGCGAGGCAACTTCTTGTCCTCTTCAAGCCAGCCGTCGATGATCTCGCTGAACCCATCAAGCTTGGGACGCTTGATCTCCTTCGTGCGCCGGTATCCCGGCGGCGATGAGAACGCCAACATCTTGCGAACGCTGTCGCGCGATATGTTGAAATGGCGCGCCAGATCCCGCTGGCTCATCCCCTCGCTGCGCGCCAGCCTGACCTTCAGATAAAGTTCCACGGTGTAAATCTCCTCGCCCTCCCTGCTGCCGCAAGAAGGGAAAAAGTGGACGACTTTTACGCCGCCCGCACCGCCAATACGACGGCGCTACCGTGGTCTAATTTTGCACCGCCGTTCTCATTTCGCGAACCTGCGGATGCATCGGGCAAGTCCAGACCGTCCCGGCATAATCGGCCGGAACCTTGTCATAAGCGTCATCGGATTGCGCTGGTTTCGCATCAGCATGATGCTGACAGCTGTGATGATGGTGGGCGTCAGGGTTGGTCATGTTCGGTGCTTTCCGCGTGGCGAACGAAGAACATCAAAGTTAAGTATACCCCATACGGGTATTTTTCAAGGACGCTCATCTTTGTATAAGATCGAGAAAACTCGCATTAGTTAAAGTGGCGGACGCTCTCCGAACGCTTTTAACCTCCGACCACTGCCGGAGAACGGCCGCTTCAGAGGGTGCGAAATAGTGGAGATGTCCGGTTGAGGATTGTGGTCGATTAAAGATGATCAGACTGATTTACTTTGTGGGTTCCAACCTCGTTTGGTTTGTCATCGCGGTTGCGTGCCTGGGTCTGGTCGTTCCCGGAGCCGGCCTATGGCTTGAAACCGTTATCGGGCCATTGCTTGCGCTGCTGATGCTGGTCATCAGCCTGACCTTCAATGCGCAGGACGTGCGAGTGATCCTTCGCAGACCTTCCAGGCAGTTGCTGGCGCTCGGTCTTGTCTACGGGCCAATGTCCATTGCCGGTTTCGTGACGGGGCGCATGTTCTTTGGCACAGGTTCGCTCGCTGCGGGTCAGACCCTGCTCGGCACTTTGCCGACAGACGTTTCGTCGCCGCTTCTGGTGCTGATGGCGCGCGGAAACGTTGCCCTGGCCGCCGTATTCAATGCGGTCAACACGGCTCTGTCGCCATTTGTCGTTCCGGTGTTGTTTTTGTGGCTGACTGGAATGCAGCTGGCGGTTCCGCTCGGGTCAATCATTGTGGAACTAGTGCTGATCGTGCTCTTGCCGACAATCCTTGGTGTCGGCTTGCGCACCAGATTTCCGGCATTTTTTGCTCGCCATGATTCCGCCTATGCGGGATATGGCTCGATCCCTTATCTGCTGATCCTTCTCGCCGTTGTCGGTCCGAATGCAGAGACGATCATTGACTATGGCTGGTTTGCCTTCGTGATCGCTGGCGCGGCTCTCACGCTCAATCTGATGGGGTACATGTTCGGGCTGACGGCGCGATTGTGCACCACCGACCGCAAGGAGGTCATCACATATCTCTTCACCGTGAGCAAAAAGGAGTTCAGCAGCGCCGCCGCGTTCGTGGCTGCATCCGGCTTGCCGGTGGAGATTGCGATACCGGCGGCCTTTTATGCAGTCATCCAGATGATTACCTCGCCCATCGCCGCAAAATTCCTTGCGCGAGGCGAGCACCCGTCAATGATAGGGGAGGTATGAATTGCCATCGATCCGACCGTGCGTGTCTTAGCTTGGCTCTCCAAGAATGGCGTCAGCATTTGGTTGAATAAGGTAGGTATGCCTGAAGTTGCTAGCGACGGATTCGCAATAGACTGGACAACGGCGGGTTCGGCCGTGCCATAGCTTCACCGCATGGCTCCGGACGGTGCGAGTGTATCCTGTCTTGGTTCGTGCGCATCATCAATCTCTAACATTGTAGTTTTCGGATGCACACGGACTGCCTCCGCCTAGAATTAGCCGCTCTGCCCGAACGGCTGCACCCAGAGAACGACAGTCGCCACGAACAAGGCGTAGACGACCGGGAAGCTGAGAACCTGCCACCGCCTGAAGCCGGTTTCGCGCACGCGCCCCCACCAGATGAACGCAGCGTAGAGTGCCGGCATGATCGCCACGAAGGCCAGGCTCACCCAGAACAGACGCAGGTCCTGGATCGGCGTCGCAATGATCGTGAGCGGGATGAAGGCGATCGTCATGGTGGCGGCCATATCGCCGATGACGTCGGTCGCGGCCGCCGTGATCTGGCCACGGCGCGCGAGGGTCCATGTGGCGAAGACCTCCGGCAGCGCCGCCACCGGCGCTGTAATGAACAGCCCGCCGATGATCTTTGAAATGCCAAGCGCGCTCACAATCTTTTCGGTTGAGAAGACGATGAAGTAAGCCCCGACTGCGAGCGCCGCTAAACCGCCACCCGCGAGCCACCGTTCGCGCCGGCTCCACTCGACCTGCTCGCCTCCCTTCCGGCCGCGCAGAAGCGCCTGCGCGAGATAGGCCAGGTACGTAATGAGCAGGATCCAGCCGTCGATTGGCTGGAGGCCCCGCCACGGCTCTGGAAGCGTCAGCAGGGCGACGACGACGAGGATGCCGAGATACGGTAGCGCCTGCACGGTGACCGCCCCGGGATCCACGGGCAGGAAATGCTCGCGCAGATGCCGTTCGTGATCGCGATGCTCGCCGCCGAGATCCTTCTTCCGTGTGGCAAGATAGGCGGTGGCGAGCAGGATCGGAACGACGATGATGTTGGCACCCAGCATCGCGCCGAGGCCGATATCGGCAACGCCGCGAAAGGCGCTCGTGATGTTGATTCCGACCTCCGGGCTCGCAGTGGCGAGTCCGATGAACGAGCCACCGGCCGCGACGGAGAACCCCCATTGGCGGCGCAGCTTCTTCAGCGGATCGGCTAGATGCTCCGCGCCCCAATGCGCCGCCCAGACGGCACCCAGCAGAACAGCTGCCCAAAGGACCGTACTCATCGCTCATCAGGCCTTACATTGCTGATCACGAACCGGCTTTTCGGGAGTGCCGGCAGTCTCGACATATCGATGCGCAGGTCCTGGTCCGGCACATCGAAGACGATCTGTTCCGTAAGGAACTCGCAGGCCACCTTCATCAGTTCGGTCGTGATCCATTCGCCCGGGCAGCGATGGTTCCGGTGGTGGTCGCCGCCACCCTGAGGAATGAAACGGAAGGGGCTGCCATCCCAACCCTGAAATCGCTCCGGCCAAAACTCCTCCGGGGCATCCCATGCCCGCGGGTCTCGGTTGGTGCCGTATAGATCAAGGACCACCCGCCGGCCACGCGGGAACCGGTAGCCCTTCCACTCAAACTCTCGCCTTACGCGCGCCATCACGGCGGGAAAGAAGGGATACCAGCGCCGGACCTCCTGCACGAAACACTCGAGATATCCGTCGTTGGCCCGAAATTTTTGACGGCAGGCTGGAAACTGGTGCAGCGCGTGGGCGGTGAACGTGATGAAGACGGACACGGCAACGGTCGGACGCAAGATGTTCAGCAGTTCCACCGCAGCTATTCGTGGACTCAGCATCTGACCATCCGGCCCGTGCCAAGTGGAGATTACGCGCGCCGGGCTTTGCTCCGGCAGGTCCAGACGGCCCGCGCGGACCTGCTCTACGATGTCCGAAACCCACTTGTCCGACAGTTTGCGGGACAGGCGCGACCACCAGTGCCTCGGTCCGGTCGCCCCCGCGGAATCGAACAACGCGGTCAGTTCCGCCGTGCGCCGACGAACCTCCTTCTCTGGGAGCGGAACGCCCGCCCAGGCGCAAACCGCCCGGGTCAGGATTTCCTGGACCTCGTCATAGAGGACGACACGGTCCATGCTCGCCCAATTCCGGGCCTGGATGCGCCACTGCTCGGCGCTCAGCTCTCCGAGATGCTGGATCCGCTCGGGCGTCATGAGCGCCATGAACATCTGCTTGCGATGCCGGTGTGCCTCATCGTCAAGCCCCTGAACGCCGCCCCGGCCGAAGAGCGTCTTTTGAACGCGGCCGGGCGCCGCACCACGCCTGACAAACCGCTCCTGATCGTAGAACAGCTCTGCGGTCTCCGGCCCCGTCATGCAGATCGTCCTGCGGAGCAGGAGACGGGTCTCGAAGAGGTCGGTCCCGTAGTGGCGGCACCTTTTGGAAATCAAGCCATAGGGATCGCGGAGCAGCGCCAGCGTGCTGTCGAAATCCTCATCGCGCGGCATACGGGGCACGGTCATCCCTCCTCTGGCTCCGCTTGTCGCTGCTCTTGCGGAGCGCGAAAACCGTCCAGCAGAAGCAGGGCAACTCCGCTGACGATCGCCGCATCAGCGAGATTGAAGGCGGGCCAGTGATAGGCTCCGAGGTGGAAATCGAGAAAGTCCGTCACGGCCCCGTGGCGCAGCCGGTCCAGCACGTTGCCGAGGGCCCCGCCGATCAGCAGTCCGAGGGCAGCGGCGACCAGCCGGTTCTGCGCTCGCCACAGCCAAACGGAGAGTGCCGCCACAATGGCGAGGGCGAGCAGTGCGAGCACCCACCATGGCGCCCCACCGAACATTCCAAAGGTCACCCCGGAGTTCTGACCGCGCACAAGATTGAAGAATGGAAGAACTTCCACGCCGGCAGCGAGAGCGGGGGAGGCGACGACAATCGCCTTCGAGCCCTGGTCCAGAGCGAACGCCGCGACGGCGCACGCGACGCCAAGTCGGCGGACGGCGCTCATGTCCTCTCCCGCAGATCGGCCCGGGCGTCGCGGACGATCGACCATGAGGATTGCAGGAACAGCCCGGCGATCACGGCCGCAACCACAAGATCGGGCCATGCCGTTCCGGTCCAGGCAACCAGGCCCGCCGCCACGACGACCGCGGCGTTGCCAATGGCGTCATTGCGACTGAAGAGCCAGACCGCCCGCACGTTGGCGTCTCCCGTCCGGTGAGGCAACAGCGGGAGCACCGCGACCACGTTGACCACCAGCGCAATCACTGCGAACAGGCCCATCAAACCCGCCTCGGGCTGCTGTTGGACTAGGATCCGGTACGCGGTGTTGGCGAGAACCCCCAGGCCGAGAGCACCCAGGAACAGGCCCTGGATCAGTGCGGAGCGGGCTCGCCAGGCCAGAGACCAGCCAATCGCGAGAATGCCTAGGAAGGTGATCAGGCCGTCGCCAAGAAAGTCGAGCGCGTCGGCCTTCAGCGCCTGCGATCCCGAGATGAAACCGCCGACCGCCTCTATGACGCCATAGCCGATGTTCAGGAGGATCACGATCCACAGCGCCCGCCTGTAGGCCGGGGTGATGTGCGCCAGGTCTTTCGGCAGGTCGTCGATGTCGCCTTCCCCGTCGGTTGCGGGCCTGTCCAGGCGATCCAGCCGGTAGCCGATCCCGGCCACAGCGCGTTCGACCTCGGGCAGCCGTGTGGCGGGATCATCGACGCGCAGCGTCATGATCTGCGTGGCCGTCGAGACCTTCACGTCTTCCACCCCGACCGAGCGCACGGCCTTTTCAATCTTCCCGGCGCAGGACGGGCAATCCATGCCGGTGATCCGGTAGCGTCCGGTCTCGGTTTTGTCCGTTGAAGCTGCTATAGTCATGATCACACCTTTTATGATAGAGGATTATATCACTCGTGGATGATATGTCGAGCGATGCCGAGCTGGGTGGGCGAGCCAACGCCCATTCTGTCCTGCTACGAGCGAAGTTGTTCCGGGGATTGGCCGATCCGTCGCGCCTGTTCATCTTGGAAGCTTTACGCAAGGGCCCTCGTTCCGTCGGAGAGATCGTCGCAATAACGGGCTTGTCGCAATCGAATGCCTCAAACCACCTCCGCTGCCTGAGTGAATGCGGTCTTGTAACTGGCGATCAACGTGGACGTTTCGTCCACTACGCCTTGAGCGAATTTCGTTCAGAGCAGCTGTTACTGATTGCAGACGAATTGCTCAAAAACGGAGCAATCGGCGTCGATGCTTGCGACAACTATGATGAATAGCCTCAGGATTATCGAGCTGTGAGACTGTGAGCAGAAAACCGTCGCCATTGCGTTAATTTCATTCGCGAAGATTGGCGGTGTTCTGCAATGAGCCTTCGCCCATTGTCGGCTACTTCGCGACCATCGCTTTTCTTGTCAATGTTTGGGCTCTTTTTATGCGAGGGTTCGGCGAGAAATGGATTGCATCCTAAGGGGCGCCTTGGATTTAATGGGTCGCAAGATGAGAGCGTTGGCACCATGGGTCGCATGGCGTCATGTTTGCACAACGTTTTGTGCGTCGCTACGTCCTTGGACGTGGAGCGGTTTTGCGGCGCATGGAGGAGGCATCGAGATTGCGCGCAGAATCAACCATATTCGGCGCGCTGACGGTCAGGCCCGCATCCGCGCTATTAAGGAAACGGTCAGGGAACGGATTACATAGGCATAGGTCAGCAGGATGATCGTGCCGGACAGGATCAGTCCGCCACAGGAATTGGAGCCAGAGAGGAATGAGCAGCTTCATGAGGCTTTTGCCGTCGAACATCCGGCGCCGGATTTCTGTTGCTTCAACTCGCCAACGGCCTGCAGCGTGATTGCCCAGGAGGAGCGCAGGAAAAGGCCTGCAAGAAGGGTGGCGACAATCAGGTCCGGCCACGGCGATCCGGTCAGGGCGACGGCGCCGGCAGCAGCGATGACACCGGCATTGCCGATCGCATCATTGCGCGAGCAGAGCCAGACAGAACGAACATTGCTGTCCCCATCGCGCCAGCGCAGCAGGATGAGGACACTCAGCAAATTGGCCGCCAGGGCCAGGCCGCCGATGATGCTCATCGTGACTGTTTCCGGCGCCCCGTCTGAAAAGACACGGGCGATGGTGGATCCAAGGATGAAAAGCGCGATCAGCGCCAGGGATCCGGCCTTGAAAAGGGAAGCTTTCGCCCGCACCGTAGCGCTCATACCGATTACGGCAAGGCTGATCGCATAGGTTGCCGCATCGCCGCCAAAGTCCAGCGCGTCCGCCTTGAGGGCCTGGGAACGGGCGAGGTAACCCGCGGAGAGCTCGACGATGAACATGATGGCGTTGATCGCGATGACGGCAAGAAGCGCGCGCCGATAAGATTTCGATGTTCCGTCGAAAGATGTCTGCCCGCAGCATTCGCTCATGCAACTGTCTCCTTCGGAAAGCTCCTGATTTTCCGGTCGAAGCCAGACATCGTGCCTCCAGCGCTTGTGTTTCTGATAGTCTACAGTCTACAGTCTACAGTAACTGTAGAGGCAAGAGGTTTCACTACATGAGCTCGATGACGATCGGAAAGCTTTCTGCGGCGACCAGGGTGAAGGTCACCACGATACGCTACTATGAATCGATTGGCCTGCTTGATGAGCCGGATCGCAGCGCGAGTGGACAAAGGCTCTATGGCGACACCGCTGTCGAGCGTCTTGGCTTTATCCGGCATGCCAGAGACCTGGGCTTCCCGGTTCCGGCAATCCGTGAACTGATTTCGTTGCAGGTTGAGCCTAGCTGGGACTGCGCCGTAGTCGACCAGATCGCCCGCCGCCAGCTGGGCGAGGTTCGACGCAGGCTGACCCAGCTCGAAGCACTTGAAGCCGAACTCAAGCGCATGATCACCGCCTGCGAGGGCGGGAAGATCGCATGCTGCTCAGTGCTCGCAGCGCTGGGCCACCATGAGCAATGCCTGCATGAAGAGCATGCGGGAAAAGAAGTTCTCGCCGCACGCCCTTCAAACTAGGGCTTGACCCTCCAGTGACTGGAGATGTTATGGCAATTGAATGCGAAGGCATTAACTCGATTATCACCGAAAGCTGCTAAGTCTATAGTATGAGCCTTCCCCGGATCATAAGGCGCTTGCGAACGCTGATCGTCATGATGATGACGATCGCTTTCGTTTTTGCGCCCATGGGTGCGGCGGCAGATACAATGCACGCCTGTGATGACAATACGGTGGTGTGTGCCGATGGCGAGCTTTCACAGGACGGATCTGGCGAACAACCGTCGCATGAAGGGCATGAGCATACAGCGCATCATTGCGGCGGCTGCCATGTTCACATGATCGGTGGTGGCGATTTCGGCGCCGCCATTCGGCCTGGGATTCAGACCAAACGGATCCGCCCCGGCCAAGCGGATCATGCGAGCCTCCGTCCCGACGGGCTTTACCGGCCTCCCCGCGCCTAGACCAACGACACAAGACATCTGATGCGCAGCCCCGGCTGCGCCGTCGTTGAATCTGGACGAGGAAACTATCCAAAATGAGACATCTGTTGTGCGGTGCTGTCACCGCGCTCGCCCTGCCGGTTCTGGCCGGGGCAGCCTACGCTCAGGGGTGCAGCCCTGCGCCTGTTGGGCAACGTGAATATGATCAGACCCTGCCGCTGACGCTGGAGCGGGCGGTCGCCCGTGCGGGCCATGCCGCGCCGGAAATCCTGATTGCCGCGCTTGAAGCGAGAGCCGCTTCAGCCGACGCCGACCAGGCCGGGCGGTGGCTCAACCCGGCGATCTCTGTGGATACAGAGAATTTCGCAGGCACAGGCGGTCTCGAAGGCTTCGATGCCTATGAGACAACGCTTGCGCTGGAGCAGACCTTCCGGCTTGGCGGCAAGCGGCGCCTGTCCGAGCGGGCCGCAAGAGCTGAGGCCGCGCTGGCGAGTGCCGAATGCAACGTCCAGAGGCTGGAAGCGCAGCGACTTGCCGGCGAACTCTTTCTCGATTTGCAGGCCGCCATCGAGATGGCGGACGTGGCGGACGCGTCGGCCAGCCTGGCCGAGGAGTTCGCCAATGTTGTCGAACGCCGCGTCGAGGCGGGCGCTGCGGCCCCGCCGGAGCTTTTGCGGGCAAAAGCCGAAGCGGCAAGCCTTCAGGCCGCTGCCGACGCCGCTCGCGGCAATGTGGAGGCTGCGGCGATTTCGCTTGCATCGATCTGGGGAAGCCCGGACGTCGACTATGTTTTGCCGAGGCCGGAGAATTTTGATGTCGCTACGGATAGCACGGGATCCGACGGTGTACGTGTTACCCACCCAAGGTTACAGGCCGCGCAAGCCAGTGCTGATGCCAGGGCCGCGGCGACAGACCGTGCGCGGGCCGGAGCGTGGCCAGATGTCACCGTTTCGGCTGGTGTCCGCCGCTTCGAGGACACCGGAGACAGTGCTTTCCTCGCGGGTATCAGCCTGCCGCTGCCCGTGTTCGACCGCAACCAGGATGCCACACGCGCTGCCCGGTTCCGTACCGAAGGGGCAGAGCTGAATGCCAGGGCCGTCGAAGCAAGGCTGAGAGCCGAGCAGGCGAGCCTGGCCGCGCAGGTGCGGGCCGCGAAATCCCGGTTGCAGCGTCTCGAGGGCGAAGCCCTTCCCCTGGCCGAAGGCGCCTATGCCTCCGCCGCTGAGGGTTACCGGGTTGGCAAGTTTGACCTGACCGCCACGCTCGATGCACGGCGCAGCCTGATCGAAACCCGCGCCGCCGTGATCGAAGCCCGGCTGGCGCTCCAGACACAGACCCTGCGGCTGCGTGCGCTGATCGGCGCCGCGCCGTTCGAAGGAGAGATCCAATGAAACTGAATTTATTCTATGCGGCGCTGCTTTCGCCAGCGCTTTTGTATCTTAGTGCTTGCGGCAATGACGCCTCCGATTCGTCTGGTGCAAACCGGACGGCCTCGCAAGCCGAAGAAGGCCATGACGACCATGAAACTCATGAAGAAGAAGGCGGCGACCTTGTCGAGCTGAGCGCCGAGGCGGCTGAAGCGGCCGGAATCCGGACCGGGCAAGCGGGGACTGGCACGGTGTCGGGCCAGCTGGAACTGCCAGCGGAAATCCGTTTCGATGCAGACCGTGTCGCTAGGGTTTCGCCGCAGGTGGAAGGCATTGTCGCCCAGCTTTATGCAGGCGAAGGCGATACGGTGAAAGCCGGTGCGACGCTAGCGCGCCTGACCAGCCGTGAACTCGCCGGCCTCAAGGCCGATTATCTGAATGCGCTCAGCGCCGAACGCCTGGCGCGGGCCGAGCTGGACCGCGAGGAAAACCTCTGGGAGCAGAAGATCACGTCCGAAGCCGATGTGCAGTCGGCGCGTGCGGCCTTCTCGGCAGCAACCGCCGCTCTGGAGGCTGCCGAAAACAGACTCCATGCTGTCGGAATTAGTCATGGCGTACTCGACAGTCTGGATGAGGCTGAGGATGGGGCGCTGGCGCAAGCCTATGTGACGGCTCCCCTTGCCGGAGAGGTGATTCAGCGGAGCGTTTCTCTTGGAGAAACCGTATCGGCTGGCGGCGCGCCCATCTTTGTCATCATCGATGATAGCGTCGTCTGGGCCGACATCGCCGTCTACAAGGAAGATCTCGGCAAGGTCAGCGAAGGCCAGACCGTGACCTTCCAGCAGGAAGATGGCCGCGTCCTGGCCGAAGGGACAATTTCAAATGTCCTGCCTGTCATCAATGAGGCATCCCGCACCGCGACCGCGCGGGTCATTGTCGACAATGCCGAACACAGGCTGAAGCCCGGTCAGTTCGTAACGGCGCGGATCGACACGGGAGAGGGGCGCCCCGTCGTGCGCGTTCCCTCCGATGCGATTGTCAGTGTTGAAGACAGGATGTCGGTCTTCGTCCCGACGGATGACGGGTTCGAACCGCGCGAGGTCCGGACAGGAGAGAGTGCAGGCAGCTATACCGAGATCATTTCCGGGCTCGAGGCCGACGAAGCATTCGTTGCCGAGGGCGCCTTCACCCTGAAAGCGCAGCTTGAAAAAGACGCTTTCGGCGACGGCCACGCACACTAGGAGACCCGCAAAATGATCAATTTGATGCACCGCCTTGCGGGTGGCCGGCTGCTTGCCGCCATTGCCGCACTCGCCCTGTCCATCGGCGGCCTGTTTGCCTTTCGCAGCCTTCCCGTCGATGCCTTTCCCGATCCCTCGCCCTCGCTGGTCCAGGTCTTCACGGAGACTGAAGGCCTGTCACCCGAAGAGGTCGAGCGCTATGTCACCTATCCGATCGAAACGGCCATGTCCGGCCTGCCCAAGGTTGAGGAGATCCGCTCGACGTCCAATTTCGGCCTGTCCGTCATCAATATCTATTTCGAGGACGGCACGGACGTCTATTTCGCGCGCCAGGTTGTCGGCGAACGTCTTGGCGAGGCGGGCGAGGCCATCCCCGAAGGCTTCGGCACGCCGAAGATGGGACCGATTTCGACCGGCCTTGGCATTATCATGTACTACCGTCTCGTCGATGAAACCGGCGAGCGGTCGCTTGTCGAGTTGCGCGAGATCGCTGACTGGATGATCAAGTATCCGCTCCAGTCCGTTGAAGGCGTGACCGAAGTCCTGTCGCTCGGCGGCTTTGAAAAGCAATATCAGGTCCGGCTCGATCCAGACCAACTGACGTCCTATGA